>VGCJ01000030.1 GCA_016870035.1 Alphaproteobacteria bacterium
CGCCGCGAGGCAAAATAAGGGATAAACAGTCAACGCGCAGCAACGCCTTTGGCTGATATTTTTTTTCGATAGGAGTAGATCATGACGGTCACGATTGATGGCGCAAAACTAACAATCGAAGGTGTTGTGCGTGTGGCGCGCCCTTCTGCCAATGGCCGTTATGAGAAGGCGGCACTGTCGCCAAAAGCGCGTGAGCGTATCGCGGCCACGCGCGCCTTTATCGACAAGGAATGGATGAATGATAATGCGCCGCTAATGTATTCCTTCAACACGGGTGTTGGTCTCTTCAAAGATCAGCGCGTGTTGATGTCGGATATGGCGGCCTATCAAACGAAATCGATTTATGCCCACGCAACCGGTATCGGCGAACCGCTTGATGAAGATATCGTTCGTGCAACCATGCTGCTGCGCGCCAACGCCTTCGCATCGAATTATTCTGGCCCCCGTTTGGAAGTCGTTGATCGTTTGCTCGACTTTTTGAACAAGGGTCTCATCCCGGTCATTCCGGCGAAAGGGTCTGTCGGGGCATCGGGCGATCTCGCGCCGCTCGCGCATATGTCGGGCGCACTTTGCGGTTTTCCGGAAGCGGAGATCATTTACAAGGGCAAGCGTATGCCCGCGCGTGATGCGATCAAGAAAGCAGGTTTAGAGCCTGACTTTACATTGCATGCAAAAGATGCGTCTGCGCTGATCAACGGCTCGACTGTCTCGCTCGCGATTGCTGTGCTTGCGATTTATGACGCAAAGCGCATTCGCAAAGCCGCCGACATTGGCATGTGTCTCTCCCTCGAAGCGATGCGTGGTGAACTCGCAGCCTTCGATCCGCGTGTGCACAAAGCCCGTCCGCATGAAGGCCAGCGCAAGATCGCATCGAATATCCGCAAGATCACTGAAGGCTCGAAACGTTGTTCCGCTGATGCGCGTGAAACACTTTATCCTGATGAAGCGCGTGCCGCAGGCAAGGCCCTGCCGCCGCGTGTGCAAGACGTCTATTCGCTCCGTTGCACGCCGCAGGTGCATGGTCCCGCGCTCGAAGCGCTCGACTACGCAACAAAGATCATTTCGACCGAAATCAATTCGGCCACTGACAATCCGCTTATTTTTGCAAATGGTGATGGCACTTATGTTGTGATTTCCGGCGGCCATTTCCACGGTCAATATGTGGCGCAGGCGATGGATCTTGTTTCTATTGCCATTGCGGAGTTGGGTTCCATCTCCGAGCGTCGTCTCGCGCGTTTGATCGATCCGACCATGAGCTATGGCCTGCCGCGCAATTTGCTTGCCGGTAAAAAGGGTTTGAATACAGGCTTTGCAACAGTGCAGTGCTCAATGTCGGCGCTTGTTATGGAAAACCGCACGCTCTCGATGCCCGGTTCTGTGGATTCGATTCCGGGCAAGAGCAATGCCGAAGATCACGTGTCGAATTCGACTTGGTGCGCACGCAAGGCCCGCACGATTGTTGCCAATGTCGAATATATCGTTGCGATGGAAATTTTGATGGCAGGCCAAGCGCTCTCGCTCATCGAGCCGATTGCGGAAGATCACCCAATTGGCAAGGGCTCAAAGGCGGCCCTTGCATCGCTTCGCAGTGTTGTCGACCCCGCGCTTGATGGTGATCGCTGGTATGCGACAGAAATGAATCTCGCGCATCAACATGTGCGCTCGGGCGCGGCGGTTGATGCGGTTGAAGCGGCAGTCGGTAAGCTCGATTGACGCTCCCCCCTTTTATCTTCCCTTGGTGTGCGGCCTTTTTCGCCTCGGGTCGTGACCAGATCAGGCTCACGACCACGCCCGCACCGATGATGCTCACGATCATTGCCAATGAGGGAGCTGGCGGGATTTTCTCGATATCCAAGAGATCCGTTGCGAAGATCTTGCCGCCGATGATAATGAGCACGATCGCTAACGCATATTTGAGATAATGGAAGCGTTCGATCATCGCGGAGAGCGCAAAATAAAGCGCGTGCAAGCCGAGAATGGCGAAGATGTTTGATGTGTAAACAATGAACGGATTCGTCGTGATTGCGAAAATCGCCGGCACTGAATCCACCGCAAAGACCACATCGGCGATCTCGATCAAGACGAGTGCCATAAAGAGTGGCGTCACATGCATCAAACGTTTGCCGGTTGAAGAATCCTGCACGCGCACTAAGTAACGCTCTTCATAATGCGTCTCTGTCACACGTAGCCAGTGCTTCATGAAACGTAAGACGGGGTTCTTGCCGATATCAGTCGGCTTATCGCCCGCAAACAACATTTTGACGCCGGTTGCGATCAAGAACACCGCGAAGACGTAGAGCACCCACGCGAATTCTGAAATCACTGCGGCGCCAAGCGCGATCATGATGGCGCGCAAGATAATCACGCCAAGAATGCCTCAGAACAATACGCGATGCTGATATTTGTCCGGCACGGCAAAGAAAGAAAAAATCATTGCGATGACAAAGATGTTATCAATCGCGAGCGCTTTTTCCACCGCAAAGCCGGTGAGGTAATTCATGCCCGACTCAGCGCCGAGCGTGAACCAGATGCCAGCGCCGTAAAGAAGGCCTAGACTGATATAGAAAACGGAAAGGATCAGACTGTGGCGCACCGAGATGACGCGGTTTTTTCGGTTGAGTACACCGAGATCAAGCGCCAACAAGAAAAGCACAAGACCCGTAAAGCTCAGCCACATCCAAAGCGGCTTGCCGAGCCAGGGTTGCATGACAAAATCAATCAGGGACCGGGCATCAAATGCCATCATAAGCCTCCTCTGTGTTACGATCGAAGATCCGACATCACGAGCAGATGCTCGCCAGAGGGGCCCGGTTCTTCACACCGCCAGAATTGACGAGAGATTGTGAAAAAATAAAGGCAGAGGCCGCGTTTATCGCTTGGGGTCAAACTGTTGCACGAAATCCAACAACACTTCGATTGCCGTATCGCAATCACTCTCCGTCATGGATTCAAGCGGTGAATGGCTGATACCACCTTTGCATCTCACAAACATCATACCTGCAGGACAAAGCGTTGCCATTGCCATCGCATCGTGACCCGCACCAGAAGGCAAAAGTCTCGGTGTGATTTGACGACGACCAATAGCTTCCGAAAGACCGGCAATCATGTGAGAGGCCATCAGCGTCGCTTTCGCTGATGATAGAGGCTCGATGTGCAAAGCGACGTGACGGCGCGCGGCAATCGCTTTGCATTCTGCTTCAATCATCGTGATGATTTTTTCGCGTAACGCATCATCAGGCGCGCGTGCATCAAGCGAGAAGCGTACTTCACCAGGAATCACATTCACGGCGCCCGGAAAGGCTTGAAAACGGCCGACCGTGGCAACGACGCTTTCATGCGCACGACCGATGCGTTCAATCGCAAGCGCAACTTCGGATGCGGCGGTGAGCGCATCATGACGCATATTCATGGGCACGGTGCCGGCATGGCCCGGTTCACCTTTCACGGTCAGCGCCCAACGCGTTGCGCCATTGATCGCGGTGACCACGCCAACAGAAAGATTTTCGGCTTCGAGAATGGGGCCTTGCTCAATATGGATTTCGACATAGCCGATTACCGTTTTCGGATCGCGTTCGAGTGATTTCATTTTCGAAGGATCGAAACCATTTGCGGTTAAGGCTTCGCGAATGGAGATGCCTTGTCCGTCACGCGCGTCAAGTGCGGCTTCATCAAGTGTGCCCGCAATCGCGCGCGATGATGTGAGATTGGCCGGGAACCTCACATTTTCTTCGTCACCAAAGCCAAGAACCTCAATCGCAAAATCAAGACGCTCGCCATTTTGGTGCAGAGCTTCAACCACACCGATACCGGCGATCACACCCAGCGCGCCATCGTATGCGCCGCCATCCACGACTGTGTCGATATGTGAACCGATGAGTAAGGCTGGAAGACCCGATGTCTTGCCTTCATAGCGCCCGACAACCGTACCAAGCGCATCGACAGACACGGAGTCACATCCCGCTCTGCGCATTTCATCGACGATAAAATCAATCGATTTGATATGAGAAGGCGAGAGATAAAGCCGCGTGATTTTTCCGGGCTCATCTGTGTAAGCGCGTAGCGCTTCAAGGCGTTGATAGGCGCGTGCGCCGAGTGATGATGAGGCCGTTGTCATGAGATCAATCTAAGCGATCGGTGGAACGGGCTCAAGCCATGCTCGGTTGGAACAGTTTCAATCAATCTTCGGCCGCCAAAGCCGCAGCGTGAGGGCGTTCAGAACAACACTCACACTTGAGAGTGCCATTGCTCCCCCTGCAACAATAGGCGACAGGAGGCCAAAAGCTGCAAGGGGAATACCCACAACATTATATGCAAAGGCCCAGAACAACCCGAGGCGAATCGTTCGCGTTGCACGGCGCGCGAGATGAAGTGATTCGGGTGCGAGACGCGGATCGGGCCGCATCAAGGTAATGCCCGCACTGTCGATTGCGATATAGGTGCCAGAACCCATCGCAATGCCGACATCGGCGCTGGCAAGAGCGGGCGCATCATTCACGCCATCACCCACCATCGCGACGATCGCGCCTTTTGCTTTCAACGCGGCGATGGCGTCGGCTTTTCCTTCAGGTCTGACCTCAGCAATGATGAATCTTATACCTAGTTCATTGCCAATGCGCTCTGCCGCGCCTTTTGTATCGCCTGTCAAAAGCGTTGTTGAAAGACCAAGCGCATGACTCTGTGTGATCGCAGCTTTCGAAGTGACACGCGCGGGGTCGGCAAAGGCGATCAAACCCAGACATTGTTTTGAAGAAAGATTACCAAGAAGGCTGACGCCATGACCTTGAGCCGTCAAAGCCGCGATGCGATCAGAATATTTTTGTATCTCAATACCGACACGTCCTAAGGCGGCCTCATTACCAAAGATCATTTCATTACCTTCGAGGCGTGCTTTAATCGCGCTATCAAGAAGCGAAAAATTTTCCGCTTTTTTGATGATGAGTGCGCGCGCTTCAGCCTCCTTGCGAATGGCCTCCGCTAAAGGATGTGTGCTTCCGGCTTCGAGTGCAGCGGCTAATGCTAAGAGTACAGAGATATCATCACCCTCAAGCGCGGTTAAAACTGGTTTGCCTTCGGTGAGGGTTCCGGTTTTGTCAAAGACAAGGTGTGTAACAGAGGCGGCACGCTCAAGTGCTGCCGCATCTTTGATAAGAATGCCATGATGCGCGGCAATACCAGTGGCGGCAAGAATCGCAGTGGGTGTTGCAAGGCCCAAAGCGCAAGGACACGCGATCACCAGAACGGATACGGAATTAATGAGCGCGGTTTCAAGCGTCACACCCGCGATGATCCACGCGATCGTCGTGAATAATGCTATCACCAAAACAACGGGTACAAAAATAGCGCTGATGCGATCAATCAAAGCTTGAACCGGTGCTTTTGAACTTTGCGCGGACGCAACAAGACGGATGATACGCGCAAGCACCGTCTCCGCGCCGAGTGCAGTGGTTTCAATTTCAAGAAGCCCATCAAGATTGACGGTGCCACCAACGACCTTGGCGCTTTCGATTTTTCGAACCGGTAAGCTCTCACCGGTGATCATTGATTCATCTAAGCTTGCGGCGCCTTTTCTAATCACGCCATCAACTGGAATCACTTCACCGGCGCGAACAAGAACATGATCACCAAGGGCGAGTGCTTCGATTGCAACCATCTCTTCACGATTGTCTTTCACTCTTTGTGCAGTGCTCGGCCGCAACGCGCCGAGTGATTTAATGGCGGAGGCTGTTTCTGACGTCGCACGTTCCTCTAACCATTTGCCCATTAAAACAAACGCAATCACAACGCTTGATGATTCAAAATAAAGATGCACTATATGGCCTTCATGCGCGGGAAAGAGCCAAAGATAGAGGCTCAACCCATAGGCCGCACTTGTACCAAGAGCGACAAGAAGATCCATCGTTGCCGATCCGCTTTTAATCGCCTTCCAAGCCGAGCGATAAAAATGATAGCCGAGCCCGAATTGCACGAGAGAGGCGAGCGCGAATTGAAGGGGCGGTGAGGGCATGAGATCCGTGCCAAGCACCATCCCGATCATGCCGACAAAGAAGGGCGCTGAGAATAGAAAAGCGAATGCGGCCGCCAGTTTGGCTTTTTGCGCGCGAGTTTCCGCACGGGTGGCCTCGGCTGAGCGATCCGCTTCGAAGATGAGGCTCGCGCCATAGCCGATATCATCTACCGCTTCGATGAGGTGTTCGGGTTGGGTTATCCCCTCGATCCGCGCGCTTTTGGTCGCGAGATTGACGGAAGCCGCCGTAACACCCGGCACCGACAAAAGCGCTTTTTCGACACGCGTGACGCAAGCTGCACAAGTCATGCCGTCAATGGCCAAGGAAATTGCAGGTGTCTCGGTCATTTTCCGTCTCGAAGACGCTCTCGTCACGAGCCTAATATAGGCATGAGAGGCGCGGGTAGCCAGAGACGCGCGGCCGTTGCTCCGTTGCGTTTCCCGCATGAGAAAGCGGATGCTGAGGCGGGAGCCATTTCTGCCCAAATTTTCAGCTTTCCTAGATCCTCTAAGCCGCCTATCAAAATGCCGCTCTTTTCTCAAAGGCTTTAGATGACGGCGTTGGCTTTGACGGACCCCATTTTACCCGAAGCGGCAACGCCACGGACAATCCGCGCCGAAGGGCGCGTGCGGGCGCGATTTAGCGCATCACAAGGTATCACGAAGATTTCTCACCTTTATGAGAGCGGCGGCTATAGGCTGAAATTTCCGCGTGGAACGCGCTGTGAAGCTGTGCTCGTAAATACAGGCGGCGGTATGGTGGGCGGGGATGAGCTCGCACTTTCGCTTCAAGCTGATGAAGATGCTGAATTTGTTCTCACCACACAATCGGCCGAAAAACTTTATCGCGCTGAGAGCGAGCCAGCAAAGATTTTGATTTCTTTAAAACTCGATGCGAGAGCGCATATTGAGTGGGTGCCGCAAGAAACAATTCTTTTTTCCGGCGCGCGGCTCTCGCGGAAATTTATGGTCGATATGGCGCGTGACGCGTCGCTCTTGATTTTTGAATCGATAGTCTTTGGGCGTATTGCGATGGGGGAGGTGATCAGCGACGGATTGTTTCGCGATCATTGGCGCATTCATCATGATCAAAAATTGATTTATGCCGATGATGTGAAACTTCAAGATGATATGGCTGCTTTGCTTGATCGCAAAGCGATTGGCAATGGCGCGCACGCGGTTGCGACATGTCTTTACATCGCGCCTGATGCCGAAGCACGGCTTCAAGACGCGCGCGAGGCTATACGTGACGCTGCTTGTGAATGTGCGGCAAGCGCGTGGAACGGCATGATGGTTTTGCGGTTTGTGTCGGCCGATCCGGTAGCACTTCGTCGCAGCGCTGTCGCGTTTCTCAACCGATTTCGTAACACGGATCTGCCACGCGTGTGGCAATGCTAAAAACAAGAAAAGGAGTGCGCGATGATTTTATCGCCGCGTGAGAAAGATAAATTACTCGTTTCAATGGCTGCGATGGTGGCGCGCAACCGCTTGGCGCGCGGTGTGAAACTCAATCATCCCGAAGCGGTGGCGCTGATCACGGATTTTGTGGTTGAAGGCGCGCGCGACGGGCGAAGCGTTGCTGATCTTATGGAAGCGGGCGCGTATGTGATACGCGCCGATCAAGTGATGGCCGGTGTCGCCGAGATGATCCATGATGTACAAGTGGAAGCGACATTTACTGATGGTACAAAACTTGTGACTGTGCATCAACCGATCAGGCACGCTTCGCATGATGCGATTATGCCGGGTGAAATCATCACCGAGCCCGGTGATATTTTGATGAATGAAGGCCGCGCGACGGTTACGATTACGGTTGCAAATAAAGGCGACCGCCCGATCCAAGTCGGCAGTCATTATCATTTCTTTGAAACCAATCCGGCTTTGTCTTTTGATCGTGCAATAACGCGCGGCATGCGTCTTGATATTCCCGCGGGCACGGCGGTGCGATTTGAGCCGGGGCAAACGCGTGATGTGACTCTTGTGGCGCTTGCCGGCAAACGTGAAGTCTATGGCTTCAGACAAGATGTGATGGGCGCACTGTGAGCGTGTGAGGAGATAAAAACCATGACAACGAAACTCTCCCGCTCAGCCTATGCGGATATGTTTGGCCCGACGACTGGCGATCGCGTGCGTTTGGCCGATACTTCGCTTCTGATCGAAGTTGAAAAAGATTTCACCACTTACGGCGAAGAAGTGAAATTCGGTGGCGGTAAAGTCATTCGCGATGGTATGGGCCAGAGCCAAATTTCAAATAAAGAGGGCGCGGTCGATACCGTGATCACCAATGCCTTGATTGTCGATCATTGGGGTATTGTGAAAGCCGATATCGGATTAAAAAATGGCCGTATCGCCGCGATTGGCAAAGCAGGCAATCCCGATATTCAACCGAATGTTACGATCATCATCGGCCCTGGTACGGATGTCATTGCGGGTGAGGGCAAGATTCTCACAGCTGGTGGCTTTGATACGCACATTCATTTCATTTCACCGCAACAAATCGAACATGCTTTGATGTCGGGCGTGACGTCACTTCTTGGCGGTGGCACAGGCCCTTCAGCGGGCACCAATGCGACGACCTGCACGCCCGGCCCTTGGCATATGGCGCGGATGATCGAGGCTGCCGATGCGTTTCCGGTGAATGTCGGCTTTTCCGGTAAAGGAAATGCGGCTTTGCCGGGCTCTCTCGTTGAAATGATTGAAGCCGGGGTATGCGCATTAAAGCTCCATGAGGATTGGGGCACAACGCCCGCCGCGATTGATAATTGTCTGAGCGTTGCGGATGATCACGACATTCAGGTGATGATTCATACGGATACGCTGAATGAATCGGGCTTTGTTGAAGATACAATCAAAGCTTTTAAGAACCGTACCATTCACGCTTTTCATACAGAAGGCGCGGGCGGTGGTCACGCACCTGACATCATAAAAGTTGCGGGGTTGAAAAATGTTTTGCCGTCGTCAACCAATCCGACGCGACCCTTTACCGTCAACACTTTGAATGAGCATCTTGATATGTTGATGGTGTGTCACCATCTCGATTCATCAATCCCCGAAGATCTTGCTTTTGCCGAAAGTCGTATTCGTAAAGAGACGATTGCGGCAGAAGATATTCTCCATGATATCGGCGCTCTTTCGATGATGTCGTCGGATTCCCAAGCGATGGGGCGTTTGGGCGAAGTCATCACGCGCACATGGCAAACGGCCGATAAAATGAAACAACAACGCGGATCGCTTTCAGGCGATGGCCGTGCGGATAATAATCGCGTCAAACGCTATGTTGCGAAATATACAATCAACCCTGCGATTGCGCATGGCGTTGCAAGATATATCGGTTCGGTCGAAGTCAGAAAACTTGCCGATCTTGTTTTGTGGTCACCGGCATTTTTCGGCACGAAGCCTGACCTGATCATCAAGGGCGGCGCGATCATCGCCGCGCAAATGGGCGATCCGAATGCGTCGATTCCAACGCCACAGCCTGTGCATTTCCGTGAAATGTTTGGTGCTTTTGGCAAAGCTTTGACGTCAACTTCGCTCGTTTTCACATCAAAAGCGGCCATTGCCAAGGGGCTTCGTCAAGCGCTTGGCACGCAGAAAGAAATGGTTGCGGTTGAAAATGTGCGTGGCGGCATTTCGAAAGCCTCGATGATCCATAATGACGCAACGCCCGAAATCACGGTTGATCCCGAGACCTATCGCGTCACCGCAGATGGTGAACTGCTCGTGTGCGAGCCTGCCAAAGAACTCGCTCTGGCGCAGCGCTATTTTCTGTTCTAAGCTTTGGGCCTTGGTTGATGTCAGTAAAGCGGGATTATCTTATGCAACGGGCCACTTCGATTGTGCGCAAAGCCGCCGTCAAAGCCGATAAAGTTATTGATCAGGTGAGCCTTGATCATGAAGGGCGTCATCGCCGACGCATTACACTTACGGGCGAGAAGGGCACTGCGTTTTTGCTCGATCTTGAAAAGACCGCGACGCTGAATGATGGTGATGCGGTTATGCTCGAGGATGGCGCGCTTATTCTCGTCAAAGCCGCACCGCAAACTTTGATCGAAATCAAAGCCGAGAATCCGATGCGGCTTTTGAAAACGGCTTGGCATATTGGCAATCGTCATACACCGGCCGAGATCACGGCGGACGCGATCTATATCGAAGAAGATCATGTACTCGCCAAAATGATCCGCGGTTTGGACTGTGCGATGGCGACCGTGTCGCGCCCCTTCCAGCCTGAACGCGGCGCCTATCATGATCACTCACATGGTGATCACGGTCATGATCATCATCACGGTCATAATCATGGTCACTCCCATGATCATCACCAGCATGATCATGCTCACGATCATTCACATGATCACAAACATAGATAGATCATGGAACTCGGCTCACCGCTTCCGCTTCTGGTGTGGTTAAGCCCCGCTTTTCCGGTCGGGTCTTTTGCCTATTCGCATGGATTGGAATGGGCGCATGAATCGGGCGACGTCACTGATTTCGAAACCTGCCGCGACTGGATTGCCGATCTTCTTGTCTATGGATCAGGCCGCAATGATGCGATCCTTCTCGCGGAAGCCTGGCGTGCTGTGCACGATAATAAAAATGACGCGTTAAAAGCGATCATTGATTTATCGCTCGCGCTGCAACCCTCATCCGAGCGTTACTTAGAATCAACCACGCAGGGCAGAGCGTTTCTTAGCACCGCGCTTGCAGCTTGGTCGAATGATCGATTAGAAAAGATTGTTGCGCTTCATAGAGGCGATATCACCTATCCGGTGGCGGTGGGACTTGTCGCTTCGAGTTATTCAATGCCGCTCTCACATGTTCTTGAGGCGTTTCTCACCGTATTTGTTTCCAATCTCGTATCAGCCTCGGTGCGTTTAGGTGCGATTGGGCAAACAGATGGTCAACGCGTGATCGCTTCGCTTTTGCCCCGCGTGAAAGATACAGCTGAGTTTGCAAGCCAGTCTTCACTTGAGGACCTCGGCGCGTCTGTGTTTCGTTCTGATCTCGCTTCTCTTCATCATGAAACTCAATATACAAGGTTATTTCGCTCATGAGCACTTCATCATATGGCCCTTTGCGTGTTGGGATTGGTGGGCCGGTCGGCTCTGGAAAGACTGCGCTCACCGAAATGCTCTGCAAATATTTTCGTGACACTTATGATCTCTGCGCGATCACCAATGATATTTACACGAAGGAAGATGCGCGGCTTTTGACAGTTGCGGGAGCGCTTCCGGAAGAGCGCATTATGGGTGTTGAAACGGGCGGCTGTCCGCACACCGCCATTCGTGAAGATTGTTCGCTCAATCTCGCCGCGGTTGATACGATGCGCGAGAAATTTCCTAATCTTGATTTGATCCTGATTGAATCAGGCGGTGACAATCTTGCTGCTACATTCTCGCCGGAGCTCGCTGATCTCACCATTCATGTGATCGACGTGGCGGGCGGCGAGAAAATTCCGCGCAAAGGCGGACCGGGTATCACGCGCTCCGATCTTCTTGTGATCAATAAAATTGATTTGGCTCCCCATGTGGGTGCGAGCCTTCAGGTGATGGAAGAAGACACAAAGCGCATGCGTAAAGAACGCCCTTACGTCTTCACCAATATGCGCGATGGCACAGGGCTTGAAAAGGTCGCGGCCTTTATCGAAAAAGCTGGCGGATTAAGACATTAAATTTTTTCATTTAACGTATTTTGTTCCGATGAGCCGGTATCCACTTCATCGCAAAATGCTTTAGTGAAAATCTCTCGACTTCGGCAAAATCCGCGCTTGGCGCGGATAGCGCGAACGTCCTTCCGGCACAGGACGTTTCACTTCATCCGCATGGGCGAGCGCGAGCGGAATCGACTCTTGCGACAAGAGTAAAAGATCGACGGAACGGTCTTCAATCTCTTCGACAACAAGATGCACAAGACCTTCTTCGCTGCGTTGCGCGCGCGCTTCAACGCTCACAAGCCGCGCGCCCATTACAATTTTACGAAAACGTTCAAGCAAAGAGGGCCAGATGACAAGATTGGCGATGCCCGTCTCATCTTCAATCGTCATGAATACAACGCCTTTCGCGCTACCGGGCTTTTGCCGAATGAGCACAACACCCGCCGCGCGCACGCGCCGCCCATCAACACAATCACGAATGGTAGAGCAGGGTAAAATACCTTCACTCTCATAAATCCCGCGTAAAAACATCATCGGATGACCTTTGAGAGACAAACGCAGGGTTTGATAATCAGCCACAACATGTTCGCTCAAAGGCATTTCCGGTAAAGTGACAAGCGGTTCTTCGGCAAGCTCTTGCACGCGCGCGGCTTCGAACAAAGGTAGAGGATCAGAATCAGGCAGGCGCCGCACGGTCCATGCCGCTTCACGCCGATCAAGACTGATTGATTGCATCGCATCCGCTTCTGCGAGCAACACAAGCGCGCGTGCAGGTAAATCCGCGCGGCGTTTCAACATTTCAGGAGAGGGATAAAAGCCATTGCGGAAAGAGGAAATGCGATCCGCCCAGTCTTCACGAAAGCCATCAATCTGGCGAAAGCCCAAACGCAAAGCGAGTGCGTGGTCTTTACGCTCTTCAAGTGTCGCGTCCCAACGGCTCGCATTGATATCGGGTGCGCGCGCTTCAACGCCGTGATCGGTCGCATCGCGTACAATTTGCGCGGGCGCATAAAAGCCCATGGGTTGGCTGTTGAGTAGACCTGCGGCAAAGGCTGCGGGGTGATGGCATTTTAACCATGCAGAGGCATAAACAAGCAGTGCGAAAGAAGCGGCATGGCTTTCGGGAAAACCATATTCGCCAAAGCCTTCGATTTGTTTGAAACAGCGCGCGGCAAAATCCGCTTCATAACCGCGTGTTACCATGCCTTGAATCATTTTTTCCTGAAACAAATGAATCGTACCCACACGACGAAATGTCGCCATCGCGCGGCGGAGCTTGTTGGCTTCCTCAGGTGTGAATTTCGCTGCTTCAATCGCAATGCGCATCGCTTGTTCTTGAAAAAGCGGCACGCCCAATGTTTTGCCAAGCACGCGTTCAAGCTCATCAGGCGGACCATGTTTGGGTGAGGGCGAAGGGTAGCGCACTTGTTCCTTGCCTTGCCGACGTCGTAAATAGGGATGAACCATATCGCCTTGAATGGGACCGGGCCGCACAATCGCCACTTCAATCACAAGATCATAAAAACAAGCGGGCTTGATGCGCGGCAACATATTCATTTGTGCGCGGCTCTCCACCTGAAACACGCCGATGGAGTCGGCTTTCTGCAACATCGCATAGACGTGGGGGTCTTCGCGTGGAATGGTCGCGAGTTCGAGTTGCGGCCCGCCATGCATCGCAATGAGATCGAGTATTTTGCGAATACAGGTCAAAATGCCCAGTGCGAGCACATCGACTTTCATCAAGCCGAGTGCGGCGATGTCATCCTTGTCCCATTCAATGAAAGTGCGCTCATCCATCGCCGCATTGCCGATGGGCGTCGTCTCATCAAGCCGTCCACGCGTTAGCACAAAGCCGCCAACATGTTGCGAGAGATGACGCGGGAACCCTTGAATCTCCATCGCGATATCAACCGCCAAACGGATCATCGGATTTGTCGCATCAAGTCCGGCTTCTGCAATCTGGTGATCTGTCAACCCTTTGCCCCATGACCCCCACACAGTATTGGCAAGCGCTGCGGTCACATCTTCGGTGAGGCCCAAAGCTTTGCCGACATCGCGGATCGCGCTACGGGGGCGATAGGAAATGACGGTTGCCGCAAGGCCGGCACGCTCGCGGCCATAGCGTTTGTAAATCCATTGAATGACTTCTTCGCGCCGCTCATGTTCGAAATCGACATCGATATCGGGTGGCTCGCGGCGTTCGGCGGAAATGAATCGTTCAAACAACAAATCAATTTCAGTCGGATCGACCGCTGTTACGCCCAAACAATAACAGACAACAGAATTAGCCGCCGAGCCACGTCCTTGGCAAAGAATATTTTGCGAGCGCGCAAAACTCACAATATCATTCACGGTTAAAAAATAAGGCGCGTAATCAAGCTCCTCAATCAGCGCGAGTTCTTTGGCGAGTGCTGCTTTGATTTTATCCGGTACGCCTTTCGGATAACGGCGCTTGGCGCCTTCATAGGTAAGATCTGTGAGATGTTGTTGCGGTGTTTTGCCTTCGGGCACCGGTTCATCCGGATATTCATAACGCAACTCATCAAGTGAGAAGGTGAGGCGCGCAAAGAAACATATTGTCTCTTCGAGGGCTTCCGGATGATCGCGAAAAAGATGCGCCATATCTGCCGCACTTTTTAAGTGCCGCTCCGCATGCGCTTCAAGTTTCTTGCCGATGGTCTCAATGGTTTGATGTTCACGGATGCAGGTGAACACGTCCTGCACGCGGCGGCGATCAGGGTGATGATAAAGCACATCATTCAAAGCGATGAGGGGACTACGAAATTTTTTTGCGAGTTGGCCAAGATGTTGCAGTCGCTTTTGATCTCGCCCGTGATAAAGCGGTATTGCACCAAGCCAGAGATGATCCGGCGTATGGGCGCTTACTATTTCGAGCGTCTCTATTGTTTCATCGCCGATTTTTTCTGGCGGTATGAGTATGAGAAGAAGCCCTTCACTCTCCGCTAAAAGATCATCAAGCGTGAGATGACATTCGCCTTTCTCGGCGCGACGTTTGCCGAGCGAGAGAAGACGCGACAATCGTCCATAAGCGGCGCGGTCTTTTGGATAGGCGAGAAGATCGGGTGTGCCGTCGGCAAAGACAAGACGGCAACCAATCGCGAGTTTCAGACCGCTGTCTGCGGCATCTATTTCTTTTAGTGCAACATGCGCACGTACAACACCTGAGAGCGTGTTGCGATCCGCAATGCCGATCCCCGCAAGATTTAACCGCGAGGCCTCGGCAACATAATCTTCCGGATGCGATGCCCCGCGCAAAAACGAAAAATTCGTCGTGACCGCGAGTTCAGCATAGGCGGGTGTCATCCAAACAACCCATGCACGAACCAGCGCGGGTCATTTGTTTCGCGTTCATAGAGTCCGCCACGGAAGAGCCAGAAGCGTGCGCCTTGTTCATTCTCAACGCGATAATAATCGCGTGTCGGGGGCAATGCCTGTCCTGTCATACGCCACCATTCAGGCGCGAGACGTTCAGGCCCTTCGGCTTTCACAACCACATGAAACACACGACGCCAGCGAAAGCGGATTGGCGGACCATCCGGCACTTCGGCAATGACTTCGACAGGTTCGGGTGGATCAAGAAGACGGATCGGGCGCAAGGGCGGAAGATCGGCATCGCTCCATAAATCCCATTCGGTGGCGAGAGCGGCATTGCCATCTTGCGCGGGAAGATAACGCATCGCGCGTTCGGGAATATGCGTGTCTTCGGCATGAAGACGCATCACGCGAGAGGGATGCAAACGCACGCCGAGTTTTTCAATCAAAGCGGCGAGGTCTTCAGCAAGATCCATACGTCCGTCAAAATCCGGTTCATATGCATCAAGCGCTTCAGCCATCGGGACAGAGAGACGAATGACATCAAAACCAAAACCCGGATCAAGCGGATCAGCCAGTGCATTAAGCCGATCACGAAAGAGCCGCATGATGATTTTCGGATCGCGCAAGGGTCTTGCGGTTTCAATGCCCAGCCGACGCATCGCGCCATCGGCACGAAAGAAACCGAGTTCAAAACGTCGCCCGCCTTGTCCTTGTTTTTCAAGCAAACGCGCGAGATCCGCAGAGAGTGTTAAAATTGTGCGATGAATATCATCTTCATGGCCGATGGGTTCGGCAAAGCGTCGCTCGGTAATGAAAGTGGGAATGAATCGACGCGGTGTGATCGGTGTTTCAATAACGCCGCGCACAGCATCAAGTCGCGCGAGTAAATCGCGACCAAAACGTGCAGCCAAAGGCGCGCGCGGGCGTGAGGCGAGATCATCAATCGTTTTTAATCCCAAACGCGCAAGCGCAATCACTTCGCTTGAGGGAAGACCCAAGGCCGCAATCGGTAAAGAGGCGGCGGCGTCTGGTTCTGTATTTCTCGGAATAATGATCGCTTCGTCTTTGAAACGCGCGAAAGCCGCTGCGCATTCAAGCGTTCCGGCAATGGCCGTGGTGGCGTCAAAACCTTGCGCGCGCAATCTTGTGAGACAATCGTGAAGCAAAGCGTCTTCACCACCCAATAAATGCGCAGCCCCTGTAATGTCGAGCGCCACACCTTCAGGCGTTTTATCCTCTGTCTCAATCAACCCTACGCAAGGTGTGTAACGTTCCATCCATGAGGCGATTTGTTCGATGAGGAGACGATCGGCAACGTGATCTCGTTCCGCCACTTCAAGCGAAGGGCAAAGCGCGCGTGCGGTGGCGAGCGTCATACCTTTTGAAAGACCAGCCGCCAGTGCAGAGCGATCAAGCGCGACAATCACAAGCGCGCCTTTGACTTTCTCAACAATGATCAGCGGCGTGTCAGGCTGATTTTTCGTAAGTATGAAATGAGCCCGACGATGCAATCGATCGGTCGATAGATGCGGAAAAATGATCGACAGAATCCGCCGGTCGGAACAAACGCTCACCATGACTCCACTCCACTGTCCAAATACCGCTCGCGCTTCTTGCGCCTTTTTGTCGATTGAGAAGCAGCGTGAGGGTAAAACGCGGATGCCCCATAGTTTCGCGCCCCTCACTTGGGGCTGCAGCCACGCGCCAGCGCGTACGCAAACTGCCGGGCAAATTCTGTCCGCCATGACGCAAGATGATGAGCGGCACGCGACTTTCTTCTGCCGCAAGGGCAAGGCGTCGCAACGCCACAAGATCAAGTTGTTTCGGATGGCCCCAGGGCTCGAACAAAACGGCTCCAAGGGCGGCGCAACGCAGCGCGTCTTCAGCCGCTTTCAATCCGTCTTCCGCGCCACGCGGGGCAACGAGCAGAAGACGGACGGGATCAAGCCCGAAATTTTTGAGCCCCGGCCCATAAACGCGCCCGCCCTCATGGCGGGTCATCTCTTCGCCGATCCAGACCCAGTCCCGTTCCTGAGCAAACCGGCCGATCAGGCCGAGTGCGAAACCTGTCGCTGCGGCCAAATCGGAAGGGCTTTGCGGACTGACTTCATGCAAGGCATCGCGCGCGAGTCCTCCGCCCAGCGCCTGATCGATGCTCTGATGACCGGTCGCGGTTGTTTTCGCCGCCGGATCCATGGCGCGCAGGCTGCCATCCCGGCCGATTTTCGAGATCGACTGGCGCAGGGACTGCAAATCTGACGACGCAACAGGCATCGGGGGCGGCTTTCTTCTAAATGTTCATTATTTGTTCTCATTAATTCCGCGAAATAGGGAGCGAGTCAAGGCGAAGCCCTTGAGGGGGAAAAGCAAAAGGCCACCACATTTTGTGGCGGCCTTGCCGAAAGCGTAAATTTTTTCGAATCGAGGACTTTTTAGCGCGGTGCCATGATCATGGTCATCTGGCGGCCTTCGAGCATGGGCTCGGCCTCAACTTTTGAGACTTCCGCCATTTCTGTCCGCACGCGCTCGAGCAATTTCATGCCAAGATCTTGGTGGGCCATTTCACGGCCCCGGAAGCGCAAGGTGATTTTGACCTTATCGCCTTCTTCGAAAAAGCGGCGCACCGCTTTCATCTTGGTCTCGTAATCGTGATTGTCGATGCCCGGACGCAATTTGATTTCTTTGATTTCGACGACTTTCTGCTTCTTGCGCGCTTCTGCGGCCTTTTTCTGCTCAAGAAAGCGGAATTTGCCGTAATCAAGGATTTTGCACACAGGCGGGGTAGCGTTCGGGACGATCTCGACGAGGTCGAGTCCCGTTTCTTCCGCAATTGCCAGAGCGTCGAAGAAAGCAACGATTCCGCGATTATTTCCGGTATCGTCGATCAGCTGCACTTCGCGCACGCCGCGAATGTCGCGATTGGCGCGGGGCCCGTCCTTAACCGGAACGGGAGCGGTTCTCATCGGTCTGCGAATGGCTTTAGTCTCCTCTTTTGATTTTCAGGGTCCCGATACGGGTGAACCCGCTGATCCTGACAAATCAGTTTTAATGAAGGATTGCTTCATAAGCGGAAATGCGCGGAAAGCACGGGGAAGTCAACTCGGGTGCGGGTTCATACGCGCTTTTTCGGCACGCGCTTCAGGCGTGGTCGCTTTAGTGGAGGCTCACCGTTTCGAGGTCATTTTCCCAAGCATTGGCCATAGCCGTATCGCGTGAATCCGTGATCATGATCGGCATACCATTGGCCGCCAGAAGCACAAAGAGATTCAAGCCCGGCGCCACTTCCGGAGCGCCTGGAAAAATCCGGCCGAGATCATCCGATTTGATCGGCTTCAGATAAGCGAGTTTACCTTCGCCCCATTGAGCGAGCGATTGGATGGAGAGGGCTTCGTCGCCGCACTCGTTTGTTAAAATTTTCGTGGTCTCGGTCATGTCACCCTCCTTGAGCGGTGTCGTCCTAGTTGTCACTTATGATCTCAATCGCGTTCTACAATATCGATGCGCCGGATAATTTTTTCCGGCTCCGGTCGCGCGAGATTAATAACGAGAAGACCATTGGTCATCGCTGCACCCATCACCTCCATGCCATCGACGAGCAAGAAGCTTTTCTGGAATTGCCGCGCCGCAATGCCGCGATGGAGATAGACGCGGCTTTTGTCGTCCGTCTGCCGACCACGGATGACGAGCTGGTTTTCTTCCAAGGTCACATCGAGTTGATCGCGGGTGAACCCGGCCACCGCCAAAGTGATGCGCAAAAGTTCTGGCTGTGTGTCCGAGCGCGGCACGCGTTCAATATTATAGGGCGGATAACCGTCGGTTGCGGTCTTCGCGATGCGTTCCAGTGCCCGTTCGAATTCATCGAATCCGATGAGGAAAGGCGAGGTCAAAGTGGTCATTCGTGTCATAGTGCGAAGCCCTTGAGTGAGGCACTTCGGATCAGGAGCCTCGGGATTGAGCACTCCGGGGCCTTTCGGCCTTGAGAGAGATATGGTCATGCTCGATCCATCCTGCAAGTGATCAAGGAGAGTAGGGCGGTGACGGCTAAAATCGATATTCTGGCGATTGGCGAACCGATGGTTGAATTCAACGAGGACCGGTCGGGGCCCACGCCGCTTTATCGCCCGGGCCATGGCGGCGATACGTCGAACGCCATCATCGCCGCCGCCCGCCAAGGCGCGCGCACCGCCTATTTCACCCATTTGGGGGATGATGCTTTCGGGCGGCAATTTCTCGACTTGTGGGATCAAGAACACGTTGACCGCACGCATGTGAAGCTCGCCCAAGGGCAACGGACGGGTGTTTACTTTGTGACTCATGGCCCTGACGGCCATGAATTCAGCTATTATCGCGCAGGATCAGCCGCGAGCCTTGTTACATCACAAGATTTGCCGAAGGGGCTCGTTGAGTCCGCTGAGATCCTGCATGTCTCCGGCATCAGCCAAGCGATTTCAGTTTCAGCCTGCGACATGGTGTTTGAAGCGATGGCGCGGGCTGAAACCGCAGGACGCGTAATCAGTTACGACACGAATTTGCGTTTGCGCCTCTGGCAGCTTGAACGCGCACGCGCGATCATTCACGCTGCAGCGTCGAAAAGCACAATTCTTCTTCCCGGCCTTGATGATGCGCGTCAATTGACGGGACTTGAAAGCGCCGATGCGATTTGTGATTTTTATCTCGCGCTCGGCCCTTCTCTTGTGGCACTAACAATGGGGAAAGACGGCACGCTGGTCGCAACCCGTGAAGCGCGCCGCCACATTCCGGCGCGGGTTGTAAAAGCCGTTGATACAACCGGTGCGGGGGATACGTTTGATGGCGCCTTTTTGGCAGAATGGGTGAAAACTCGGGATGCCTTTGCCGCCGCGCATTTTGCTAATGCGGCCGCCGCATTATCGACGCAAGGCTATGGTGCTGTGGCGCCTATTCCGCGTCGCGCAGTGGTTGAGTCCTTTATGGCGAACTGATTGCGTCTTGTCTGCGTAAACGCGTTTATAGTTTCATTGCCGCTTTTCTTTCTTGATGGAGATACACATGACATACACTTTTGGTCCAAAAATATCTTCATCTGAAATCACGCCGCATGAGATCTATCTTTCGCGCCGTCATTTCATGGGCAGTGCTTTGGCAACAGGTGCCGCTTTAGCCGCTTCATCTGCTTTAAGCGCGACATCGCCTGTGGCTCTTTCATTTTCACAAAATGCTATTCCAAAACCGTCCGATACGGTGACGGATCGTGCGCTCGCAACGACCTATAATAATTTCTATGAATTCGGGACGTCGAAATCTGATCCCGCGCGCAATGCCGGAAAATTTACAATAAAGCCGTGGACCGTTGAAATTGGTGGCGAAGTCGCCAAGCCTAAAATCGTTGGTATTGAAGAGCTTTTTAAATTTGATCTTGAAGAGCGCATCTATCGTCTGCGTTGCGTTGAAGCCTGGTCGATGGTGATTCCGTGGATTGGCTTTCCTCTGTCAAAACTTCTTGCGCAAGTGGAGCCGACATCCAAAGCGCGTTACGTGAAGTTCACGACCGCGTCAAAGCCTGATGAAATGCCGGGCCTTTCCTATCGCGTGCTTGATTGGCCCTATACAGAAGGCTTGCGTCTTGATGAAGCGATGCATCCTTTAACCCTGTTGACGCTTGGCATGTATGGTGAAGTATTGCCCAATCAAAATGGCGCACCGGTGCGTATTGTAGTGCCGTGGAAATATGGATTTAAAAGCGCCAAATCGATTGTGCGAATTGATCTCGTTACCGATGAACCCAAAACGGCATGGAACAGCGCAGCGCCGAATGAATATGGATTTAATTCGAATGTGAATCCGGCGGTTGATCATCCACGCTGGAGCCAAAAGCGCGAGCGGCGCTTGCCTGGGTTCTTTGCCAATCATGACACCGAACTTTTTAATGGTTATGGTGAACAGGTTGCCTCACTCTATTCAGGCATTGATCTTGCGAAATTTTATTGATCTGATGAGCGCAACCACATCTTCTTCTTTCTTTAAACTGCCGCTTTCGCTCATCGGCGTCATCAAGCCGCTTTTTTTCTGCTTTTTACTGCTTCCCTCGCTCTTGATTAGTTATGCAATTATATTTGATCCTTTGATGCTGGGCGCTAACCCCGCAGAAGCGATTTTGCATCATACAGGTGACTGGGTCATTTATTCTCTTTTGCTGACGCTTGCTGTTACGCCTGTGCGGCGAGTGACAAAATGGAATGACGCTATCAAACTCCGTCGAATGCTGGGTTTGTTTTCTTTTTATTATGTGAGTCTGCATTTTTTGACCTATCTCGGTTTCGATCGCCTCTTTGACCTTTCCGATATGGCGCGTGAGATTGCGAAAAGGCCCTTTATCCTCGTCGGCTTTCTCGCTTTTCTTTTGATGATTCCGCTCGCGGTAACTTCGACACGGGGATGGGTGCTGCGGATCGGGGGCAAGACATGGGCGCGGCTCCATAAATTGATCTACGCCATCGCGGTTTTAGGGATCGTTCATTATTGGTGGCTTGTGAAGCGCGATATTTTCTGGCCACTTCTTTTGGGCCTTGTGCTTGCAGTGCTTCTTGTCTGTCGGCTCTTTCTGTTTTTACGATCTGCGCCACGCCAGCGGGGTGCGAGAGCTTCTTCTTAACAAGGTTATCATCGTCATGGTTCACGCACGTCTTCATGGTCTTCGCAGTTTCATAACCGGCGGTTCACGCGGTATAGGCCGTGCGGTGGCCGAACGTTTTGCCGCCGAAGGCGCGGCGATCATTGTCAATCATTATCGGGATGATGAGGAAGCCGCACACACGCTTGAAAGCCTAAAGGCGATCAGCACCAAGAATGGCTTTGACAGCAATGTCCATTGCATCATCGCCGCTGATGTTTCGGATCGGACTTTGATTCATCACGCCATTGATCAGGCTGTAAAGGAATGCGGCCGCTTAGATTGTTTGATCAATAATGCCGGGATCCAAGCCGAGACTCCTAGTAACGGATTTGATGCAGCGACATTTGATAAAATTGTTGCGGTGAATTTGATGGGCGCGGCCTATGCGTCAGAAAAAGCAATTGCGCATTTTCTCTCTCGCGAGGGTGGTGGTTCGAT
>VGCJ01000031.1 GCA_016870035.1 Alphaproteobacteria bacterium
CCGTAAAGCTAATACTGGCCGACGCCCAGCCGCTTCGCAACATCGGCAGCCGAGAGACCTAGCTAGACGATCCGAACCACGAAATCTGGTTTGGAATCGTCTATGAAATGTAACTTCGCCATAATAGCTACGTTTCCTCAAATTTAGGAGCTTTTCAGATTTATTTTGCACATTTTTCATACTAATAACCCAGAATAGTAAGTATTGATCTTTTATTAATCTCAAACTACCGTCTGAGATATGAATTATTGAACAAAATTAGTAGGTCAAATGGAAAGTGCCATAATTTCGTCTATCAAAATCGAAGACCCTAACTCTTGGGAGAACAAATTATTTTTGACCATAGATTTTGACTGGGCACATGACGATGTTTTGACTGATACAATTGATCTCGTGGAAAGTCTCAACCTATGTGCAACTTGGTTTGTAACACATGAAACGCCGCTCATTCGAAGACTTTTAAAGAATTCTAAATTTGAACTCGGTTTACACCCCAACTTTGATCACCTACTTACAGGGCGCGGTCAGGTAGGGACTAACGCTCAAAACATTGTCGACAATCTACTAAATATAATTCCCAATTCAAAGTGCGTGAGAGGTCATTCACTTACAAATAGTTCAAAACTTCAAAATTTTTACAGACTAAGAGATATCACCCATGATGCAAATGTTTATATTCCGGCATCGGCAAATATTTCATTGAAGCCATGGCAAATCTGGAATGGCCTAACAATCGTTCCCCATTGCTGGGAAGATGATATATTTTGTACGTTCAAAGATAGTGGTCATATAGAACCACATATTCGAGATCTTATAAGAAAAGATAACCTGACTGTTGTCGGCTTTCATCCAATCCATATTTACTTAAACACTGAAACGATGTCCCGATACGAAAATACCAGAATAATTCATAAAGATCCGCCGCAATTACTACGACATCGATTTGAAGGATATGGAATTCGATCAATCTTGTGTGATTTATGCTGAAATATAGCCAATAATGTACTAAATATGTTAATAATCAAAGATGCAACCAAAAAACAACTCGCTAATTGGGATTTTTTTGTTGAAAATTCAATTAATGGAACATTGTTCCATAAAAGAAAGTTTCTGAATTATCATCAAGATAAATTTTCCAATAAGGAACGGTTCAAAGTCATCACAAAAGGTGATGATGTAATTGCTCAATTTTGTTATATTGTAGATACTAATACGGAAAGTCGTAGGGTTGCATTATCACCATATGGCGCAAGTCTCGGTGGTATTGTTTTAAAAAAAATTCCTTCTTATTCACAAAGTAAAAATATTGTTTCAACTCTAATCAACCACTTAAATGACGAAAATATTGACTATTGTCGCATAACATTACCGCCTTCAATTTGTTCCGAGCTCCCGCTTGATGTTTTCATATTTTCTTTTTTAGAATCAGGCTTCAAAATTTCTAATATGGACATATCAAGTGTCGTAAATTTATCAATTGACGCAGTTGAATATTCGATTTCCTCACGAGCCAGAAATAATTTTCGTCAAGCTCAAAAAAAACCAGACATAATTATAAAACATCGCTCAGATATAATAGATTTTATGGAAACGCTTGAAGCAACATATGCCCAACATGGAATTGATCCAACTCATTCTTACGAAGATTTACTTTATCTAACAAAAACTCTTAGCGAAGATATTTTCGTTGACGTCGCTTATTTTCAGGGAAAACCTGCGGCGGGTATTTGTTATTTTAAATTAAATGATCGTGTCTTAAGTAGTTTCTATCTGACTCAAACGAAATATGGTCGAGAAAACCATTGTTTAACACTTCTTATTGTTGAAGGCCTAAAACGTGCTAAAGAACAAAATTATAAATGGTTTGATTTTGGAACATCCAGTATAAATATGAAAGCACGCGAAAATATTTTTCTATTTAAAGAGAGCTTCAGTCTCCTCGGTGTTTTTCGTCAATCTATTACTTGGCAAAAAGATATTTACAACAATCATTCCACTGGCAACGACGACTGAAATAATCCATTTTAATACTTTGAATGTTCTGGGTAGTATTAACAACGGTTTCAAATTGAAGATTGATGGCTATATTTTTTCAGGCGTAATGACAACATAACCACTCCTGTGCTTAGCTAATTTGACAATAGTGTTTTAACCGCAACGAAAACTTGCACAAATTTAGTAAGAAGCTAAGATAACTCGTCTCGCCTCAATCGTATGCTCTAGACATTTATAAAAAAATTTGAAAATAATATTGATCTTTACTTCGTGCATCAGTAATAGATTTCACGAGATTTCTTTTTGATAGAAAATGTCGAATACATTATAAATATAAATGCCTTTGAGGCAATAAAACATGACAGAAATTACAATTATCTTTCTTTTTTCTACCACTAGCACCATTGATTAAACAATATCTGTGAACATCCATGATGATTATAATTTTAGGGTCTCGCCTAGCTTAGTGACGGAAAATCCATTTAGGGCTCTGGAGAGATATGAGAAATCATTATTTTGTTCGTTCACGCATTTCAGAAGCCAAAATTCGTGAGATTGCCCGCTACTTTTCAGTCGATCTGACGGCTGCCGAGGCTATAATGGGCTTGTCGATCTCGGATATGGGCATTTTCAAATTGATCATTCGAAAGATGAGTTCTCGAGAGGCGGCGTGCATATCGACGGCATCGAGGGCTTTTGGGGTTTTGCCAAGGTCAGGCTCGCCAAATTCAAAGGCATCCCTGACTAAACATTCCACCTCCATCTCAAGGAAACAGAATGGCGCTTCAATCATCGCCATTCCGATAAATACAAAACCCTGCTAACCTATTTTCGAAATCGTCCGCTTAACTAGGCAAGACCTGAATTTTAATATTCTAATTTTTCGAACAGCTAGCTGCAACAAATCTTACAATTGCGTTTGCAGTTTTTGGCCGCCAGAGCAACGGTGCGTGAGCTTCGTTCAAGGCCGTAAACGACGATAAACGCAGATGAAGCGATACCATCTTCTTGACTGTCGCCTCCGACAACAAATCGGAATTCCCACCACGGATCACCAAAACGGGTACCTCTTTCAACGCATCAAAAAACGGCCAAAGCGTTGGTTGCGGTTTTGAAAAATCAAGCGTGAGAAAGCTACGCGACAAAGCGGCATCATAAGTGAGCGCCACACCCCCCGACCTCGTCTCGCGAAAACTCATCTTTGTGAGATGATGCCATTCGCTCTCATCAAGATCGGTAAAATCAGGATTCGAATTTTTTATACGTTGGAGGGCTTCTTCCATTGTCTTCGGCATCGCGCCTTTGCCAACATAGGACGCGATACGTTTGAGCCCCTCCGTTTCCAACACCGGACCAATATCATTAAGGATCACGGCTTCAATCAATTCAGGCGCTGTGACACCCAACAGCATCGTGATCAGACCACCACGCGATGTGCCTAAAAAAATCGCGCGCTTTATCTTCAATGATGCAAGCATTTGCCGCACATCAACCGCCTCAACCATGATTGTATAATGCGCAGCATCACGCGCGAATTGCGAGCGTCCACGCCCCCGATAATCAAACGCAACCACGGGGCGACTTGTGTTCGATGCAAAAATTTCGGCAATCGCATCAAAATCGTCCGCATTACGCGTCAGGCCTGGCAAACACACAATCGGCGTTAAAGACGAAGTCAGATCACCATAGACGCGCGCATAAAGGCGAATGCCGTCGCTTGATTGAAGAAAAATCGATTGTGCGCTCAAAATTGCTTCCACCTCTAAAGTGAAGCGCCCCGTTTCAAATCATCACGCAGTGAAGTTTCGCTTTTGCCATCAAGTCGTGCGCGATAGATTTGCAAATTCTCCATCACGCGCTGCACATAGATCCGCGTTTCCGTCACCGGAATTTTTTCAATCCACCGGATCGGATCAATCGCTTTGTCGCGCGGGTCGCCATTGGTCGCGATCCATCGTCTCACATTACCTCGACCCGCATTATAGGACGCAATCGCCAAACAATAGGAACCGCCCCAATCTTCGACGAGTTCGGCAAGATGCGTGCTGCCAATCGTGACATTATAGGCCGGATCCGCGGTCAGTTTTTCAGCAGCAAAACTGATATTCGCTTTCTTCGCCGTTTCTTGCGCGGTAGCAACCATCAATTGCATGAGGCCGCGCGCGCCAGCAGAAGAAATCGCATTCGGATCAAATGAGCTTTCCTGCCGCGTAATCGCGTAAATGAGCGAGGCTTCAAGCGGCGGTGAGGAAGGCAAGGGAAAACCGTCAACCGGCCAATTCTCTAAATCAAATCCATAATTTTTTTGTTGCGCGGCCTTTCCTGCAATCGTCACTAAGCGCAAATCACGATAGGAAGCGCCGAGCGACGCAAGGGCCGAAAGCGTTGGCGCATCAGGCACACGCTGAATGAAATCGCTTGCAATCGGTGCAATAAAATCACCTGCATCCGCATCAAGCAACAGTGTGACCGCTTGAAAAAGTTGATCGCCCGACGCACGGTCAAAATCAGGTTGCGGAGCCGCGCGGAAATTGATTTTGTTTTGTTGCAAAGCTTCACGCGCGAGCATGCCATAGTAAGAAAGCGGCGCACGCGCCGCGCGAGTAAGCGCTTCACGCGCATCAAGATTTTGTGCTTTGCGTGCTTCGGCAATCCAATATGCCGCACGGATTCGCCCCGCTTCAATGGTCGCTTTCTTCTCGGAGTCGGTGAAAAAATTTTCTGCGCGCGCCGCATCTCCAGAAAGATCAAGCGTGAACATACCCGACATAAAAGCGGCATCCGCAAGCGCGGATGCATTCATACCCGGACGCGGTTTTAAGAGATCAAGAATGAGATCAAGCTTTTGCGTTTCAACAAGACGACGCGCCAAAACACGGCGCTCCGTCCACCACTCATCAGGGCGGGGTGGCGCTTGATCTTTCGGAATCCGTGAAAGCGCTTGAAAAGCGACTTCCAGACGATCCGCACGCCGCAAAAACTGCGCTTCAGAGAGAATATAACCCGGCTCTGATTTCAGCGAAGATGACGCGCTCTTTAATAGTTTTTCAGCATCCGCATCTTTCTTGCCAACAGCAATACGAATCTTCGCAAGCGCCAGAACTGCACCTTGCGCCTTCTCTGCGGCGCGCAATGCCGCCGCCCAATTTTCTTGCGCGATCATGGTTTCAACGCGTTCGCGATGATCACCCGTGGTGAGTGCCTCATCAAAAACTTCAAGAATGTTGTTTTCAAGTTCAGCGCTGAACGGATCTTCACGCCAAGCTTTCCGGATCGTGTCGGAGGCCTCTTTCACACGCCCTTCATCTTGCAGAGCCAATGCTTTGAGATAGCGGCCCGTCGGCGTCAGCGGTTGATGCGCACCAAAGAAAGAGAGGATTTCAGGCGTTGCGTGTTTGTCTCTGTAAAGCGCTTCTTCGCCTTTGCGACGAATAAAGGCCACCGTCGGCCAATCGCGATATTGGGAGAGGAAAGCGGCAATTCGATCAAAGCCCGCTTTTTCCGGATTGGTCCGAAGCGCGACCCATTCCGCAACAAGCCGCGCTAAGGGATCATTGAGAGCGACGACTGCCGCATCCCCGCTCGCCAAATCTTCATTGCGATAAGCAGCGATTGCCGCACTTAGTACTTTTGAAAGCTCGGCTGATGGGCGGATATTGTCAGGAAGATCCGCAAAGGCCGGGAGACTTCGGAAAGGCCAAGCGGCACAAGCGCCCAAAACCGTCCCGAGAAATGCCCGTCTGACGATCACTTACGCCTCCACTTACCATCGACCCCCGCTCTTGCGCGATTCTTGAGGGCTTCGCCATTCCATAAGGACTATGATTGAAGAATACGGCGAGCCGATGGCCGTTGACAAAGGCCAGCACCCCTTCCGTTTAGAGACAGAAGCGGCTATGTCTTGGATCCGGTTTCTAAAAAAACCAATGAAGAAAATCTGTTTTCCGGAGTCCCTTTTTATGTCGCGCGCCATTTTCAAGGGTTCAATCCCTGCCCTCGTCACGCCTTTCAAAAATGGCGCTTTTGATGAAGAGAGCTTTCGCAATCATGTCTCATGGCAAATCGCCGAACGTTCAACCGGTCTCGTACCCGTGGGTACGACGGGTGAAAGCCCGACGCTCTCGCATGACGAACATAAGCGCGTGGTTGAAGCTTGCATCTCGGAAGCCAAAGGCCGCGTGCCCGTGATGGCGGGTGCTGGATCAAACAACACGGTCGAAGCGGTTGATCTCGCGCGCCATGCTGAAAAGGCGGGTGCTGATGCCGTGCTCGTTGTCACACCCTATTACAACAAGCCTAATCAAGAAGGGCTCTATCGGCATTTCAAAGCAATCAATGACGCGATTGGCATTCCGATTTTCATTTACAACATTCCGCCGCGCTCCGTCGTCGATATGTCGATTGATACGATGAAGCGGCTTTATGAACTCAAAAACATCGTCGGCGTGAAAGATGCGACAGGCTCGATAGCGCGCATCTCGCAACAACGTCAGGCCTTAGGTGCCGATTTCGTTCAGCTTTCCGGCGATGATATCATTGCGTTGCCTTCGGTTGCGTGTGGCGCAATGGGCACTATTTCGGTGATCGCGAATGTGGCCCCACGCCTGTCCGCTGAACGTATGGCAAAAGCCCTCGCCGGCGATATGAAGAGCGCACTTCAGTTGCAAGACAAGCTCGTGCCGCTTGATCAAGCAATCTTCATCGAGCCGGGCCTTGCGGGTGCAAAATGCGGCTTGAAGATTTTAGGCCGCATGAATGATGAAGTGCGTCTTCCACTCGTCAATGTGACGGCATCCACCGCCGCATCAATCCGCGCCGCAATGGTTCATGCCGGGTTGATCAACAGCTAATAGAGGCCATGTAGGCCCTATGGCTGAAAAAGACGCAAAAACTCGCCGCATCGCGGCTGAAAACCGCAAAGCGCGGTTTGAATATGCGATTGCGGACACATTTGAAGCGGGCATTGCGCTGCAAGGCTCCGAGGTCAAATCTTTGCGCGCGGGTAAAGCGACGATCGGTGAATCCTATGCCGCCGAGAAAAATGGCGAGCTCTTTCTGGTAAACGCCTATATTCCTGAATATCTCGAAGCCCATCAGTTCAATCACGAAACCAAGCGACCGCGAAAATTGCTCCTCCATCGCCGTCAGGTCGACAAGCTCGTTGGCGCGGTGCAGCGCGAGGGGATGACGATTGTACCCTTGAAGATCTATTTCAATGATCGTGGTCGCGCGAAGGTGGAAATTGCGCTCGCCAAAGGCAAAAACACGGCCGACAAACGCGAAACCGCCAAAAAACGTGATTGGGAGCGCGAAAAGTCCCGGCTTTTGCGGGATAAAGGGTGAGGGTTTCACCCAGCAAAAGCCTCAATTGACTTGGAAGGCCAAAACCCTATGATCCGCGCGCGTTTAGGCTTTTGGTTTCGCCTGACCTGAATTTCCCTGTGATCCGGCCGCTCCCTGATGGATCGGCATGCCGCGACAGAGAGGCGGCCTTTAAAACATGAATTTTTCCGAACTGGGCCTGAGCCCCAAAGTCCTCGAAGCGGTTACCGCTTCCGGTTATACAACCCCAACCCCCATTCAGGCTGAAGCCATTCCGCGCGTGATCGAGCGCCGCGATGTGCTTGGCATCGCACAAACCGGCACCGGCAAAACTGCCGCCTTCACGCTGCCCATGATTACGCTTTTGGAGCAAGGCCGTGCGCGGGCACGCATGCCGCGCACGCTCATCCTTGAACCCACGCGCGAACTCGCGGCACAGGTCGAAGAAAGCTTCGTCAAATATGGTTCGGGTCAGAAGCTGGATGTCGCGCTTTTGATCGGTGGCGTGTCATTTGGTGATCAGGACATCAAAATCACACGCGGTGTTGATGTATTGATTGCAACACCAGGGCGCCTGCTTGATCATTTCGAACGCGGAAAACTTCTTCTCACCGGAATTGAAATTCTTGTGATTGATGAAGCTGATCGCATGCTGGATATGGGGTTCATTCCCGATATTGAGCGCATCTGCAAGATGGTGCCCTTCACGCGTCAGACTTTGTTTTTCTCGGCCACCATGCCGCCTGAAATTCAACGCATCACCGATACGTTTTTACATAATCCAGCGCGTATCGAAATTGCGCGTGAGTCAACAACCGCAGAAACGATCACGCAATATCTTGTGGCGTCTTCAGGACATGCGGCGGAGAAACGCGAAACGCTTCGCCGTTTAATGCGCGATGCCACGGATGTGAAAAACGGAATCATTTTCTGCAATCGCAAAAGCGATGTGCAAATTGTTTATAAATCTCTCACCAAACACGGCTTCAGTGTTGCAGCGCTCCATGGCGATATGGATCAACGCGCGCGCATGGTAGCGTTGGAAGCGTTCCGTAATGGCACAACTCAATATCTCGTCGCTTCAGATGTAGCCGCGCGCGGGCTTGATATTCCTGATGTCAGCCATGTGTTCAATTATGATGCGCCGCATCACTCGGAAGATTATGTCCATCGCATTGGTCGCACGGGACGCGCGGGACGCTTGGGCACCGCCTATACGCTCATCACATCGCATGATGATAAGAGTCTTGCCGGCATTGAATCGCTGATCAAGAAATCCATTCCTTGGCTCGGCTCATCGCTTGCCGAAGCCGTGTTTGAACCCGCGCCGCGTGCAGAGAGATCATCACGCTCACGCGGATCTGATCGCGGATCATCCCGTCGTGCGCCACGTACGGAAAAAGCGCACGCAAAGCGCACAGAAGCAAAAGAAGCAATCGTTCAACGCGAAACACCAAAGCCTGAACAGCGCGAAACTGCAGCCGCTCGTCCTCACGCAGCGCAGAACAAGAAGCCACAGCATACGCCGCGCCATCGTCGTGACGATGATGGACGAACGCCTGTTGGATTTGGCGATCAAATGCCGGGCTTCTTAACGCGCGGAATAAAAGCAAAAGCGTGAGATAATGGGCTTCAGTGTTCGGCGACCACAAACGCTGCCGGATCGACCGGTTTAATGGCAACCGATTCACCACAGCCACAGGCCGACGTTTCGTTCGGATTGTTGAACACAAATTGACTCGTGAATTTGTCAGTCTTGTAATCCATCTCGGTGCCAATCAAAAACATCAGCGCCTTTGGATCAATGACAACTTTGACGCCCTTATCCTCAACCACATCTTCATGCGGTGCGAGGCTCTCGGCGTAATCAATCGTATATGACATCCCTGCGCAGCCACCATTTTTGACGCCCACACGAATGGCCGCGATCGGCTTTTCGGCATTTTCCATTATGAACCGGATGCGCGCGGCGGCGGCATCGGTCAATGACATCAGTTTGAGACGAGATCCTGCCATCTTACACTCCCCGGCCGGGATCAAGGCCCAGCGGATGATCTATCCTATTATACGGGGCTTACGCCCCAAACGCCAAGCCCCTCACCACATGTCGAGCGCAACACGCGCTTCTTCCGACATGCGGGACTGGTCCCAAGGCGGATCAAATACCATCCGCACCTCGACCGAGCGCACTCCTGGCACGGTGCTGACCGCCGTATCCACCCATACCGGCATTTCTCCCGCCACCGGGCAGCCCGGTGCGGTCAAAGTCATGTCGATCTCGACATGGCGATCATCATTGATCGCGATGCGATAGATGAGGCCAAGCTCGTAAATGTCTGAAGGAATTTCAGGATCATAAACAGTCTTCAACGCCGCAATGATGTCATCGGTCAAACGGTCAATCTCTTCCGGCGGCAAAGCTGACGGTGCGGTCAGCTCCGGATGGTTTGGCTTTTCTTCCGTTTTGGGAACAGCATCATTCATGACCAACTCTTCCCTTAATTCACGAAAACATCGATTGCGCTTTGCGCAACGCTTCAACCAGCGCATCGACTTCCGCATGCGTATTATAGAACGCGAAAGATGCACGGCATGTGGAAGTGACACCGAAACGTTTCAAGAGCGGTTGCGCGCAATGGGTGCCCGCGCGAACCGCCACACCCGAACGGTCGATGATAGTTGCAACATCATGCGCGTGCGCACCTTGCATTTCAAAAGCGACAATCGCGCCTTTGTCGGGCGAAGTGCCAAAAATACGGAGTGAATTTAACTCCGACAAACGCTCCATCGCATAATGGCCGAGCGACTCTTCGTGTTTCAAAGCGGCCGCGCGATCCATGCTCTGCATATAATCAAGCGCTGCGCCTAAGCCGATTGCCTGCACGATCGGCGGAGTTCCGGCCTCAAAACGATGCGGCGGTTCATTATAAGTGACCGTGTCTTCAGTGACCACGCTGATCATTTCACCGCCGCCATTAAACGGAGGCAATTTTTCAAGCAGCGAACGTTTGCCATAAGCCACGCCGATGCCTGTTGGGCCGAAGAGCTTGTGCCCAGTGAGACAATAAAAATCAACATCGAGAGCGCGCACATCGGTGAGCACATGAACCGCGCCTTGGCAGCCATCAACCATCACATAGGCGCCATGTTTGCGCGCAATCTTCACCATCTCGGCAATCGGATTGATTGTGCCAAGCACATTCGACATTTGCGAAATAGCGACAATCTTTGTCTTCGGCGAGAAAAGCTTTTCGTAAGCTTCCAAATCCAGCACACCGCGCTCGTCACAAGGAATCCATTTGATTACAGCACCATGACGTTCACGATGAAAATGCCAAGGCACAATATTCGAATGATGCTCCATCACCGAGAGAATGATCTCATCACCTTCTTTGAGCACCATCCGCCCCAAAGAGGCGGCAACAAGATTCATCGCCTCTGTCGCATTGCGCGTGAAAATGATCTCATCCGTTGAGGCCGCATTGATGAATGCGCGCACAGTTTCGCGTGCATGTTCAAAGGCTTCTGTTGCCGCATTCGCCAAATAATGGAGTCCGCGATGAACATTCGCATATTCATGCTCATAGGCATAAACCATACGATCAAGCACTTGTTTCGGCTTTTGCGCGGACGCGGCATTATCCAAATAAATGAGCGGCTTGCCATAAACCTGCTTCGAGAGAATCGGAAAATCTGCCCTCACCTTTTCTACATCGAAGTTCTTGGCATCAGCCATCACGCGCTCCGTGCTTTCAGCCAGGCTTCAGCGAGTGACTCAAGCGTATCGCGCAGGCCATCGTGCTCGAACTTCTCAAGCGCTTCGCCAACAAAGGCTCGCAACATCAAGGCTTCGGCTTCCGTCTTCGGCAATCCACGCGCCCGCAAGTAGAAAAGCGAATCTTCATCAAGCGCGCCGACCGTCGCCCCGTGACCGCAAGCAACATCATCAGCAAAGATTTCAAGCTCGGGCTTATTGTTCATTGTGGCGCCATCTTCAAGCACAATGGCGCGGCTCATCATTTTGCCGTCGGTTTGTTGTGCGCCTGGACGCACAATAATTTTACCTTGGAACACACCCGTTGATTCATCATCAAGCACATGTGCGAAAAATTCACGGCTTTGGCATTCGGGAACGGCGTGATCAACAACAAGCGTTGAATCGGCATGTTGCTTTCTATTTAGCAAACTCGCGCTTGAAATATCCGCTTTCGATTGCTCGCCTTCAAAACGGAAGAAAATCTGATGGCGTGATAACGCACCACCCATCACAAAATTATGACCGCGATAGACGCTCTCTCTGCCCATCGCACCGCCAAAAGTCGTAAGCACGGTGGCAGACTGATCAACGAGATTAAGGCGCAAGTGATCAATCTCGACATGATCACCAAGGCGCAATTCAAAAACGCTATCAATCAGCGAACCCGATACACCACCTTCGTGGGTTTCAACAATAAAGGCCTTGGCTGCATCACCAACATTCACCCGCACGCGCGGATAGGATGCATGAGCACCCGTCGTTACAATACGGATCACAATTGGTTTTGTAAGTTCAGTCTTTGCTGCAATCTCGATATCAAGGGCGCTTTCCGAAAAGGCAGCGTTTAAAGCGATTACAGGATCAGGTGAGAGTACACCCTTCTCATCAGCGCCATCATCAGCCAATGTCGAGACGGATTGAAGCTTCACGCCTTGCGGCAAAGTACTCGACAGGGAAGCCTCATAATGACCATCAACAAGTGTGATTTTATATGCATCAATGTCAGCAAGTGGTGACGCAATCGTCACCTTGCCGCCAGCCTGTGCCGGGGGCGGTGCGTTCTTCAAAAGCGCACGCAGATCTGTGTAATGATATGCCTCAATGCGGCGATGCGGCAGACCCGAATCGGCAAAACGCGCGAAGGCCGGTTTGCGATCAGCCGCAATCGACGCGCCTTGAGCGATCATCGCCTGCTCGGCTTCCGTCTTCAATGGCGTGATGTTTGACATTAATTCCTCAGGCTGCCGCATTGGTCACGTAATCAGAGTAACCATTGGCTTCGAGTTCAAGCGCCAATTCCTTACCACCGGTGCGCACAATCTTACCCTTTAACATGATATGCACTGTATCGGGCACGATATAGTTCAAAAGACGCTGGTAATGCGTGATGACGAGGAACGATCGCTTGGCCGAACGCAACGCATTCACACCTTCAGAAACAATCTTGAGCGCATCAATATCGAGACCCGAATCTGTTTCATCGAGAATGCCGATGGAAGGCTTCAAAAGCGCCATTTGCAAAATTTCCGTACGCTTCTTCTCGCCACCCGAAAAGCCGACATTGAGACCGCGCTTCAACATGTCCTGCGGAATGCCGAGTTTCTCAGCGCCCGCCTTCACGCGACGCATAAAATCCGGCGTCGTCAACTCATCTTCGCCACGACCCTTACGCTGCGCATTCAATGCCGCCTTCAAAAAAGTCATGGTCGCAACGCCCGGAATTTCGAGCGGATATTGGAAAGCGAGAAACACACCGGCAGCCGCGCGCTCATCGGGTTCCATCTCGAGCAAATTCTTGCCATCGAGCAAAATCTCGCCATCCAGAACTTTGTAATCTTCTTTGCCCGCGATCACATAAGAGAGCGTTGATTTGCCCGAACCATTCGGGCCCATGATCGCGGCCACTTCGCCATCGCGGATTGTCAGATTAAGGCCGTTCAGAAGCTTCTTCGTGCCCTCTTCAATGGCGACATGGAGATTGCGGATTTCCAACATGGTGAGTGTCCTAAAATTATGTCTGACTCGCCTTGCGCGTTATGATTTAGCCGACCGAGCCTTCAAGGCTGATCGAGATGAGTTTCTGCGCTTCAACCGCAAATTCCATCGGCAGCTGTTGCAGCACGTCTTTGACGAAGCCGTTGACGATGAGCGCTGTCGCCTCTTCCGCCGACAAGCCACGCTGACGACAATAGAAGAGCTGATCTTCCGAGATCTTCGATGTCGTTGCTTCATGCTCGAACACGGCAGACGCGTTTTTTGATTCCAAATATGGAACCGTATGCGCGCCGCATGTCTCGCCGATCAATAGCGAGTCGCAATTTGTGAAATTGCGCGCATTCGTCGCTTTGCGATGTGCCGAGACCTGACCGCGATAGGTGTTCTGCGATTTGCCCGCAGAAATGCCCTTCGAGATGATGCGGCTCGTCGTGTTCTTGCCGAGATGAATCATCTTCGTACCGCTATCGACTTGCTGATAGCCGTTCGACACCGCGATCGAATAAAATTCGCCGCGCGAATTGTCGCCGCGCAAAATGCAGGACGGATATTTCCACGTGATCGCGGAACCGGTTTCAACCTGCGTCCAGCTGATCTTCGAATTCGCGCCGCGGCAATCGCCGCGCTTCGTCACGAAATTGTAAATCCCGCCTTTGCCTTCGGCATCGCCCGGATACCAATTCTGCACCGTCGAATATTTGATCTCGGCATCATCAAGCGCGACAAGTTCAACGACGGCCGCATGCAACTGGTTCTCGTCGCGTTGTGGCGCGGTGCAACCTTCGAGATAGGACACGTAAGAGCCCTTCTCGGCAAGGATGAGTGTGCGCTCAAACTGGCCCGTGTTCTTCTCGTTGATGCGGAAGTAAGTCGACAACTCCATCGGGCAGCGTACGCCTTCGGGAATGTAAACGAATGACCCGTCGGTGAAGACCGCGCAATTCAATGTCGCGTAGTAATTGTCTGTGACCGGAACAACTGAGCCAAGATATTTTTTGACGAGATCCGGATGATCTTTGATCGCTTCCGAGATCGAGCAGAAAATGACGCCGGCTTTTTTCAGTTCTTCCTTGAACGTCGTGACAACCGACACAGAGTCAAACACGGCATCAACCGCAACTTTTGACATCTGCACGCCTGCGAGAATTTCTTGCTCGCGGAGCGGAATGCCGAGCTTCTTGTAAGTGTCCAAAATTGCCGGATCGACATCATCCAATGTCTTCGGCGCCGCATTCTTTTTCGGCGCGGCGTAATAATAGGAATCGTTGAAGTCGATCTTCGGATAAAGCACACGCGCCCATTGCGGCTCATCCATCGTTTTCCAGCGACGATAGGCATCAAGGCGCCAGTCGAGCATCCATTGCGGCTCGCTCTTCTTCGCCGAAATAAAGCGGACGATCTCTTCGTTCAGCCCTTTCGGGGCCTTGTCGACCTCGAGGTCCGTAGTGAACCCATATCTATACTGATCGACATCGAGCTGTTTGACCTGCTCGACGGTTTCCTTAACGGCAACCATTTGACTCTCCTGACAAACCGGCTTCAAGGGCACGGTGTCACCTCAAACCCGCTTTTATCACGCGGCGCGGGTCCGCGTCTTCATTTTCCTCAGAATATCTTCGGACGCGGACAGAAATCGGATGACATCTTCATTCGAAGACGAATGACCAAAACTGACTCGCAACCCACCACTTCCGATATCGGACGCCACGCCCATCGCGTCAAGCACATGCGACCTCTTGACCTTGCCCGAGGAACAAGCGGAACCCGAGGATAACGCCACCCCGGCGAGGTCAAAAGCCATAAGCGCCGTCTCGGCCGTGAGCCCTGGAATGGCAAAAGCAAGCGTGTTCGGCAGACGGCGCGCGTTTTTGCCAAAAATAACCGCGTCGGGCGCCAGCTTCAGAACCCCAGCTTCCGCCTCATCCCTAAGCGCTGCCAAACGAACGGCCTCCCCCTCAAGCACCGCCTCGGCCGCCGTACAGGCAGCGCCAAAACCGGCGATGAGTGCCGCTCCTTCAGTGCCGGCGCGAGCGCCTTTTTCCTGACCGCCACCACGGATCAGACGATCCTGCAAGCTCACCCCGCCCGACTTGAAAATGAGCGCGCCGATGCCCTGCGGCCCGCCAATTTTATGGGCCGAAAGCGTTAAGATATCGGCTCCCGCCGCCACCTGATCAAGCGGTAAACGACCCGCAACTTGCACCGCATCGGAATGAAGAAGCCCTCCATGCGCATGAACGATTTGCGAGATCGATGGGATAGGCTGAATGACACCTGTTTCGCTATTCGCAGCTTGAATTGAAACAAGAGCTCTGCCGCTGAGAGCACTGATTTTGTTGAGTTCTTCCTCAAGAATAGTGAGGTTTAAAAGTCCTTCACCATCGACAGGTAAAATCCGATGCGCGTCTTTCGGAACGCGCGCGCCTTCGAGGCCTGAAGGGTGTTCCACGGCGCTGATGAGAAGATGGGTGAAAGGACGTGGATCGCCATCGGTTTTGAGGCCAAGCGTCAGGGCGGTCACATTCGCTTCCGTCGCCCCGCCTGTGAAAACAACATCGCGAGACGAGGCGCCACAAAGCCGCGCCACCTGATCCCGCGCCGCCTCTATCCGCCCCCGCGCGGCCCGGCCCTCAGCATGAATGGAAGATGGGTTGCCGACCGCGTCCAATGCAGCGAGCATAGACGCGCGCGCCTCGGCACGCATCGGCGCTGTCGCATTGTGATCGAGATAGGACCTCACGCCGCTCATGGCCGCGACCGCCTCCTTTAGTTTTTCGAGCCAATTGCCGGAAATGCTTGCATTTCACCTCGACCACCGTGCTAAACACCGAATCCGAGACGGTTGGGAACCGCCCTACCAAGTCCCGTGGAACGTTCAAGGGTTCTCGCTTCGCCATCCGCAGCTGTCAAGCGAAGGAAGGGCGGGCAACGATCTATGAACCCGTCGCGTTACCACGCCGAGGTGAGAGAACGATGCCTGAGGTCATTTTTACGGGTCCCGCCGGCCGCATTGAGGGGCGCTACAACCAATCAAAAACACGCGGCGCACCGATTGCGATCATCCTGCACCCGCATCCGCAATTTGGCGGCACGATGAATAACCCGCTCGTCTACGCGCTTTATTACTCGTTCCTTGAGCGCGGTTTTTCGACTCTCCGATTCAATTTCCGTGGCGTAGGCCGCAGCCAAGGTGCGTTCGATCATGGCTCGGGCGAATTGTCGGACGCGGCCTCGGCGCTCGATTGGGCACAATCAATAAATCCGGATGCTCGTGCCTGTTGGATTACGGGCATTTCCTTCGGGGCCTGGATCGGCATGCAGCTTCTCATGCGCCGTCCGGAAATTGAAGGCTTCATTTCAATCGCGGCACCCGCGAACCGCTTTGATTTTTCGTTTTTGGCACCCTGCCCTTCATCAGGCCTCTTTGTTCACGGCACGCAAGACCGCGTGGCCCCCGCAAAAGAAGTCATTCCGATCATCGAGAAAGTGAAAACCCAAAAGGGCATCAAGCTCGAACATCAGATGGTTGAAGGCGCCAATCATTTCTTCGAAGATAAAATCGATGATCTGATGGTGGTCGTTGATAAATATCTCGACAAGCGTTTAGGGCCTAAGACCAAAACACGCTGATATGAAATGATAATAATAAAAAAACCCGCTTGAAACGAACCAAGCGAGTTTTTGTTTGGTCAAATTTTCGTGCGCTTAATTGCCAAGCGAAGCTTTCGCCTTCGCCCACCATCCGCCTTTTTTAGGCTTTGATGGATCAGCAATCACAACGGGTTCAGTTGTGATCACTTCTGGAAGCGGTTGCGGCTCTTCACCATGTGTCGGCGCTTCAGAAGAAGGTTGTTGCGCAACCACAGGCGCACGCTCCTCGCGCGCTACTTCATGATGAGGTTCTGCTGTATATGAAGAGAGAGGCGCTTCTCCGCTTTCTGAAGCGGATGATGATTCATTTTCATCCGATGATATTGAGGTTTCACCCTCACCGCGCCCACGACGATCACGACGACGACCGCCGCGGCGTCCGCGACGACGACGATTGCCTTCATTAGGTTCGCCGCCTTCTGCAACGACTTCGGTTTCTTCGATGACATTGCCTTCGGCTGTGATCTCACGTGTACCGCTAAAAGGCTCTCCAGCGAAATTTGGTTGGGGCGCATTGAGCGGCATGGGTGAACCATCCGCATTGCGTTCGCCACCGCCACGACGACGCCGACGACGGCGACGACGACGTCCACCGCCTTCACCTTGTTCGCCTTCACCGCGTTCTTGATTACCACGACGTTCGTCATCGGACTCGTCGCAATCCTCTGCCTCTTCAGCCTCGTCATCGATCTCATCTTCGATGATCTCGTCTTCGGCTTCTTCAATGAGAAGAGGTGCGGAAGGATTGGGACGCGGCATCAACTGCACATCGCCCGGCATGACAATATCACTCCGTTCGACATGGAACGGATACGTTCCGGTCAATGTCTCATCAACAAGAATGGTGATGTTGACGAGGAATGTTTCTTCCAAAAAACGCACATGCATGCGCTTATGATTCAAAAGATAAAGCGCAATATCGGCTCTTGCACGCACCGTGATGTGATGCGACGCGCTTTTGAGCAGCATGTCTTCGACGTGACGCAGCACATGGAGTGCGACCGATGGCGTTGCACGAACCATACCTGCGCCCGCGCAATGCGGACAGGTAACGGTCGAGCCCTCAAGAACACCCGTACGAATGCGCTGGCGTGACATTTCCATCAAACCGAATGGCGAAATACGTCCGACCTGAATGCGCGCGCGATCATTTTTGAGCGCGTCTTTCAACCGACGCTCTACCGCGCGATTATTGCGATTCTCTTCCATATCGATGAAATCAATAACGATCAGACCCGCAAGGTCACGCAAACGCAATTGCCGCGCGACTTCATCAGCCGCTTCGAGATTGGTACGAAGAGCGGTATCCTCGATATTATGCTCGCGTGTCGAACGTCCCGAGTTCACGTCAATGGCGACAAGCGCTTCCGTTTGGTTGATGACTATATAGCCACCAGATTTTAACGTAACTTGACTGGAGAACATCGCGTCAAGCTGCGGCTCAACACCAAATTTAGCGAAGATCGGCGTTGTCTCGCGATAGGGCTTTACATTCTTCGCATGGCTCGGCATAAGCATGCGCATGAAATCCTTCGCATCCTTATAGGCGTCTTCACCCGCGACGTGTACTTCATCGATATCCTTATTGTAAAGATCACGAATCGACCGTTTGACGAGTGAGCCCTCTTCATAAACGAGAGTGGGCGCGGTTGATTGCAACGTTGTTTCGCGCACGGTTTCCCATGCGCGCATCAAATATTCGAAATCGCGTTTGATCTCTGGCTTTGTGCGAGCGGCACCCGCAGTGCGGAGAATAACGCCCATCCCATCCGGAACCTCAAGTTCCTGCGCGATCGCTTTCAATCTTTTGCGATCCGCAGCATTTGTGATCTTACGCGATATGCCGCCACCACGACCTGTGTTCGGCATCAACACCGAATATCGACCAGCAAGCGAAAGATAGGTTGTGAGCGCTGCGCCCTTATTGCCGCGTTCTTCTTTCACAACTTGAACAAGCAAAATCTGGCGGCGCTTGATAACTTCTTGAATCTTATAATGACGACGCGCCTGACGCGGGCGCTCAGGAATATCTTCCATCGCATCACCGCCGCCAATCTGTTCAACGACATGATCTTCGTCAGAACCAACTTCAACCGGCTCACTACCAACGGAACCGGATTCAGCTTCATCGGTCGAGTCATCATGATGCGAGGCAATTTCGACATTGCCGTGATCTTCATGCAACGCGGCATGATGATCTTGCGTTTCCGTCACCTCGTCAGCGAGATCATCCGAGGACGCGTCATGTACCGCTTCGGACGCTTCATCATCATGAGTATGAGCCGTTGAAATTTCGTGCTCGTCTTCACCGCCGGCATCGGCTTCAAGCGCTGCGGTATCTTCCGAAAATCCGCTCTCTGGCGCATCTTCAGAAATGACATGCTGTGAGGATGCCCGTTTCGCACGATCCCCGCGAAGTGATGAGCGCGCAGGACGCTCATCATCAAAATCAGCATCGCGATTAGCGCGCATATCTTCAGCAAGCAGCGCTTCGCGATCAGCAACCGGGATTTGATAATAATCCGGATGAATCTCGGAGAAAGCCAGAAAACCGTGACGATTCCCGCCATATTCTACGAAGGCAGCCTGAAGTGAAGGCTCAACGCGTGTCACTTTGGCGAGATAGATATTGCCGCGGAGTTGTTTTCTGTTCGCCGATTCAAAATCGAATTCTTCGACGCGGTTACCTCTGACGACGACGACCCGTGTTTCCTCGGGATGCAACGCATCGATCAACATTTTGTTGGCCATGAGAGTCTCTCAATGGCGCCATCCGCCGTCTGTTCAGGACCGTTCTTAGCGCGGGTTCGCTGCCCATAACGGACAGACCCTTCTTAGCTGCGAAAGACCGGATCGAAATAAGATGAAAGGAGGCGCCCTGTTGCCGCCCGTGACGGGCGAAGGGGTGATATGCCTTCGGAGGAAAACGGACCAATCCGGTCGTCGATGACGCGTCACAACCAGCCCCGGCGGACTGTCTCGCGTCACTCATACGGAACCAAAACGCTTGGCTCACGTCTCACACCTCGACTGTTCGGGCCGACCATCGGTTGCAAAACCGGGCGGCATTGGATCTGGACTTTTTCCGGCTGGGACAGATGCCCATCGGAAAAAGTGTGCAAATCTGCCGGAAAACCAGTGACGCGCCGGACACAATCCGAAGTTTCGCCCCAATTGAGGGCAAAAAATCGCGCCGCTTGACCCAATTCGGGTCAGGTTGGCAAGAGCACAAACTTAGATAAGGGGCGCCCCCCTGCTTTGGCAAGCCTTTATCCAAGCAGGGCAGTGTTGCGACCACCTGCAATATGATACGAAACACCAAGTAGGCGCTTGCGGAGAAACACGGCTTGCTTGACACAACTTTAACCCGCCACCCCTTTGGCTTAGCCTTATGATCCGTTTGCTTTTCTTCGCTTTTACCCTAACCAGCGCCACAATTGGCGCGTGGATGGGATCAACGGCAAAGCTTCATAGCGAGACACTACCGCTCGTGGTGATCGACCCCGGCCATGGCGGCGCAGATTTGGGCGCGATCGGCGTAAATGGCGTTTTCGAGAAGGATATCGTCCTCGATTTTGCCAAATCTCTCAAAAAACAGCTCGAAAAGCGCGGAACCTTGCGCGTGCTCCTTACGCGCGACCGTGATGTGTTCTTGTCACTTGAAGATCGCGTGCGGCTAACACGAAAGCAAAATGGCACGGTGTTTCTATCAATACATGCCGATACGATTACCGCTACAGCCGATATTCGTGGCGTTACGATCTATACGGGAGATGATCGCCCGTCTGACGCGGAAGCAGCGCGTGTGGCAGAGGCTGAAAACCGCTCCGATCTCGGTTTGGCTGCATCTGAGGGCAAAATCGATACATCGATTAACGATCTTCTCGGCGATCTGATGCTTCGGGAGACGCGCACCCACTCCATTCTTTTGGCGCAAGAATTGGCGTCGCGGATTGCCGATGTCGTCCAATTGAACCGCAATCCCGTGCGTGCAGCGGGTTTCCGCGTGTTGCGCGCGCCGGATATTCCTTCCGTTCTGATCGAAATCGGGTATTTATCCTCAAAAAATGACATTGACCTGCTTACCTCTGCAGAATGGCGTGACCGGACTTCGGAGCGTCTCGCGGCCGGAATCAATGAATTCATCTCGAGAACCCGCGTGAATGCGGCTCAAAATCCCCCCTCACCCTGATTTTTTCGCGAGCGCGCCCCATGCTCGCCGCATTTGTATTTAAGGTGCGAAGCGACTAGATGGATGCGGCCGGCTTGGCCCCTTTTTCGAATCTTTGTGAACCTAGCGAACCCGCCCCGCCGCCATGCGCTTTCTCCTCCGTCTCTTCGGCTTTCTCTTCACGCTCGGCGCGATGCTCTTCGTGCTCGGCGCGGCAGGCGCTGGATTTGTGATTTGGAAATACTCGCAGGAGTTACCGGACTATACTCAGCTCGCCGCCTACCAGCCGGCGGTGACCACCCGAATTCATGCGGGTGATGGAAGTCTGCTTGCAGAATATTCAAAAGAGCGGCGCCTCTATGTTCCCATACAGACGATGCCCAAGCTGGTCATTAATGCGTTTATCTCGGCTGAAGATAAAAATTTCTATCATCACATAGGCATTGATCCGGAAGGAATCTTGCGCGCGATCGCAACGAACATCACCCATCCCGGTCGTCGCCAAGGCGCATCAACAATCACGCAACAAGTCGCAAAAAACTTTCTTTTGTCTTCAGAGCAAACTTTTGATCGCAAGATCAAAGAAATGCTCGTCGCGCTCAAAATCGAAACCGCCTATTCGAAGGAGCGCATTCTTGAACTCTATCTGAATGAAATCTATCTCGGTCTTGGTAATTACGGTGTTGCTGCAGCGTCACTCAATTATTTTGGCAAATCCGTGAATGAACTCACTTTGATGGAAGCGGCCTATCTCGCTGCTCTTCCAAAGGCGCCCAATAATTATCATCCGTTCCGTCGCACACAAGCCGCGCTTGATCGTCGAAATTATGTGATCGATCGCATGGTTGAAAATGGATACATAAAAAAAGAAGAAGGTGACGCGGCAAAATCACAACCTCTCGGCGTAACATTACGCGCAGTGTCACCGAATACGATTTCTGCTGGGTTCTTTGCGGAAGAAGTTCGTCGTGAATTGTTCGACCGTTATGGTGAAAAGACACTCTATGAGGGTGGGCTTTCCGTTCGCACGACGCTTGATCCAAAATTACAGCAGATCGCAAGGCA
>VGCJ01000032.1 GCA_016870035.1 Alphaproteobacteria bacterium
CGTGGAGCGGCATGCGCTCGCGCGGCGAAAACCAAAACCGGCACCGAGTGAATCGCCAACGCCCATCACTCCCGAAAAAAATGAAGCGCTGCTGACGCCTAATGAAATTCCGGTACGGGCACCTATTCGCAAAGACATTCTCGGTCTTTCACGTTTTGCAACCACCCCTGATCAGGCGACGACACAGACAGAAAAAGACAAGGTCTCGGATCTTGGTAGAACCAACGTTTCTTTTGAAGAAACGCCAAATGAGCCAACGCTAAAATCGGATCAGATCCTATCTCCTGAGATATCTTTAGAGGAAACGGTAGAAGCAACTGCGGTCGCACACGATGTCGAATTGCAGGATGGCGATGAACTAAACAACAACACGTCATCAGATAAAAAGAATTCTGATGATATCGGCCTTCCCAAAGCATCTATTCTTGATGACGTGCCCGTTCAACCTCTTTCATCGCGTGAATTCTTTACGCGTCCGCTTCCTGCGACTCCAATAGAGTCTAAAGTAACCATCGAAAATGCGCTAAGCGAAGAAACACCTTCTTTGCCGAAAGCGCTTGATGCGAATTATCTGCAAAATGACAACGAGCCCGTCCAAGAGGAGCGTCAACTTAATGAGGAGTGCCAACTTAACGATGAGCAATCAACTGAAAATGAAACCCTCAACGAATTTGATGAGTCTCAACTTCACTCATCGATCGCACCCCTCCCTGTGCCTGAACCGCCTGCTTTCACGCCGACAACCGGAATCACTCTGGCACAACAAAAAACCGAAAACACACGCTATAAGGGTTTAATCCTTCGCGTTTTGATCTTGTTATTGGTTCTGCTCGCGTTGATGGCAGCTGTTGCGGGTGTCGCTGAATTCCTCAGTCGAAACAGCGCGAATGAAATTGCAACAAAGGCGACGACTGACGCTCCTGATACGCTCTCATCGTCAACAAAATTCACTGACCGCCTCCCCGCGGAACCCGATGAACCGCAAGTCAATGCATCAACGCAGAGCGGTACGACAACGGCCGATCAAAATGCAGCGAGCACCAGTCCACTTTTAACAAGGGCACTTTTTATCGAGGAACAAGCCGGAGGAATCGGTGACGCGAAAAAGACCGTAGGACGCGTAAGCTGGAAGCTTGATACATTAACATCGAGCACAACGGGAGCCGCGGATCTTGGTGTGCGCGCAACGATTGATCTTGCAGAGGCGGGATTAAACGCTTCATTGCTCTTTAGAAAAAATCGCGATCTTACCTCGGCAAATGCCTATTTGATTGAAGTGAATTTCCAATCGGTTGGTGACGCCCCAAATGGCAAGATCCGTGACATCAGTCTTCCGGAATTGCGGCCTGACGAGAAAACGCGCGGTGTGACCTTAGCAGGCATACCCGTGCCTGTTTCCGATAATGTCTTTTTGATCGGCCTTAACGCTTTACCGGCCGATATCAAACGCAATATCGAACTCATTCAAAAGCAGAATTGGTTTTTCATTCAGGTACGTTTTGCGACTAGCAAACGTGCGCTTCTGCTCTTTGAAAAAGGTAAAACAGGAGATCGCGTCTTTGAAGACGCGATCCAAGCTTGGAAATAAAAGAGAAATCGATCGCGATCAGGCGAAAGGCAATGCCAAAGGCGCCACCTGGTGATTACGCGCTGCCATATGATCCTGAACAGCCTTTTGAACTTTTTCAAAAGCTCTGACTTCAATTTGGCGAACGCGCTCGCGCGACACACCAAACTCTTCTGATAAATCTTCGAGCGTCACCGGATCTTCAGCCAAACGACGCGCTTCAAAAATTCGACGCTCACGATCATTGAGCACATCAAGCGCATGCATCAAGGCTTGATGGCGGAAGCTCGATTCTTCATCTTCTTCCAAAATTGTTTGCTGCGATGGCGTATCATCAACAATCCAATCCTGCCATTCGCCATCACCCTCGGATTCGGCACGCAAGGGCGTGTTGAGTGATGCATCGCCACCAAGACGACGATTCATCTCGACCACTTCGCGTTCTTCAACGCCAAGCTTTGTTGCAATGGTCTTCACTTGTTCGGGATGCAAATCACCTTCACCCAAAGCGGCTATTTGGCTCTTCGCTTTGCGCAGGTTGAAAAAGAGTTTTTTCTGATTGGCCGTGGTGCCAATTTTCACGAGCGACCATGAGCGCAAAATATATTCTTGAATGGCGGCTTTGATCCACCACATCGCATAAGTCGCCAAACGGAACCCTTTATCGGGCTCGAAACGTTTAACGGCTTGCATCAAACCCACATTGCCTTCGGAAATCACTTCGCCAATCGGCAAACCATAACCGCGATAACCCATCGCGATTTTTGCAACGAGACGCAGATGCGACGTCACAAGGCGATGCGCAGCTTCTGAATCGCCATGCTCGCGCCAACTTTTGGCAAGCATATATTCTTCCTGAGGCTGGAGCATCGGGAAGCGACGAATTTCGGCAAGATAGCGCGACAGGCCGCCATCAGCGGCAAGTAAGGGCAGGCTCGAAGACGCCATGACATCCTCCGTAAAAGGTTCCTAATTTACGCGGCAGACCTGAAAGCGGATGCGTTACGCCACCCGACTCTATAGCACAAGAAACAATGGCAAAAAGGGGGCAATAGGAGAGAGTTGCTTGCTCTCACGCAAGCGAAGATCCGAAATCCGCAATCAGGGCCTTAAAATCAGGAGGCAAAGCACTTTCAAAATGAAGCTCTTGACCAGAACGCGGATGGGCGAAGCCGAGTTCCCGCGCATGGAGCGCCTGCCGTGAAAAAACTTCAACGGCAGCCTTTGCGCGCGGCGCCAAGAGCCCTGCTTTGGTCTTAAATCCCGTGCCATAAACGGGATCCCCGATCAGCGGATGGCCAAGATGGGCCATATGGACACGGATCTGATGCGTGCGACCCGTTTCAAGCTGGCAGGCGACGAGAGCGGCCACGGGCGCGCCCGCTTCGCTCGCAAAGCGGGCTTCGACTTCGTAATGCGTCACCGCTTCACGGCCCCTACCCGGCTTGACCACCGCCATACGGTCGCGATGGCTTGAGGAGCGATCAAGCGGGGCATCGATGGTTCCGGTTTTGCGATCCGGCACCCCCCAAACCAATGCGGAATAAGTTCGAACCAAAGGACCAGTGCGGCCATGGTCGGCAAATTGCACGGCAAGTCCCTGATGGGCGCGATCATTCTTTGCAACCACCAAAAGGCCGGATGTGTCTTTATCAAGCCGATGGACGATGCCCGGTCGTTTCACGCCACCAACGCCGGATAGACTCGCGCCGCAATGGGCAAGCAAGGCATTTACAAGCGTCCCTGTTGGATGCCCAGAAGCAGGGTGAACAACGAGGCCTGCGGGTTTATCGATGACGATCAGATCCTCATCCTCGTAAACAATCACAAGCGGGATGTTTTCGGGGAGCGGTTCCGCGGGCTCGGCTTCCGGAAGGCGAATGGAAAGGGACAATCCCACGCGAAGCTTCTGCCCCGGATCATCAACTGGCGCGCCATCAAGCGTAACCTGCCCTTCGAGGATCAAGGCTTTGAGGCGCGTACGCGACACTTCGGGAATGGCGGCGGCGAGATATCGATCCAGCCTTTCGCCCTTTTTCTCTTCTTCAACGGTAAAGGACAGACAGTCGCTGTCGGCATCCGGAAGGGCGTCATCACTCTCATTCATAATGCGCGGGGTAGCACGGTTCCCGCTTCAAAGGCGATCTTTTTGTTTCATATCGGATCGTGCTTCATGGATTTCCGATTGAGAACAACTCCGCCCCATAAGCTTGATCGACTTTGACAATCCCAACCGATAATCTGACACCATCAGGCGCTACCGCCTTAGTCTTTCTTCAGAAATTGAGACTGAAGGTTCTCATCCATGTCAAAACATGAAGACAAAAATCATCGTGATGGTGAGTCGGGTCTCTCGTCCAAACATTACGGGCGGGAGCTTGAAGCGCTCGATCTCGAACTTGTTCAATTACAACAATAGGCACAAAAAACAGGCGCGCGAATTATTGTGATCTTTGAAGGTCGTGATGCTGCTGGCAAAGGCGGCGTGATCAAACGGATCGCTGAACCGCTGAATCCGCGTTTTTGTCGTATTGCCGCTTTGGGTGTGCCGACAGAGAAGTAAAAATCTCAATGGTATTTTCAGCGTTATGTTAAGCATCTTCCTGCCGCTGGTGAAATCGTTCTCTTTGATCGCTCATGGTATAATCGCGCCGGCGTTGAAAAGGTGATGGGCTTTTGTACCAACGATGAATATGAAGCCTTCCTGAATAATTGCCCTGAATTTGAAGCTTTGCTCATTCGCTCCGGCATTCATCTTGTCAAATTCTGGTTTTCCGTCAGCGATGAGGAACAAGAAAAGAGACTTCAAGAGCGTGCCAATAACCCATTGAAACAATCGAAGCTCAGTCCCATGGATATCAAAGCACGCGATTTGTGGGATGAATATTCACGCGCGAAGGACCGGATGTTCGCTGCAACCGATACAGAGCTTTCCCCCTGGTATGTCGTTGATGCGGACAACAAACAGAAAGCGCGGCTGAATTGCATCAGGCATTTTTTGAACCTCATCCCCTAAACGCGTGAGCCGTTCACGCCCCTGACCCTCCTGCCCGAGAAAGTCGTCGCTGATCCTTATATCCGCCCGCCGAAATCGTCCCAGCGGATTGTTCCGGATTGTTCCGGATTATTACGGCTAGGATCGGCGGCATTTGCCTTAAATTTGCGCAAAAAACGCATAGCTTAGGGCCCGTCATACACTTGCCATGATTATATTGCACTGCAACATTATGAAGATGAGTGCAGTAAAACCGGATGATTCGGGCCAAGGTACCGATCTTGAGCAAAATCCCGCCTCGACCATCAGGCGGCTTTGGCCAACCGATATAGACGCCTATCGTGCCCATCGTAAACGGCTTGATCCAGACTCGCGCCATGCGCGATTTGGTGGCGGTGTTTCTGATCAATTTATCGACGCCCATGTCGATGCATCTTTGCGGGTGGATACGCTGATCTTCGGGGCTTTCGACAAAAACGAGATGATCGGTGCAGGTGAATTGCGCCTGCTCTTTGGCGCACGGCCGATGGCGGCAGAAGCCACTTTCTCGGTTGAGCGTGCTTACCAAGATCATGGCTTAGGCGATGCGTTAATAGCGCGTGTTGTAGCCGCCGCCCGTAATCGTGGAATCCTTCGCTTAGCGATGACTTGTCTCAGCCATAATGAACGCATGAGACATCTCGCACACAAACATCACGCTGAATTCGTCAATAGCGACGGTGAGACGGAAGCGTGGTTGCCACCCGCCTCACCGAGTGCTTTGACACTGATTGAAGAGACCTTTGGTGAGACAGGTGGCCTCTTCAACAGTCTCTTTTCGGCATTCGCGTAATAAATTCACGCAGCAATCACTCATATTCAAAAAGTGAGGGCGCGCGCCTGTTTCACACCCGGCAAGCGCTGAATGCCTTGCAAGACATGCGCGGGTGCTGCGCCATCGATTTCGACAAGCGCGATTGCTGAGCCGCCTTCATTATCACGACCGAGCGCAAAGGTGGCGATGTTCACATTCGCACTGCCAAGCAGTGAGGCAAAACGACCAATAAAGCCAGGCTTATCTTCATTCGTGACATAGATCATCGAGGGACCAAATTCAGCATCGACCTTGATGCCTTTGATATTGATGATGCGTGGCTTGCCATCGGTGAACACGGTCCCGGCAACCGAACGTGTGAGATCATCGGTGACCACTTCCAAGGTGACGAGCGATTCATAATCGCTGTCGCCTTCGCGAACCGTCTCTTCAATCACAATGCCGCGCTCTTTCGCAACGACGGGCGCAGAAACAACATTCACATCTTGCAATGCAGGACGTAAGAGACCGGCAATGGCTGCCGCTGTCAGCGCTTTGATTTTCAAATGTGCGACTTCACCTTGATAGGTGATGCGCACTTCCTTGATGCCGCTGTCGGTGAGTTGTCCCGCAAAAGACCCAAGCTTTTCGGCCAATGCAATAAAAGGCTTGAGCTTCGGCGCTTCTTCTGCGGTGATTGAAGGGAAATTGATTGCGTTCGAAATCGCACTACGCACGAGATAATCCGACATTTGCTCGGCCACTTGCAGCGCGACATTTTCCTGCGCTTCGTTTGTTGAAGCACCAAGATGCGGCGTGCAGACGACATTCGGATGATTAAAGATTGGGTTCTGCGTTGCGGGCTCTTCAATGAACACGTCTAACGCTGCACCGGCGACATGTCCCGTATCAAGCAAAGCGCGCAACGCGACTTCATCGACCAGTCCGCCGCGCGCGCAATTGATGATGCGTACGCCTTTTTTGGTACGGGCGAGATTATCCGCCGAAAGGATGTTTTTGGTTTGCGCCGTCAAAGGCGTGTGAAGCGTGATGAAATCGGCGCGCGCTAACAAATCCTCTAGTTCAACTTTCTCAACACCCAGATCAATCGCGCGCTCTGCGGATAAAAACGGATCATAAGCGATGACGCGCATTTTGAGGCCCACAGCGCGGTCAGCGACAATCGCACCAATATTGCCGCAGCCGATGATGCCAAGCACCTTGCCGGAAATTTCAACGCCCATGAACCGGTTCTTTTCCCATTTCCCGGCTTGTGTTGACTGATCCGCTGCCGGGATTTGACGCGCGAGCGCAAACATCATCGCAATCGCATGTTCGGCGGTCGTGATTGAATTACCAAAAGGCGTGTTCATCACGATCACGCCTCTGGCGGTTGCCGCAGAAATATCGACATTGTCGACACCGATGCCGGCGCGGCCGACGACTTTCAGATTGGTGGCGTTCTCCAAAATCTTTGCGGTGACTTTGGTGGCCGAGCGAATAGCAAGACCGTCATACTGATTGATGATCGCAGCGAGCTTGTCTTTATCTTTGCCAAGATCCGGTTGAAAATCGACTTCCACGCCCCGTTCTTTGAAAATAGCGATCGCAGCGGGAGAAAGAGAATCAGAAATCAAAACACGAGGAGCCATGATGAATGTCCTTTGATGATCGTCGCTCGTATGGAAACGAAGGTTGCGCATGACGCGCGATGAAGGGAAATGAAAACGCGATACGCGACGGATCAAGCGGCTTTGGCGAGCGAAGTTTTTACTTCATGAAACGCCCATTCGATCCACGGCATGAGTGCCACGACATCGAATGTTTCAACCGTTGCGCCACACCAGATGCGCAAACCCGGAGGCGCATCACGATAAGAGCCTAGATCAAGACCGACGCCTTGTTTGTCAAGCTTTGCGGCGACATCTTTTACGAAAGCGGCTTGATCTTTCTCAGACATCGCACGCACAACCGGATCAACAAAATTCAAACACACGCTCGTGTTCGACCGCGTTGCTGGATCTTTTGCCAAAAATTCCAGAAATGGCTTTTCAGCGACGAAATCAGCAATCGCTTTCGCATTCGCGTCACACCGCGCGACGAGACCTTTCAAGCCGCCGACCGTCTTTGCCCATTCGAGCGCATCGATATAATCTTCGACACACAGCATCGACGGTGTGTTGATTGTTTCGCCTTCGAAAATACCTTCGATGAGTTTTCCGCCCGATGTGAGACGGAAAATTTTAGGCAAAGGCCAATCGGGTGTGTAGCCTTCAAGACGCTCAACTGCACGTGGCGACAAAATCAACATGCCATGCGCAGCTTCACCGCCCAGCACTTTCTGCCAAGAATAAGTAACGATATCGAGTTTCGACCAATCCAAATTTTGCGCGAAGGCGGCCGAAGTCGCGTCGCAGAATGTCAAACCCTTACGATCCGCTTTGATCCAATCGGCATTCGGTACGCGTACGCCTGATGTTGTGCCATTCCATGTGAAGAGCACATCATGATCGGGATTAACCGCGCTAAGATCGGGCAGCGTACCATAAGGCGCTTTCATCACGCGCGTGTCTTTGAGCTTCAATTGCTTGACCGCATCATTCACCCAGCCTTCGCCAAAACTTTCCCAAGCGAGGCAATCGACGGGGCGCGCACCAAGCATCGTCCACATTGCCATTTCATAGGCACCCGTGTCAGAGGCCGGCACAATGCCGATGCGACAATCGGCTGGCACTTCGAGCACCTCGCGCGTCAGATCAATCGCGTATTTCAAGCGCGATTTACCGAGCTTCGCACGATGCGAGCGGCCTAGAGCGGCATTTTTTAGGGCGTTGGGGGTCCAGCCGGGGCGCTTCGCGCAAGGGCCGGAAGAAAATTGCGGGTTCGCCGGCCGCAGACCGGGCGTTAAATCTGTCATCGATATCTCCATCCTCACAGATGCGCGTCCCTCGTTGGGGAGGGATATCCCACTGATGGAGTTACGGGAGCTCGGCCGCGACGTCAATCCGTAAATGTCGGGATTAAGATAAAAAGATTCGTCTATCTTTTAGGCAGGTCTTATCAGGACATTCACGCCGCTTTAACGCGATAGCGTTTCACTTTGATTGATGGGGCACGGCGGCGGGCCTGTGCGATGTCATAAGCATTTTGCATCCGCATCAGTGTTTCAAGCTTCAATCCGAAGGCTTTCTCAATCCGGATCGCCATCTCGGGCGAGAGCGATGCGCGTTCGTTTAAAAAGGCTGATAGCGCGGGGCGCGTGACACCAAGCGCCAACGCCGCTTCGGTGACGGAGAGACCGTAAGGCTCGAGCAATAGATCACGAATAACAGCTCCGGGATGCGACGGATTTTTCATTGTTATGTCGCTGGACTCGGTCATTTCATCCTCAGTGGTAATCTTCAAAATCGAGATCAACAATCGTGCCGCGTATTTCATCAATACTGAAAGTCAAACGCCAATTTCGGGAGACAAAAAAAACTCCAAAGTCCTTTCTAATCGCCTGCCAGACGATGAATGCGCCACCTTTCAACGGCAACCAACTCGTCAATCCGCTTTATTGATCCCAAAAGAGTAATCATCGCTGTGATTTTGAGCGCATGAGCTTAAGGCAATCCCGACGGATCGCCCCGCTCAATACAGCGCTTCAATCCGCGATGCCTAACCGATCCAAACTTCATTGTCCCTACCATGTCACACTCAAAATGTAAAGTGTAACGATACACTTTACATTCTATCTGAGGGGCGCCTCACGCGGGCGACATGGCAAAGAGACTATCGGGGCAAGCAAAAGCTCACACCCTGTCACATGTGACAGGGTGCCAAGAGCATTTGATTGTGATTAAAGGAAAAAACGAATTCAGCGTTAAGCCGCTACACTTGTGAGCGCGCTCACAACATCGTCGACCAACTTTTCGACAAGCACGCGATCATCGCCTTCGGCCATGACGCGGATCACAGGCTCTGTGCCCGACGGCCTAATCACCAAACGACCACGATTACCTAAAATCGCTTGTGTGGAGGCAATGGCTTCGACAACACGTTTATCTTTCAAAGGCTGTCCTGATTTATAACGGACATTCTTCAAAATTTGCGGCAGCGGATCAAAAAGATGACACACATCGCTCACCGGACGATCGAGTTTTTTGACCATGGCGAGCACTTGCAGTGCCGCCACAAGCCCGTCACCCGTGGTCGAGAAATCGGAGAGGATCATATGACCCGATTGTTCACCACCAAGATTATAGCCATGCTCACGCATATGTTCGAGCACATAACGATCGCCCACGGCGGTGCGTTGCAAAGAAAGACCAAGTGAATCAAGATAACGCTCTAGTCCAAGATTGGACATAATCGTTGCCACCACACCCGGCTTTGACAAACGGCCATCATCACGCCAGCTCTTGGCAATCACCGCCATCAATTGATCGCCATCAACCACTTGGCCTTTTTCATCAACGATGATGACGCGATCCGCATCGCCATCAAGCGCGATGCCAATATCGGCGCGCATTTCACGGACTTTGTTGATCACAGCATTTGGGGCCGTCGAGCCTACATCTTTATTAATGTTAAACCCATCAGGCTCAATGCCGATTGGAAAAACTTCAGCACCCAATTCCCACAGAGCTTCAGGCGCAACCTTATAGGCGGCACCATTCGCGCAATCGATGACAACTCTGAGACCATCAAGATCGAGCACGCGCGGCAAAGTGCGTTTCGCAAATTCAATATAGCGCGCATGCACGCTTTCGATGCGCTTTGCACGCCCGAGCGCAGCGGGTGCTGCAAGTTTCGAGAGAAGTTCGCCATCAATCAGCGCTTCAATCTCGCGCTCGGTTTCATCCGATAACTTAAAACCGTCGGGATCAAAAAGTTTGATGCCATTGTCTTCATAGGCATTATGCGAAGCGGAGATTATCACACCAAGATCGGCGCGCATCGAGCGTGTAAGCATCGCGACCGCCGGCGTCGGCATGGGGCCAAGCAACAACACATCCATGCCCACCGAGGTGAAGCCCGCTACAAGCGCGGTTTCAATCATATAACCGGAAAGCCGTGTGTCCTTGCCGATCACCACACGATTACGGTGCTGGCCACGGCGGAATACAAGTCCTGCCGCCTGCCCCACCCGCAAAGCGAGATCGGGGGTAATCACCGCGTTCGCTTTACCGCGAACACCATCAGTTCCGAAATATTTACGCGCCATGACAGGACCACGCTCCTCATACGACCGCGACACCTAAAGGACGAACACCCATACGCCAAGCATCGCGCCCGTCACATTTGACGACGGTTTTTTACAGAGAAGGTCTGAACAAAGGCTGAATGCAAAAACGCTCGGGCTTACCGGGCGTTTTAAACTTTACTGCCGCGCCTGAAGTGCATTAAGCGCTTGGTTGTGGTTCCATGCCTGCATCAGGCTCGGGACGCGGGCGACCTTTACCCGCCGTCGGAACAGCAGAGGAAGTCTTAGTTGCGCCGCCATCACCACTTTCACGCAGAGGTGGCTTGCCATCAAGAAGATCGCAGATTTCATCGCCTGAGAGTGTCTCAAATTCGAGAAGGCCTTGCGCAAGCGCCTCAAGATCGGCTGCGCGTTCGGTAAGAATACGCTGCGCTTCTTTGTACCCCGCTTCAACAAGGCGACGAATTTCAGAGTCGATTTTCTGAGCTGTCGCTTCCGACACATTTTGTGTTCGTGCCACCGACATGCCCAAAAACACTTCGTCTTGATTTTCGCCGTAAGAAACAGTGCCAAGTTCTGGCGAGAAGCCCCATTTCGTAACCATCATACGAGCAAGACGCGTCGCTTGTTCAATGTCAGAGGCCGCACCCGATGTGACTTTCTCTTTGCCGAAGATCTGCTCTTCAGCCACACGACCACCCATCATGATGGCCAAGCGTGAGGTCATTTGCTCAAGCGACATTGAGAGCTTATCGCGCTCGGGCAATTGCATCACCATACCCAAAGCACGACCACGCGGAATGATCGTGGCTTTGTGAACGGGATCTGTTGCCTTCACATTGAACGCACAAATCGCATGGCCCGCTTCGTGGTAAGCGGTAAGCTTCTTCTCATCTTCCGTCATCACAAGCGTGCGGCGTTCCGCACCCATCATGACTTTATCTTTCGCGTCTTCAAATTCCTGCATCGTCACAATGCGCTTACCACGACGGGCAGCAAGCAGAGCTGCTTCATTGACGAGATTCATCAAATCAGCGCCAGAAAAGCCAGGCGTTCCGCGTGCAACAACTTTAAGATCCACATCGGGCGCAAGCGGCACTTTTCGCACATGCACCTTCAAAATCTTTTCACGGCCTTGCACATCAGGATTAGGCACAACGATCTGGCGATCGAAACGACCCGGACGCAACAATGCCGGATCAAGCACGTCGGGACGGTTTGTCGCTGCAATCAGAATGATGCCTTCATTGGCTTCAAAACCATCCATCTCGACAAGCAGTTGATTGAGCGTCTGCTCACGCTCATCATTGCCGCCGCCAAGGCCTGCGCCACGATGACGACCCACCGCATCGATTTCGTCGATGAAGATGATGCACGGTGCGCTCTTCTTCGCCTGTTCAAACATATCGCGCACGCGGCTTGCGCCGACGCCGACAAACATTTCGACAAAGTCGGAACCCGAAATCGTGAAGAAGGGCACATTGGCTTCGCCCGCAATCGCGCGTGCAAGCAATGTCTTACCCGTACCCGGAGGACCCACAAGCAATACGCCGCGCGGAATACGTCCGCCAAGGCGTTGGAATTTTTGCGGATCACGCAAGAACTCAACAATCTCTTCGAGATCTTCCTTGGCTTCATCAACGCCGGCAACATCAGAGAAGGTCACACGGCCATGTGCTTCTGAAAGCATCTTGGCTTTTGATTTGCCAAAGCCCATCGCGCGGCCATTGGCCCCTTGCATCTGACGCGAGAGGAAGAACCACGCGGCCATTACCACAATGAGCGGCAACCAATTCACGAGCAATGCGAGATACCAAGGCATGCCTTCGCTTGGCGGCTTGGCAGCAAAATTGACACCCTTCGATGTTAAGCGCGACACCAAGGTCGGATCATTCGGCGCATAAGTCGAGAAAGGGCGACCATCAGTGAGGGTACCGGTGATATCATTACCGGAAATCGTCACGCCTGCAATGCGGCCTTGATCCACATCAGAGAGAAATTGGCTGTAGCTCAGATCCTGAGCGCCGTTCCGCGAGCCTGGGCTCTGGAACAAGGTCACGAGCGCGAGGACCAACAAAAAGATAATCACCCAAAGGGCAAAATTGCGCACATTCGGATTCATGGGAACAGCACTGGCCTTTCTCGGACCCAAGGCACGCTCACTCGCGCGCGGGTTTCAACTCTCTATTTAAGCACCCGATGTGCCCTTGCCAAGGGAAAGGCGGGAACGACGCGGCGGTTCTCTCGAAACAGTTATGCCGCCCTGTCGATCCAGCGCAATGATGGCCCCGGCAAGCGACCGTTGGAGCGATTTTCCGGCCCTTAACGCGTCACTGAGCGCTGCGTGAAGCGCTTCGAGGCGATTTAGCTCTAATGCAGCCCCGTTCGAAACCCGGCGAATGGCGACCCCAATAAGCCTGATTCCGATCTCCGCAGGACGCGACAAAACGCCCGGCGTGAAACGTTCGCCTGAAGTTGAAGGGATTCTCAGTCCGCGTTCGGCATCTTCAACCACCGATTCGAGCGCCTCATCGGCGCGGCGCATCCTTTCGGCGAAACGCATGAGCCGCGCGGTATCAAGCCCTTCACGGCTCAAAACATCAGCAGCCGAGCGCAAACGTGGTCGGGCAAAACGCTGATTCACATTGGAAGGGTCTTCAATCGGCGAAAGGCCTGCGGCCGTAACGGTGGCGCGCAAACGCACACCCGAAATCGGCAAGAATGGACGGAAAAGAATATGGTCGCCTTGCAAAGGCGTTTCGCTCGCCATGCCCGCAAGACCTGAAAGGCCTGAACCTGCAGCAAGACGCAAAAGCACCGTCTCGGCCTGATCGTCCGCGTGATGACCGGTTAAAATCACACGCGCGCCGAGCGCTTTCGCGTGGTCAGACAATAAACGATAGCGCGTGTTCCGCGCTGCTTCTTGAATGCCTTGCGTGGGCTTTTCACCATCCCATTTCAGAATCACGTGCTGAAGGCCGAGGTTGGCTGCGACACGCCCCGCCATCGCGGCTTCGTCTGCCGCTTCTGCGCGCAGTCCGTGATCGACACTTGCAACAGACACGCGCGGCCGCACGCCATGTTTTTCTTTCGCCCACCGTGCTGTGACGATGAGCAGCGCAAGAGAATCCGCACCGCCGGAGACGGCAAGCAACACCTGCTTTTCAGATTCAATCGGCGCGAGAAGCGCGCGTACTTCATCCGCGCCAAGCGGTTCGACCTTCGGAAGCTGCCGAGACTTTTTCAACAGCCCGCCCCCTTCTGTGCTTTCTCAACACGTGACTTCAATGCTGCATCCGCATCAGGATAGCGTTTGACAAATTCGCCGAAGGTGGCGCAGGCTTGTGTCTTTTGACCCATGCTCACAAGTGCATCGCCAAGCTTTGCAAAAGCTAAGGGCGCTTGTTTCGCGTTGCCGTAAGTCTGCGCGAGCTTCAGATAGGTTTGCGCGGACTCAGGGAAACGTTTCAAACGATAATCACTATCGCCCGAAACAATCATCGCTTCAGGAACCAGGGCATTTTTTGGATAGGTTTGAATAAGTTCACGCGCGAGGCGTCCTGACTCGTCAAAGTTGCCTGCGGTGAATGCAGCTTTTGCTTGCGCCAAAGTGGATTTTGCATCCGCAGGCTTTGCAGGCTCTGCCGGAGGTTGTTTGGCATTTGCCGCTTGTGCCGCAAGCGTTCCCGCAGCACCCGATGGCGCTGCGCCCGCTTTTGAAGGTGCAACAAGATTTGACGGTCCGGAATTTGTTGACTCACTTGCGCCTGATTTTTGCGGCGAAGCGGGTTGCGCCTTCATGTCTTGAAAACGCATTTCAACATCTTGCTCGAATTTCTTTAATGTCTCTTCGAGTTTTTTGTTGGCAAATTGTAATTCTTCGACCTGGCCCGACAATTGCCGGATCTGCGCTTCAAGTCGACTGATCCTGACAACATAATCACTTTCAGACGGCGCATCTTGCGCAAGCGCCAGCGATGACAGGCTGATCAACACCGTCGCAATAAACGGAAAAGTCAGGGCTCGCGTCATCATGATCGACTCACTCTTTGAAATAATAACGGCGCGGGGAGAGCCCGCGCCGGCAATCTCATGAAAGCAACGGTTGAACCCGTCGCATCAACTCCGGCGCGTGATCAGTTTCCACCTGAGAGAGTTGTCACAGCGCGCCGATTTTGTGACCAGCACGAGATGTCTTCGCATACTGCCACGGGTTTTTCTTTACCCCAGCTCTTTGTGGAGAGACGCGATGCAGCCACACCCTTTGAAACAAGATAATCTCTAGTCGTTTGCGCACGACGCTGACCAAGCGCAAAGTTGTATTCACGCGTGCCGCGTTCGTCGGCATGGCCATCAATCGTAATCTTGTAGCTGCCATATTGATTGAGCCATTGAGCCTGCTTGTCGAGCGTTGCGGTAGCCGTCGCCGTCAGATCAGAAGAGTCTGTTTCGAACAGAACACGATCGCCAACATTCTCTTGGAAGTCCTGTGAGCTGCCGGGCGTTGCCGAACCGCCGCCAAGGCTTGCGAGGTCGCCTGTGCCATTGGTCGCCTTGTCATTGGCGCATGCACCGAGGAAAAGCGCGGCACCCACCGCGACTGCAAATTTCAACGCTCTTACCGAAGCCAATCCCTCAAGCATTCTGCTCGCTCCAAAAAAAGACAATTATAGTTTAACTCGATTTAAAGCCGCGTTGGTTAACAGAGCGTTCCTGAAATGAAGGCAAATAAGGCCTTTTTAAGGGCAGGAGAGGGATGCGTCGCTATGATTAATTAAAAGTAAAATTTCATAGTGAATTAAGTGTTAACAACAAAAAGATCCGGCAGTGCCAGGTCTTGATATGAGATTGTACATATTAGCGGTGAAAAAATCAGTCGTCGGTTTTGAGCTGCTTGAGCTTGGCAAAGACCGAATCCACATCGATCTTTTCTTCGCTGACTTCGGCTTCTTGAGATGTGAAGCCTGCGAAAGGTTCAAGCGTCTCTTTAGCCGTCGTGACTTCGGCCGGCAACAATGTATGCGCTGCTTCAGCCGGCTGAACAGTCTTGTCCTTCGACGAGCGATTAACCTCAAAATCAAGATCGATCTGCGAGCAAAGGCCCAAAGTCACTGGATCCATCGGCTGCAATTGCGCGATGTTCCAATGGGTGCGCTCTTTCACCTGCTGAATGGTGGATTTGGTAGTGCCGACAAGACGCATGATCTGCGCGTCTTTCAATTCAGGGTGATTGCGAACGAGCCACAAAATTGCATTCGGGCGATCGTGACGACGCGACAAAGGCGTGTAGCGCGGACCTTTGGTACGCTTGCGCTCAGGAATGCGCACTGTGCTTTCCTTAAGCTTCAAACGATAATTCGGATCTTTTTCCGCGCGCTCAATTTCATCACGCGTCAATTGTTCATGCATCACGGGGTCCATGCCCTTGATGCCGGCCGCGACTTCACCATCGGCGATGCCTTTGACTTCAAGCGAATGAAGATGACAGAACTCGGCGATCTGCTCGAAGCTCAGCGCCGTGTTATCGACGAGCCAAACGGCTGTCGCTTTGGGCATCAATGGACCTGAAGTCATGGCACGAGGCTCCTTGCGGTCAAATTGCGGTCAACGCCACGCACAGGATCGCTAGCGCTCCGACCGGTCTTTTCCGAACCGGAGCCCCGTTTGGCAATCAGCGTAGCGGGAATGAACCCTATATAGGGGGAAGTTGGGCGCGGCGCAATCGGTTCCTGAACCTCAAACGCCACAGTTCAGGATGATTTTGCCTATATGAGCGCTGGATTCGAGCATTTCATGGGCTTTTGAGGCGTCTTTCAGCGGAAAAATCGCATGAATCTGAGGCCGGATACGACCAGAGGATAAAAGGGGCCAGACTTTTTCTTCCAAGGCACGGGCGATGGCGGCCTTCTCGGCGACGCTGCGGGGGCGCAGGGTCGAGCCGGTATGAACCAGCCGCTTAATCATCAGTGGCATCAGATCGATCTCGAGTTTCGAGCCCTTCTGATAGGCGATTTGCACGATGCGGCCATCACGCGCTGCGGCCGCATAATTGCGAGCCACATAATCGCCGCCGACCATGTCGAGAATGACGTCAACACCCCGCCCGCCCGTCGCGAACTTCACCTCAGCGACAAAATCTTGCGCGTGATAATCAATCGCAAGATCAGCACCGAGCTTCAAACAGGCCGCGCATTTCTCGACATTACCCGCTGTTACAAAAACAGTTGCTCCAAAGGCTTTACCCAACATGATGGCCGTTGTGCCGATGCCGGATGTGCCGCCATGAACGAGCAGCGTCTCGCCTGCTTTTAATCCGCCCCGTTCAAACACATTCGTCCACACTGTAAAGAAGGTCTCAGGAAGACCTGCGGCCTCGATCATCGAAAAACCTTTTGGCACCGGCAACGCATTGCTTTCATGTACCGTGCAATATTCAGCGTAACCGCCGCCCGGCACGAGCGCGCAAACAGCATCACCCACCCGATACCGCTCGACACCTGAGCCCAAAGCCACAATCGTTCCCGCAATCTCGAGCCCCGGCATATCGGAGGCTCCAGGAGGTGGCGGATAACCACCTTTGCGTTGCAATACGTCGGGACGGTTTACTCCTGCTGCCGCGACATGGACGAGAAGCTCGCCCTCTTTCGGTTGAGTGAGCGGACGCGTTTCGGGAACTAAAGCTTCAGGCCCGCCAGGTGTCGGCAGTCCGATACAGGTCATTGTCGCGGGTAAGCTAATCATCATTAACCCTCACTTGAGGAACTGACGATGGGAGACGGATCCCATCTTGCGACAAAAGCATTTAGGACAGTATGATTGATTACTCAAATCTGCAGCTTCTGGTTATCTTGAGTTAAAGTGTTAACCTTTGAGTTGAAATTGATGCGTGGTGAGATCATGTCCGATCCTTTTTTTGAAAAGACACGAAAGAAGAAAAAGGCGGTCCACGACATTGGCGAAGATCTAAGCGCCATTTCCATAGACGAGCTCAACGAACGCATTTTGCTTTTGAAGAACGAGATTCTGCGGCTTGAAGAGGAAAAATCGAAAAAATCGGCAGTAAAATCAGCCGCCAACACCTTGTTCAAAACGCGCTAGTTCAGCTCGCGTTAACCGTAAACATAATCCTAACGCGCGCGATCAAATTTTCTGTTTTATAGTCATGTTTGAGGTCGAACGTCTCAGGACGATTGGCAAGAGTAGTGCGTTAAACGGATCGGAATCATCCAATGGCGGATGTGCAACCCTTACGGCCTTTACAAAACTCCGGAGCGATCACCTTCGGACGTGACTATATGTCGTCTGATGCATTCCGTTCGCTATTTCGCGATGGTATGGCGCTGGTTGAAGATGCAGCGGCCTATCTCAATGGCCCAGGCCGCGACGAAGCCCGTCGCTTGCCACGACTTTCCGCTCTTGCTTATGCTGATGAAAGCATGCGTCTCACCACCCGAATGATGCAGATCGCTTCTTGGCTTCTTGTGCGTCGTGCGGTTGTTGAAGGCGAAATGTCAAAAGAAAAAGCAACACTGCAAATGGCTCGTATTCGTTTGATCAAAAACGAACACGCCACACATGGTTCCGATACGAATGTTTTGCCAAGCCGATTGATTGACCTCATTAATCAATCGATCCGTTTGCAAGACCGCGTATTACATGCCGAAATGATTTTGAAGAATAACACTGAGGATGCACCGACGCCATTAGGCCGCAACGCTGTGGCGCTCCAACATCTCTTGATCAAGTCAGCGTTTTCGCGTGGCGCAACCCATCACTGAATAAAAAATCGTTCAAGCCAACGCATAACAAAAAGCCCCGGTCGACGCCGGGGCTTTGTGTTTCACTCTGATACGAAGAAGCAGATTATTTCTTGCCGCCGATGCCGAGGCCTTCAAAGCGCTTGTTAAAGCGCGAGACGCGGCCGCCACGATCCATGATCTGGGCCGAGCCGCCCGTCCATGCCGGATGCGAATTCGGATCGATATCGAGCTGCAACGTGTCGCCGGCTTTGCCCCAGGTTGAACGGGTCTCAAAGCTCGTACCATCGGTCATGACGACCTTGATCGTGTGATAATCGGGGTGAATGTCGGCCTTCATAATCAAAATCCTTCCAAAAGCGGCGTCCGGAGGGTATGCGCGGGGATAAAAAGGCACGTTCCGCCCGAGTTTGAATTCGCGGACACTGTGCCTATAGCGGATGACCCCGCAGGAGACAAGTCAGGTCTGGACAAGATCGACATTCGGGGCGAAGAAGCGCCTATGTCGATAAATGCTCCGTCCGATCCTGCCGCCGCCCGTCCCCGTACGTCGCTCAAGGCCCTCCTTCCGCTCGTGCCCTTCGCGTTGCGCTATCGCAGCCGTATTCTGGCCGCTCTCATCGCCCTCATTCTCGCTTCGGCCTCAACCTTAGCCATTCCACTCGCCGTTAGAAGAATGATCGATTACGGCTTTTCCACCAAAGGAGCGGATCTGATCGATAAATATTTTGCGATGATGATCATTGTCGTGACGATCCTCGCCGCAGCTTCAGCCTCGCGCTATTATCTTGTGATGACGCTGGGCGAGCGCGTGGTTGCCGATATTCGCACGGCGGTGTTTGATCACCTCACCCGTCTTGATGCGGGCTTTTACGACACTGTGAAATCCGGCGAGCTTGTTTCCCGTCTTTCTGCAGACACAACGCAGCTTAAAAGCGCTTTCGGCGCGAGCGCCTCTGTCGCTTTGCGAAACTTCGTACTCTTTATTGGTGCGGGCGCGTTGATGGTATATACGAGCCCGCGTTTGTCGGGGCTTGTCGCGCTCGCCATTCCGATCATCGTTCTGCCACTGGTCGCGTCAGGGCGCAGCGTCAGACAACGCTCGCGCCTCGCGCAAGATCGTCTTGCGGATGCATCCGCATATGCCACCGAAGCTATTGGTGCGATGCGCGTGATGCAGGCGTTTGTCGCCGAACATCTCACACTCAAAAGATTTTCAGACGCAGCCGAAGAAGCCTATGACACCGCTCGCATTGCCACGCGTGCACGCTCGCTTCTTACAGGCATCGCCATCACGCTCGTCTTCTCAAGCGTTGTCGGCATTCTCTGGTATGGCGCGCAAGATGTGTTGGCGGGTCGACTATCGGCCGGAACACTTTCACAATTCGTTCTCTTTGCGGTTCTTGCTGCGAGTTCTTTAGGCGAACTTTCGCAAGTATGGGGCGAGATCAGCGCGGCAGCGGGTGCTGCTGGACGATTGGCAGAACTTCTCGCCATTAAACCGGCGATTGCCGCACCGACAAACCCAACACCTCTGCCAAAGCCGCCGCGTGGCACAATCGCTTTTCATAAAGTAACGTTTTCTTATCCGACGCGGCCTGAAGAGGGCGTTCTTCACGATGTGAGTTTCGACGTTAAAAAAGGCGAACGCGTTGCGATTGTTGGTCCGTCAGGCTCCGGCAAAAGCACGGTGATGCAATTGCTTTTGCGTTTTTATGATCCGCAAGCAGGTGAAATTCTCGTTGATGATATCGCCATTACAAAAGTCGACCCCCGTGAATTGCGATCGCGCATTTCATTCGTGCCGCAAGACAGTACTGTATTTGGCGCGTCGATTGCGGAGAATATCCATTATGGCAAACCCGATGCCACAGACGCCCAGTTACGTGCCGCAGCCGAGCAAGCGATTGTCGATCAATTCGTGATGCAATGGCCCGAGGTCTATGAAACGCGCATCGGTGAACGCGGCATTACTTTGTCGGGCGGTCAACGTCAACGCATCGCGATTGCGCGCGCAATTTTAAAGGACGCACCGATCTTGCTGCTTGATGAAGCAACCTCCGCCCTTGATGCGGAAAGCGAAACGCTGGTGCAAGCCGCGCTTGACCGTTTGATGGAAGGGCGCACGACGATTGTGATTGCGCATCGTCTTTCAACCATCATCAAAGCTGATCACATTCTCGTGATGGATCAGGGCCGCATTGTTGAAGAAGGCGACCATACGACTTTGGTCGCGAAAGGCGGCCTATACGCGCGCCTTGCAGCTTTACAATTTGAAGCAGGACATTAAGGCTCACCGATCGGTGAGTTTCAATTCTATACGGCGGTTGCGCTTCAACGCGTCTTCACTCTCGCCCAATTCGATGGGTTGGAATTCGCCAAAGCCTGCCGCCATCAGCCGCGTTGGTTGAACACCCTTTGAGACGAGATATTGCACGACGGAAATCGCGCGCGCGGCGGATAATTCCCAATTTGATTTGAATTGGCCCGTGCCGGTCACGGGCTTTTTAT
>VGCJ01000033.1 GCA_016870035.1 Alphaproteobacteria bacterium
GATCATCATTATCTTTTTCCCGCAGGTCTTGATGAAGCGATCGATATCGAAGTCGATGAAGCGAAGAAACTCGGTATGCGCATGACGGTGACGCGCGGCTCGATGAATTTGTCGCAGAAAGATGGCGGCTTGCCGCCTGATTCAGTTGTGCAAGATGAAGATACGATTTTGGTTGATAGCGAAAGGGCGCTCTCGCGCTATCATGATAAAAAAGAAGACGCGCAGATTCGCTTGGCCCTTGCGCCTTGCTCGCCTTTTTCCGTCACCAAAAGATTGATGGCTGAGAGCGCCGCGCTAGCTGAAAAATATGATGTACGGCTTCATACACATTTGGCAGAAACAAAAGATGAAGATGCCTATTGCGCCGAAGTTTATCATTGCCGTCCGATCGAATTATTGGAAGAAGTGGGCTGGCTCTAGCCGCGTACTTGGCTCGCGCATGGTGTTCATTTCACCGCGGATTATTGCACAAAGCGTGGTCGCCATGGTGTTGGCATTTGTCATTGTCCGACATCGAATGCGGTACTCGCTTCCGGCTTTGCAAAACGCACGAATTGGAACGCGCCGGCGCGCCTGTGGGCTTAGGCGTTAATGGATCGGCGTCGAATGATTCCTCCAATATGATGGAAGCGGTGCGCCACGCTTTGATGGTTAATCGCTTGCATTATGAATCCGCCGAAGCGGTTACGCATTTTGAGGCGTTGCGATGGGCAACAGAAGGCTCCGCGCGCTGTTTGGGGCGTGAGGATATTGGTCGAATTGCTATTGGCAAACAGGCGGATCTTGCTCTCTTCACGCTTGATGAACCGCGTTTTTCTGGTGGTCACGATCCTCTTGCGACACTTGTTTTATGCGGTGCGCATTGTGCTGCTCGCGTGATGATCGGTGGTGAGTGGCGTGTGATTGATGCGATGCCCGTTGGAATTGATCTATCGAAACTCGTTGTGGATCATCAGCAGGCGGTGAAACAATTTGCGTGATTAAGAGTCAAAGCGTCTAAATCAATTCACGCAAAAACGCCGCTAAATCTTTCGTTTTGAAATGCACATATTCAGCCGTGCTATCGGCTTGTTCTTCCGCTTCACGATGAATGTCGTATTGTTTTGGCAGAATGAGCACGGTTCTCATCCCGAGCTGATGTGGCACAAGGAGATTTTTTTCGAGATCTTCAAACATTGCCGCGCGCGATGGATCAATCTGATATTGATCGAGAAATTTGAGATAAGTGACTTCTTCTGGTTTGGGTGTGAAATCAGCGGCGATGATATCAAACACCGCTTCGAAATGATGAAGAATGCCCAAGCGCCCCGCCACATTGCGCGCATGAGCTTCCGATCCATTTGTGAGAATGAGTTTTCGACCGGGTAGCGCTTCAATCGCGTGACCAAGTTCAGGATCAGGCGGCAGTTTTGAAACATCAATATCATGCGCGAAATCGAGAAACGGCTCCGGCTTCATGCCATATTGTTCCATTAGCCCTTTCAGCGTGGTGCCATATTTCTGATAATAATATTTTTGCAACGCGCGGGCCGAGAGGCCGTCAATGCCGAACATATTTCCTAAAAATAAAGTGATGCGCTGATCAACCTGCGGCCAAAGTGCGGATTCGGGCGGATAAAGCGTGTTGTCGAGATCAAAAATCCACACTGACACATCAGCAAAGGCGCGTCGTAGCGTTTCTCTCTGATTATGAATATGTGCGTTGGTCTTTTGCGTCACTTGGTGATCAATGTTCCAGCGCCATGGTCGGTGAGCAATTCAAGCAATACCGCATGAGGGACTTTACCATCGAGAATGACAACACCTTCGACGCCTTGTTCGAGTGCATAAATGCAGGTCTCGACTTTCGGGATCATGCCGCCCGTAATTGTGCCATCAGCAATCAGTTCGTGAATTTTTGCGACCGTTAATTCAGGAATGAGATTTTTGTTTTTATCGAGAACGCCCGGAACATCTGTGAGCAAAAGAAGTCGCTTTGCCTTCAATGCACCAGCAATCGCGCCCGCAAATGTGTCGGCATTCACATTATAAGTCTGCCCGTCATCGCCATTACAAACCGGTGCTAAAACCGGGATCAGTTCGCGGCCGAGCAAAGCATCGAGCACTCGGCTATCGACATGATGTGGCTCGCCAACAAAACCGAGATCGATTTCTTGTTCCTGCTTTGTCGTGTCGTCTACGATTGTGCGTGTGAGCTTGTGGGCGGTGACCATGTTGCCGTCTTTGCCGCAGAGCCCGATGGCGCGACCACCTTCATTGTTAATAAAGCCGACGATTTGTTTGTTGATGAGGCCTGCAAGAACCATCTCCACAACATCCATTGTGGCTTTGTCGGTCACGCGCAGTCCGGCAGCGAATTCACTTTTGATATTGAGACGGTTGAGCATCGCGCCGATTTGCGGTCCGCCACCATGCACAACAACCGGATTCACACCCGCCTGCTCAAGCAAAATCATGTCTTTGGCAAAATCGCGCGCCATCTGTTCGTCGTACATCGCATGGCCGCCATATTTCACCACGACGGTCGCATCATCATAGCGCTGCATGTGCGGTAGTGCGCGCATCAGAAGTTCGGCTTGGGCGTAAGGCGTTGAGTAAGTCATGCTCGGGATCCTGTCGTCAGGAAGAAAGTGAGTCCGGATTTACCCTAAAGTCTTGTCATTGTCGCGGGTGCTCATGCGCTGAACTAGAGAAACAAGCGCGCTGAAAGCTAAAAATCCCCAGCCGATCATCAAAATAATGCCACCCGCAGGCGCGGCCATCGGAAAAAGCGGCATGCTCTTGAATACCCTGAATGCGATGTCGCCCGAAAACAAACTCGCCCCGAATGCCAAGAGCCCCGCGGCGATGATACCCATGCGAGGATTTAGGATTTGGTTCCGCGTGGCCGAAAGAGAGGCGATGATTGCAGGCGAATGGCTTAAAAGAATCAGCGCGGCTGCGTTGAGTGACGTGGCGCCTGTATGGTGAGCAGCGGCTGCGGCTGTCGCGACGCCGCACAGTCCGAGCAGGGCTGCCCATAAAGCGAGGGCGCTTTCACTCCGCCGCATCATGAGCCACGCTCTTCGAGAAGGCGCGCAATCGCGGTGCGCAAATCAGGAATGCCATTACCTGTTCGGCTCGATGTAAAAATAATTTCCGGATAGGCGGCTGGTCTTTTGGCAATTTCTAAGCGGGTTGCAGCGAGAATTTTTTCGCCTTCCGCTTTTTTCACTTCATCATGTTTTGTGAGCACGAGCGCATAGGACACAGCGGCGGTGTCGAGTAAATTCATCACATCGCGATCAACATCTTTCACGCCATTGCGACCATCGATCAGAACATAGACGCGCGCGAGATTGGCGCGGCCTTTCAGATAATTGATGATGACATCTGTCCAGGCTTCGACTTTGGCTTTCGAGACGGCTGCATAGCCATAACCCGGCATATCAACGAGCATGAAATGCCCGCCGATATCAAAGAAATTCAATTGCTGCGTACGGCCCGGCTTGTGTGACGTGCGTGCCAAAGTTTTGCGGTTGGTGAGCGCATTCACAAGCGAGGATTTGCCGACATTCGACCGCCCGGCAAACGCGATCTCTATACTGTTCAACGGGGGGAGATTATCAATGGCGGTCGAGGCCCATTTGAAATCGGCTTCGCCCGCAAAAATTTTGCGTCCTATTTCGCGGAGGCGTGCCTCGTTTTCTGCCACCTTAATCAAATCAGGATTTCTTACGCGAAAGCGCCTTGAAGGAATTGGCGAGATTGCCCCAGAGCTCAATCTGAACGCCGTGGCGTTTCATAATGATATATTGCTGCGCCACTGAGAGCGTATTGTTCCACGTCCAATAGATCACGAGTCCTGCCTGGAAAGAACCAAGCATGAAGGTGAAGATTACCGGCATCCAGGCGAACATGGTTTGCTGAATTGGGTCTGTTGGCGTGGGGTTCATTTTCATCTGCACCCACATCGTCACACCCATGATCAAAGGCCAGATGCCAATCATCAATATGGTTGGGGGTGTCCAGGGAATGAGACCGAATAGGTTGAAGATTGATGTTGGATCAGGCGCAGCAAGATCTTGGACCCAGCCGAAAAATGGTGCATGTCGCATTTCGATCGTTACATAAAGCACCTTATAAAGAGAAAAGAAAACAGGGATTTGGACCAGCATCGGCCAACAGCCTGCAATTGGATTGATCTTCTCAGTTTTATAGAGCTCCATCAATTCTTGTTGCTGCTTTACTTTGTCATCCGCGAAACGCTCTCGGATGGCCATCATTTGTGGCTGCACGGCTTTCATTTTCGCCATCGAAGCATAGCTCTTATTCGCGAGAGGGTAGAAGGCCACTTTGACCAAAACCGTTACGATCAAAATCGCGATGCCAAAATTTCCGGTCCAGTGGAAGAAGAATTCCATCAATTGAAAGAGTGGCTTCGTGAAAAAATAGAACCAGCCCCAATCGATCAGAAGATCGAAACGCTTGATGTTCAAAGAGGCGCTGTAGCCATCAACGGTTTTGACTTCCTTTGCGCCGACAAAAAGGCGCTTGGTCGATGTGGCCGGTGCACCCTGCGCGACGGTCGCGGCAGGCAGCATTAAATCTGCTTCATATATATGTGTCGTGCCAGCAATCGCTCGATAGGTTGCGTCATAGGATTGTGATTGATCGGGGATGAACGCGGCTGCCCAGTATTTATCCGTGATACCGGTAAAACCGCCGACCGCCGCTTGATATTGTGCACCTTTGCCACCGGCCGGAAGCGCTTCGCCCTCTTCGGCTTCATCATAAGTGAGTTCGGTGAGACCCTGTTCACCCAACACGCCGACAAACCCTTCGTGAAGCACATATGTGCCATCCACATAAGGTTTGTTGAAACGACGGATCACGCTGTAGGGGACGAGCATCGCACTAGCATTGCCCGTCGCTTCAACACTATCGGTTATTGTGAACATATAAAGATTATCGACCGCGATTACACGCTTGAACAAAAAGCCTTGGCCATTGTCCCAGGTGAGCGTCACTGGCTTTTCGGCGGTCAAGCGATCGCTATCGGCGGCCCATAATGTCGAGACAGACGGAAGTTCAATCGTCGAGCCTTGTGCGGCAAGCCAGAAGAAACGCGCGAAATAGGCATTCGCAGTTTTGTCTGGCGAGAAGAAAACAATATTTGTCGAGTTCGCATCGACAGTCTCGCGATAGGATTTGAAGGCAATGTCATCGAGATCGCCACCTTTCAACGCAATCGAGCCTTTGAGTTTTGGTGTATCGATCGTGACGCGCGGAGACGCGGCAAGCGCGTCTTCACGGGAACGAAGAGAGGAAGGCGCTGCGGTCGAAGGCGCCGATGCCGATGGTGCGGGAGCGCCCGGTGTGGTTGGCGTCGTTTGCGCGGATTGTTGAGCGGCTTGTTCAGCCTGCTTCTTCGCGCCCTCGAGCATCGGAAGTCCGAAGAAATATTGCCACCCCACAAGCACGGCCATCGACAGCGCGATGGCGAGAATGAGATTTTTTGTGTCCTGCATGGCTCAAATTTTCTTCTGTGCGGGGTGCGAGGACGACGGATGAGACGATCCGGCGTTCGTGGAAAGGCAATTTAATCCGTGAGATAATTCTGCGAGCAAAGTAGCGTAGGGCGTTTTGAGAATGTCGCGACGACCGACAAGTACAAAATCAGTTCCATCGGCGGCATTTTTGCGACCAACCGCTTGGATCGCGGCACGAAGGCGGCGCTTGATGAGGTTTCGCTCGACGGCATTTCCGGTCTTGCCCGTGACAGTGAGGCCGAAACGCGCGGGCCCTTCAAGGGTTGAACGACGCAGTGCCTGAATTGTGAAAAGCGCCGTATGGCGGCGGCGCCCTTTGGCAGCGGCTAAAAATTCGTGGCGTCGCGTTAGCCAGCGGTTCGGCTTCGGGTCCGTCGATTTCGGGGCCGTCCGCTGTTGAACTGTCATGGTAAACTCGCGATCTTCGCCGGGGATTGCTCGAAGCGGTCTAGGGGCTGACGGGGCGCAATCGTTGCTCAGATCAAGCCGAAAGACGCTTCCGGCCGCGGGCGCGACGGGCCGCAATCACTTTACGACCGCCCTTTGTGGCCATCCGGGCACGGAAGCCGTGCCGACGCTTGCGGACGAGCTTGCTCGGTTGATAAGTGCGCTTCACGGGTCTTCTCCAATCGTCTTTCGCCACAGCGCGCCGTCGGATCAGGACCGGGCGGGGGTCAAAGTGAGCGGATCTAATGGCGGAATAGGGCCGGAAAGTCAATTCACTCCGTGGGTTCCGCCGTTGATCGAGGACGCTTCATACTGTGTGGTGACGAGGGTTGCAGTCGGTCGCGTGAGGCGTTAAGGAAATGGCCCATGAGATCGGCGGCAGCCAATCCCCGCGCCCGTAGCTCAGCTGGATAGAGCATCAGACTACGAATCTGAGGGTCGGACGTTCGAATCGTTCCGGGCGCGCCAGTTTCCTTTTTCATCGGCGTCTCTAATTTATCGCTGCGGCTTTTGTCGTGGCTTTGATAGCGCGCGGAACAAATTCAGCGCGATCAACTCTCTGTATTCGCAGGGAAACCAATCGGGACACATGGCGTCTTTTGTTGATCCCAATTTGATCTTGCGTTGTCTTCGGCGTGTGTCCTTCGTCATCGAATGCGACGCCGCTTTATATTGCGGGCTCGAGTGTCTCGGGCCTGCTTGCATGCATCGTGATCCCTTTTCTGGTCCGGAAATCTTCTGCGCTCATCGCGTGATGCTCGTCATGCCACGAGGATTATGACTGCGAATTCTCATGATTGATTTTGTGAAATCAGATTGAAAAAACGCATGCAGATGGGGATGACAGCGATTTCGCGCGAAACAAATTCGAAGAGAGTCTGGACAAGTGGCGCGGATTCGTATTGCCTCTCCCGACATTTTTTTCGCGCGGAGTTTTCGCGGATGCTGTTTGATCATTGCGCCGTGTGTCGGCAGTGCTGCACGATTGAAGAGGGCTATCCGCCTCTCGAGATCACGTTGACAGCACGAGAGGAGAAGCGTTTCGGCTCCCTCTGCATCAAGACTGATTGCACCAATCTCGGTCCGCAAGGGTGCACGTTGGGTGATGAGAAGCCCTTCTCATGTTCGCTTTACCCCTTGTCTTACGATCCCGAATCAGATGGTTTCAGTTTTGATCGCGATTGTCCGTTGAAGGAAACCTACTTCGCGCAGCTGGATGATCCCGAGAGTGATGCATCGAGACATTTGTCGGAAATGTCGGGTCAGATCGAAAAATTAAAGAAGACAGACCCAAAATTTCTGTTTACAAATCGTTCAGTAGATGTGGACTATTTTGATTTAGAGGAATTACCGTCCTATAAACGGTAACGTAACAGGGCCCGGTAGGTCGGGTCACAGTCGGGTAGAACGAAAGTTTCTCGCATGATGAAGCGGGTCGGTTATCAGAGTTGGACCCCCGACAATCTCCTCGTCGAAAGCACCCATAACGATCTCGTTTTTTATACGACTCGCTGGGATGCTCTTTGTCCTTATATTGAGGTCAATGAGGAGATGTTGGCGAGTGTTCCGCGCCCCTTTATTGTTTACGCTCTTCCTCCGGACAGTTCATTTGGCGTTCCGATCAATGACCATTACGGTCTGGTCGACACCAAATCGCCTGCCTTCTGGGCTGATGAGCGTCGTCGTCGCAAGTTCCATGAGCTCGACAAAATGTTCCGCAATTTCACCGTTACGGAGACAGTGATCGCGGGCTCGACGCTCACTTTCGACGATCTCTATGAAATGGGCGGTACTCATTTCGAGAATTGCTATATCGATGATCGCGAGATCGAAGGCTTCATAGACTATGTCCGCACGCTGGATGTGTTGGTCATCCATGTTCATTCGCCGGAAGGCGAATTGGTGCTGACCGATGTGTCAGTGGTGTTTCCCAAATATAATCAGCTATATGGCAGCTTCTGCCAATGGAACCGGGATTTCAAAAACAAGTCTCCCGGGATCTATGCGTGCCTTTTGGCCTCGCGTTGGGCGCAGCGGAACAATCTCCGCTATTATAATCTTGGTCCTGTCGGTGACTATGGTTACAAAAATTTGTTCGTGACCGATCTCGAGCCGATCTACTCTTTAGTCCTCACGGAACTCGATGATCCGTTGGCGCTCGATCTTACATCGCCGCTTCACACGGATTTCAGAATGTCGGATTGGAACCGTGTCTATCGCGAACAGCCGCGGCCCGTGATGAGAATGCGTCGCGCGGGTTGATCCGGCGCTCGCAATCAGCGTCTTGGGCTCAGCGTTACTCGAAATTAAAAAAGGCCCTGTTTTCGGGGCCTTTTCTTTATCTTGTCACCTCAGTCGAAATGATGTTCTTCGCCGAAGGTGATGTCGTAATCCATCACCAGTTCTTCGCCTTTTTTAACTGCCCGTATGGTTTCAAATTGCCCCGGTGCGACAAGGCGAAGATTGGGCGACTTCGAATGATTGATGTAAATCGCCATATCAACCGTATTGAGGCCATTGGCAGAGGCGAGGATCTGATCGCCATCAAAGAAGCAGTATTTTTCCATCTGCGCCAAAACGTCTTCCGGTAATCCTTCAATGTCTGCGCTTCTTAATTCGATCTCGTCGCGCGGCACGAGACTTTTCAAAGGATCAACGCCTTTTGGAATGATTCGCATGGCGAAGACGCCAACGCCGTGAATGGGTGACGCATCAATGCGGCAATAGACGTCTTCACGGAGATGTTTCAGAAGTGTGGCTTTATCAATCATAGGGAACTGCTCTTGCCGGATCTATGGGGAGATAATGGGGACTAAATTATCATGAGAGGATCAATGACGCGGGGTCACCAAAAAGGGTCCGCAGAATATATGTCTTAAATCCTCTCGATAGAGCTGGGCGTGGTTGATCCAAAAGACTCGGTTGACAGATTTTTAGGCCTGCGACAAGACCAAATGATCCAGCGCTAAGCTTCAAGTCATCTGCACTATTCGACCGACTTTTCTTTTCATACGCTTCAAGGACGAATCGGATGACCACTAAGCCTCGCACAACTTACGACCGTGTCGCTATCATATTGCATTGGCTGATGGCAATCCTTCTCATCGGCATGCTTTTGCTTGGCGAAGACATGATGGAGATCGAGAAAGAAATCGGCGAGGATCATGGTGAGGGTGGTATTAGCTTGATCAATCTTCACGTGAATATCGGCATCGCGATTTTGGTCCTCATTGTCCTTCGCATCGTCTGGCGGATTGCCAATCCGCCACCGGCATTGCCCGATACTGTGAAGCCTTGGGAGAAAAAAATAGCGACCATCACCTATGGTCTCTTCTATGTTTTGATGATCGTCTTGCCGCTTACAGGCTGGTTTGCGTTGCCGGGTTTTGTCGCAAAACATTCGGAGGTTGTGGGTCTCAATCTGTTTGGCTTTATGGATTTTCACCTCGCACCGGCGGTTTCGATTAAAACAATCATTCTGCATAAATTAGGAAGCACGATTGCGCTCGCTCTTCTCGCACTGCATGTGCTCGCGGCTTTGAAACATCAATTCATTGATGACACAAAAATCTTCTCACGCATGATGCCGCATTAAAAAAGAAGACGATTATTTCAACGGATCCAAAGCGGCGTTTGCAAATGCCGCTTTATAATCTCTGATGAGAGAAGCGCAGAGATCGGCAGTTGCAGGGCAATCCTCAATCGCGCCAACGCCGTGCCCTGCTGACCAGATCGTTTTCCACGCTTCCACTTCTTTCGATAAATCGAGCGCATGGGGTGTCGGCAGATCATCCGGATCAAGTCCGGCCGCGCGAATGCTGGGCTTTAGAAAATTCGCCGGCACACCTGAGATATTGGCCGTATAAAGAATGTCGGCCGCACGGGATGTGGCGAGCATGTCTTTATAATCTTCAGGGATCATCGCTTCGCGCGTCGCAAGAAAGCGCGTCCCGAGATAGGCGAAATCAGCGCCCATCATGCGCGCCGCTGCAATATCACGTCCGGTGTTCATCGAGCCCGATAGAATAAGCGTGCCGGAAAATACTGAACGCATCTCGGAAAGAAGCGCGAAGGGATTAAGCGTTCCCGCATGACCGCCCGCACCCGCCGAGACGCCGATCAAACCATCAACGCCCGCCTCAGCCGCTTTCTCAGAATGGCGACGATTGATCACATCATGAAAGACGAGCCCTCCATAAGAGTGGATCGCTTTGACAACATCGCTGACCGCGCCGAGCGACGAGATCACCAGCGGCACGCGATGACGGACGATCTCGGCAAGATCCGCCTCCAACCGCGTATTGGTCTTATGCACGATTAGATTGACGCCATAGGACGCCGCTGGCGGGCCCTCAGCAAGGCGCGTTTTGATCTCATCAAGCCAGCGCGAAAACTCTTCTGTGCTGCGCGCGTTGAGCGCCGGAAACGTCCCGATTAAACCCGCGCGGCATGTCTCGACTACGAGATCGGTTCCAGATGCCAAAAACATCGGGGCGACAATTGCAGGCAAACGGAGATTGCGCTCAAGAGAAGGGGGAATGCTCATCAATAAAATCTCGATCCAGGGCTCAAATTTGTTCAAATTTCGTCATGATATGGCGCCAAATGACAATCATAGCACCAGATATGTCAAGCTTTGCCTTCGTTTGAAAAGATAAGGACGGATTTTCGATAGAGGAAAAGAGGAGATCGGCGCATAGGCTTGGCAATTGAAAATACTTCGCATGGGGGAAGACATGGCATTAAAGACCGATATTGAAATTGCGCGTGAAGCCAAGAAAAAACCGATCATGGAAATCGGCGCCAAATTGGGCATACCGGCCGATGATCTGCTCCCATATGGCTATGACAAGGCGAAAGTCAGCCAAAGCTTCATCAAATCGATCCAGAGCCGCCCCGAGGGCAAGCTCATCCTCGTGACGGCCATCAACCCGACGCCCGCGGGCGAAGGCAAGACGACAACCACTGTGGGTCTCGGCGATGGTTTGAACCGCATCGGCAAGAAAGCGGTCGTCTGTATCCGTGAAGCCTCGCTCGGCCCGAATTTTGGCATGAAGGGTGGCGCGGCTGGCGGCGGCTATGCGCAAGTCGTGCCAATGGAAGAAATGAATCTCCATTTCACTGGCGATTTCCACGCGATCACATCGGCGCATAATCTTCTCTCGGCGATGATCGACAATCATATTTATTGGGGCAATGAACTCGGCATCGATGAGCGTCGCGTCACATGGCGCCGCGTGATGGATATGAATGATCGTGTATTGCGCGACATTGTTGTGTCGCTCGGTGGCGTGTCGAACGGCTTCCCGCGTCAGACCGGTTTTGACATCACGGTCGCTTCCGAAGTGATGGCGATTTTGTGTCTCTCGAAAGATCTTGAAGATTTGCAAAAGCGCCTTGGTGATATTGTTGTTGCTTATCGTCGTGACAAAACGCCTGTCTATTGCCGCGACATCAAAGCCGACAGCGCGATGGCGGTGCTATTGAAGGATGCAATGCAGCCGAATTTGGTGCAGACGCTCGAAAACAATCCCGCCTTTGTGCATGGCGGTCCGTTCGCAAATATTGCGCATGGGTGCAACTCCGTTATTGCGACAACAACCGCGCTGCGTCTTGGTGATTATGTTGTCACCGAAGCAGGGTTCGGTGCGGATCTCGGTGCTGAAAAATTCTTCGATATCAAATGCCGTCAAGCCGGTTTGAAGCCTGCCGCAGCTGTTATCGTTGCGACCGTGCGCGCGATGAAGATGAATGGCGGCGTCGCAAAAGCCGATCTCGGTGCAGAAAACATTGATGCCGTGAAAAAAGGCTGCGCTAATCTCGGTCGTCATATCGCCAACACAAAGGGCTTTGGCGTGCCGGTCGTCGTCGCGATCAATCATTTTGCGACAGACACCGATGCTGAAATCGCTGCTGTGAAAGAGCATGTGGCATCACAAGGTGCAGAAGCCATTCTCTGTAAACATTGGGCGCATGGTTCAGCAGGCATCGAAGATCTCGCGCGCAAGGTGGTTGATCTTGCAGTATCCGGCAATTCCCATTTCGCCCCGCTGTATCCAGATGAAATGCCTCTTTTCCAGAAGATCGAAACCGTCGCAAAACGCATTTATCATGCTGATGAAGTTATCGCTGACAAATCGATCCGCGATCAATTGAAGACATGGGAAGCGGCAGGTTACGGCCATCTTCCGGTTTGCATGGCGAAGACGCAATATTCCTTCACAACTGATCCGAATGTGCGCGGTGCGCCGACGGGTCACTCAGTGCCTGTGCGTGAAGTGCGTCTCTCTGCCGGTGCAGGCTTCATCGTCGTGATCTGCGGTGAAATCATGACGATGCCGGGTCTGCCGAAAGTACCTTCGGCCGAAGTCATCAAGCTCAATGCCAAAGGCGAAGTTGAAGGCTTGTTCTGAGACTTCAATACGCTGATCCGCGCGCTTTGTTTAAATGCCAAGGCGCGCGGATAAGAAATCGAGAGCAGAAAGATTGTGTACTTCAAGCGTTTCGATAATCGCAAGCGCACCTGAAAAATTTTCGCTCGCTGAATAAAGACTTGGCGTGACGATCACATCAAGGCCAGCGCCACGCGCAGCGAGAACGCCATTTTTTTTGTCTTCAAAAGCAAGCGCTTGATCCGCTTGAAGCGCAAGCCGTGAGAGAGTGATCTGATACACTTCAGGATCAGACTTCTTAATCGCAACATCTTCACCAGTAGAGATCGTTTCGAACCAGTGATGCGGGTTGCCGCCCAATGTCACGCGAATTAAGGTTTCAACATTTTCACGGCTTGTGGTGGTCGCAATCACAAAGCGAAGGCTCTTTCTTTATCCTTGCGGGTCAGCGCTTCAGCACCGGGACGCAGAGCGATCGCGCCTTGCGAAAGCATTTCTTTTTAAGTGTGGTCTTTCTTTTATGCAGCGGCAGCGGATCAAAATCATCGATGCCAAGAGAGATCGCATGCGCAAGCATGCGTTCTTTGCCGCCGGTGATTTTCAAAAGCACGCGATAGCAATCCTGATCCCAATGCCATGGAAGATCAAATTCATTGAATGTTTGATTAAACGCTTGACGATAAAGCTCTTCAGTCTCGGCCAGTGTGCCATCGACATCAAAGATCAGCGCGTGAAGCGGCATGGGTTTTCTATTTCAGTCGCGAAAGCGCATCGGCAAGATGGCCGAGATGATCGATCACAAGATCCGCGCCGAGTGTTTCAACGGGCGCAGTTGTATAACCGCCACGCACGAGGATCACAGGTATCTTGGCATTGCGAGCAGCAGCAACATCAATCGTGGAATCGCCGATCATGAACGCGGTCTCGCGCGTACCGCCCGCTTTTTCCAAAGCTGCGAACAACATATCGGGCGCCGGTTTTTTGGGTAGATGCTCTTCAGCACCCTGCACGGCGTGAAGATGCGGCGTCAAACCGAAATACGAAATAATTTGTTCTGTGAGAAAGCCGGGCTTGTTCGACACAACCGCAGTACGATGGCCCGCTTGATGAAGGGAAGCCACCGCTTCTTTCGCATGCGGAATCAAAAACGTTTCAACCGTTAGTGCTGCGTCATAGAGTTTGTTCATTTTGGCAATATGCGCGGCAAGTACCGTTGGTTCTGGAATGCCACCGCGCATCGCAAAAGCTTTTTCGACAAGGCGTGCGACACCTTCGCCAATCAGCAAACGCGTTTCATCGACTGTCACTGTGGCGCGGCCTGCGTCTTTGAGAACCACATTCAACGCATTGGCAATATCGGGCGCAGATTCAATTAGCGTTCCGTCAAGATCAAAAAGCAGAGAATACATGGGCAATCGACTCACGAGGCTGCGGCATCGGCGGTCGCGCGGATGGCCTTGATATTCGCGGCGTAATGAGACTCGCCACCTTTAAAGACGGCAGATCCTGCCACCAAAACATTCGCGCCCGCAGCGGTCAGAAGCGGTGCCGTTTCTGGCGTCATGCCGCCATCAATCTCGATATCGATCTTGCGGGTGCCGATCATTTTTTTTACGCGCTTCACTTTTTCAATCACCGCCGGAATGAAAGCCTGCCCGCCAAAACCGGGATTGACCGTCATCAGCAAAATGAGATCAAGCCGATCAAGCACATATTCGATGACGCTTTCATGGGTTGAGGGATTGAGTGACACGCCCACTTTCTTGCCGAGCGCGCGAATGGTTTGCAATGAGCGATCCAAATGCGGACCGGCTTCAGCATGAACCGTGATGATATCACAACCTGCATCGGCAAAGGCTGCGAGATAGGGATCAGCAGGCGCGATCATCAAATGACAATCGAAAATTTTATCTGTGCGATTGCGGATCGCTTTGATCACCGGCGGGCCGAAAGTGATGTTCGGCACGAAATGACCATCCATCACATCAAGATGTATCCAATCCGCGCCCGCTTTGACGACTGATTCGACCTCATCGCCAAGTTTCGAAAAATCCGCCGAGAGCACGGAGGGGGCGATTATGGTCTTTATCATCACTTACGCTTTCTTTTGTTCAATCCCGCCAGAAAAGACACGGCTCGCCGCGATGTCTTCTGCAGCAATCGTTAAAAGGGCCTCTGCATCAAGGGGCCCCTTCGCTGAAATGAAGAGACGATTTGCCTGACGAAGCCGCGCGCGGTCAAGCGCATTTCTTATTGAGCGGGCATTCGCAAAATGGGGCTGTTGCCGCCGTGCTTCGATATAGGAGGCCATCACGGTCTTGGCATCAGCCGCAAAATGATAATTCTGTCGTGCGAGCATATTTTCCGAGATCGAAAGCAGCTCTTCATTTGCGTAATCGGGAAAATCGATGTGATGGGCGAAGCGCGAGCGGAAACCCGGATTAGATGTGAAAAACTGATCCATACGGTCCGAATAGCCCGCGAGAATGACCACGAGATCCTCGCGGTTGTTTTCCATCACTTGCAAAAGAATCTCGATCGCCTCTTGTCCGTAATCTCGTTCATTATCGGGGCGAGAAAGATAATAGGCCTCATCGATAAAGAGTACGCCACCCGTCGCCCGCTTTAATACTTCTTTCGTTTTGGGAGTGGTGTGACCGATATATTGGCCAATAAGATCATCGCGCGTCACCGAAACGAGATGACCTTTGCGTATATATCCCAAGCGGTGAAGAATATTCGCCATACGGAGCGCGAGTGTGGTTTTGCCCGTACCGGGATTGCCGGTGAAACTCATATGAAGCGTCGGTGGATCAAAAGAGAGGCCAAGATTTTTCGTGCGCGTTCCACAATTAGGAGCGCTGCGATTTCACGAATACGTTGTTTGACCGGCTGCAAGCCGATCAATTCACGATCAAGTTCATCAAGAATATCGGCAACGCCCGAGGCCCTATATTCGGCCTGAAGATCAATGTGGGTAATCGATGTGGGCGTTGCGTCATTCATGATGGAAGATCCTTTGTTGAAGGCTTAACGCGTAACCTGCCACGCATGACGCTGCGAGCGACTAACCGTATCCATACGTGACATCGCAATCGTCGGTTCATTCTTCGGTCTGTTGACGAAGAATGACATGCGCACGGTTTCAAAGTCGCGCGTTGAGTCGAATGCATTGACGCGAATATAGGATTCCGGATGTGCTTTGCGACACTCTTCCAATTCCATCATTACGCCTTTCGGATTGTGAAGATCGAACATGGGCAAACCCCACATTTCCCAATAAGTATTTCGGGGATGAGGATCATCCGTGTATTCGAGTCCAATCGCCTAATCATTTTTGAGGCAATCTTCAATCTGCTTCGAGATTTGCTCGTCCGTAAGATCCGGCAGAAAAGAAAAACATCCTTGAGTGATACGCATGAGAGTGATCCTTTTCGCTCAGATGACAGAGACTTGCGGCACGAAATGAGACGTGTCGGTTGATGTGTAATTAAAGGTGATATTGCCCCATGTATCGAGCGCGGCTTCAAGCGGTTTGCACCATTTTGCGGCAGCACGAGAATTTCCGGGCCTTCATTATTGATGTCACGACCTTCGTTACGCGCGAGTACCATCGCTTCAAGCGCAACGCGATTGGCCGCGGCGCCTGCTTGAATGCCCATTGGATGGCCGATCGTACCGCCACCAAATTGCAACACAACATCGTCACCGAAGAGATCAAGCAATTAATGCATTTGCCCCGCGTGGATGCCGCCTGATACAACCCGGCATCACTTTTAGCAAATCTGCCCAATCTTGTTCGAAGAAAATACCACGCGGCAAATCAACTTCGTTTTTAAGCTCGCGACAGACATTATAATAACCCGGCACCGTCATCGGATCGCCTTCGAGCTTGCCGACCGCTGTGCCGGATAGATAAATTTTTTTAATTTTAATCATGCGCCATGTCACATTCCGGTAATTGCAGTCTCTGCTTGCGATCAGGCGGTCGGGGAAGATTTCTCAAGCCGCGCAAGAGCTTAATCTTACCGGTCCGGCAATCACGCTGCAATTAAACAGCTTGAAGAGCAATTGGGGCTGCCCCTTTTTGACCGGAGCCGCGATGGTATGCGGCCGACAGTCGCAGGCGATGCGGCGCTTCGGACGGCGCGCGATATCGAGCTGCGCCTGCGCGCTTTCTTTGAGGAGGTCGACGCAATCAAAGAGGCGGGTACAGGGTGGCTCGCGGTTGGCGCGGTCTCAACCGCCAAATATTTCGCACCGCAATTGATTGCCGCGTTCCGCGCGAAACATTCGGGCATCGAGATTGTGCTCTCGGTTGGCAACCGATTCGCTATCATCGATGCGCTTCGGCAATATGATATCGATCTTGCATTGATGGGCAGACCCCCGCGCGATTTCGGCGTGCGGTCTCTGCTTTTTGGTGACCATCCGCTCGTGATGATCGCTGCGCCCACTCATCCGCTTGCGCAAAGGCGGTCCCTCGCAAAAGAAGATCTTCTCGGTAACGCCTTCATTGTTCGTGAAGTGGGGACCGGCACGCGCTCTTCGCTTGATATTTTCATGAGCGATGTTTCAGGCTGGCAGGAACATCGCCACACCGAAATGACATCGAATATAACCATCAAACAAGCGGTGATGGCAGGCATGGTAATCGCATTTATCTCCGCGCATATAATCGCGATGGAGCTTGAACTCGGACGACTAAAGATTCTTGATGTTGAAGGCATGCCGATCAGGCGGCAATGGTATGGTGTCACGCGTGCTGATCGTGAAGCCAATCCGGCCATGCGTGCTTTCAATGAATTTTTGGTGGCCGAAGGCGCGCGCTATTTGCCCTTCATGCCAACGATCTATCCGATGCAACCGGATGAGGGTTAGCGCGCTATCAGCATTGCTGCGTGCGGATCATGTTTAGCAAGACGCGCGAGAAGATATTCCACTTCCAACTTTGCTTTTTCACTCAAGCCACTACCGGGTTTGCGTTGCGCGTCAGAGGCAAGAATTCCCCGCCGCATCAGCGTATATTTACGCACGGCCAAACCGACGCCTTGTTGTTGTTCGTAGCGCATCAAAGGTAAATGCGCATCAAAAAGATCATGCGCCTCATTGCGGCGTCCCGCTTTTTGCCAAGCGACAACATCGACGAGAAGTTCAGGAAAAGCATAGCCGGTCATCGCACCATCGGCACCACGTTCCATTTCAAAATCCAAGAACAAACCACCATTGCCTGTGAGAATGGAAAGTTGGCGTAGTGTGCCTTGGCTTTGAAATTTTCGAAGCGTTGAAATTTTTTCCAGGCCTGGCCAGTCTTCATGTTTGAGCATCGTGCAAGAGGGATTGTCCATCACAATGCGCTTGATGACATTCGGCGTCATGATAACGGAAAGAGTCAAAGGGTAATCTTGAATGACGAAAGGAATATCCGAGCCAATTGCTTCAACCGCTTGCGCATAATAAGTCACAATCTGATCATCGGTGCGTAATGAAGATGGCGGTGCGATCATCACACCGGCTGCACCCTCATCCATCACCGCACGCGCGAGCGCGCGCATCGCGGCAAAGCCGGGTGCAGAAACACCGACAATGAAAGGCAGTTTTGATGCGCGTTTGATTGTGCGTTTGGCAAAGAGAAGCGCTTCATCCGCGTCAAGTTTCGGCGCTTCGCCCATAATGCCGAGGATTGTCACACCCGTCGCACCGCAGCCGACATAGTGATCGATCATGCGATTCGTGCTGTTCCAGTCAATCATGCCATCAGGCAAGAAAGGGGTCGGCGCGATCGGAAATACGCCTGCAGCCTCAGCAGTCAACATATACACTCTCCCGGACAAAGCGCCGCCACGCTAATGGCGCGTTGTGCTCCGGGCAAGCGCTTCAGGCGTTTGATGTTTGGAAGAAGCTTACGATCTTCACCGTCAAGCCACTCACTGCCGCCGAGAGCACCATACCCCAGACCATATCGATCAACGCGATCTTGAGCGTGAAGCCCTTCATCACCGCGAGATTGGTCAGATCATAGGTCGCGTAAGCCACGAGACCGAAGACTGCCCCCGAGACGACCGCTTTCGTGACGGACTCTGCCTCCGCCGCCGGCGCGATCACGAGATAGACAAGGCCAGCGATGTAGAGCGCATAAAAGGTGAAAGCGGCGATGAGATTGGGTTGTTCGAGCAGTAAACTGCCGATTTCTTCAACATAGAAGCCACGACCGAGCCACATGAGCCAGACCATGTCGATAATCAGAAGAAGGGCGAAAGCAATGGCCCAGAGCAATACATAGAAAGTCATGGCGCACGGTTCCCGTTTCTTGACAGAGATACGCGCTCCTGCCAAAGCGGGATCATCTACGCGGCGTTACGCCACGGCGCGGGCCAAGGCGCATTGCGACCAGAGGCTCGATAAAGCGCCTACAAGATGATCAATATCCGCGTCGGTGTGAAGGGGCGTCGGTGTAATGCGAAGGCGCTCAGTACCGCGGGGTACCGTCGGATAATTGATCGGCTGGATATAGATGCCATAAGAGACGAGCAGAATATCGCTGATCCATTTGCATTTCTTCGCGTCACCCACCATCACGGGCACAATATGGCTCTCATTGCGCAAATAGGGTACGCCCGCCGCATCGAGCTTCGTGCGAAGCCGTGCCACGCGATCGCGCTGGCCTATGCGTTCCGCTTCGCTGTTCTTCAAATGTCTGATCGAAGCAGCCGCCGCCGCCGCACAGGCTGGCGGCAAAGAGGTTGTGAAAATGAAGCCCGAGGCGAAGCTCCGTACGAAATCAACAAGCGCGGCTGAACCGGTGATATAGCCGCCCACGACACCAAAAGCTTTGCCGAGCGTGCCTTCAATCACGGTCACACGATCCATGAACCCTTCGCGCTCGGCAATACCGCCGCCGCGCGGACCATACATACCGACGGCATGAACTTCGTCGAGATAGGTCATCGCCCCATATTTGTCGGCGAGATCGCAAATCTCTTTGATTGGTCCGAGATCGCCATCCATCGAGTAGACACTTTCAAAGGCGATCAGTTTCGGACGCTTGGGATCAAGAGTTTTGAGGATGCATTCTAGATCCGCGACATCATTATGTTTGAAGATATGACGTTCAGCACGCGAATAGCGAATGCCTTCGATCATTGAAGCGTGATTGCCAGCATCTGACAATACGATGCAATCAGGGATCATGCTTGCAAGCGTGCCCAGTGCCGCCCAATTCGAGATATAACCCGAGGTGAAAAGCAGTGCTGATTCTTTGCCATGTAGATCGGCGAGTTCCTGCTCCAATTCGACATGGAAACGGTTGGTACCGGAAATATTACGCGTGCCGCCCGCGCCCGCGCCACAAAGATCAACCGCTTCATGCATGGCTTTTAGCACGGAAGGGTTCTGTCCCATGCCGAGATAATCATTCGAGCACCAGACGGTGATCGGTTTTGTCGCAGATGCGCCATGATGTCCCGCTGTCGGGAAGGCTCCGGCCTTGCGCTCTAATGTCGCAAAGACGCGGTAGCGGCCCTCCGATTTCAATTCATCGATTTTCGATTGGAAAAAAGAATTATAGTCCATCATCGAGTTCCGCTTTTAAGACTTTGACAATTATGGCCGTCATGAGCAGCCGGGACGTGCGCCGAAACTGCGGCTAATTCATGGTGATCTTCAGGGTGCCGTCTTTGCGGTAGGTCAAGAGTGGGGCGCGGCAGGCTCCAGCTCCAAAGTTTTTGCACCGAGAGAGGAATGACGAGCATCCAATGCTCGACAAGAGCGAGACCCATAATCGCGGCGAGAAGCGAATAGCTTGTGATCGCATAATCACTCGTCGCATCCGCCGCGCGACCTAAGAGACAAATTACGCCCGTCGTCGCAATCGTCACGGAGACGGGGAAAAGCATATTCATCGGCTTTTCCGTGAGGAAGCTCTTCAATACTTCCATGTGAGGAGGAACAAATTCCACACTGACATTGCGCACGCCCAAAAACACATTGAGCCGTGCGGAAAGATGCATGCCCCACAACGTCACATAAGTGTAAAAGCCTGTCCAATTCGGTTGATCTTTAACGATGAACCAAATGATTGCTGCAACGATGATGATTGCCAATTCATGCCAGAGATTGGCGGCAATCGCATGGCCGAAATGTCTGACGCCCGAACATCCTTCCGCGCAGCGGATCTTACGCGGGCCTGTCACATAGCCTGTGTAAAGGCTCAACTCCTGCCAACCCCACGCAATCAAGCCCGCAGAGAAAGCGAGATAGGCGCTTGTTGAGTCTGTTTGTTGTGCGGTGAGATGAACCGCCCACACAGCTAAACCAAGCATCACCGTGCCACCCATCATGCTCCATTTGAATGT
>VGCJ01000034.1 GCA_016870035.1 Alphaproteobacteria bacterium
CCGGCGACACGCGGCTATCCGCGCAAGTCAATATGGTGGCCCAAAGTGATTGACCCTTGGCAACCGCGGTTCGGTTATTGGTCAATTCAGCCGCGCAGTGCTGCGGTGAACTTACAAATTTCTGATTACCGGCTTTTAGCTTCGCGAGAGCATCATCAGCGCTGAGGCTCGTTTTCGCAAAACTCGGGCTAAGCGCGCCCCCCATGGTCCAAAGGCCGGCAGCTGCCGCTCCGGTCGCCGCAAAACTCATAAAGCGACGCCGACTCACATTTACACATTCAAAACACATAACAACTCCTCTACCTGACTAATCCCATCACGATACTTTGATCTTGGCCGCTATGTTCAATCCCTGAGGATCAAACAAGAAACAGCATCAAAAGCGCATCGGAGTGTTGTCAAAAAGTCCAAGCCTGCCCGTTATCGGCGTGGTGAGGCGTTGTTCAATGCATCAAAAAGCCCCGCAGACGCGGGGCTTTGAAAGGATCGGCTTCACGGATGTGCTTTGAGATATGCCTCTAATTCGGCAATCTCCGCACTTTGTGATGCGATGATATTTTCAGCCATTTTGCGCAAAGCCGGATCGGCTTTCGGATCTTTGAGAAGTGTCTTCGCCATATCAACCGCTGCTTTATGATGCGGGATCATGGAGGCGGCAAAATCATGAGAGGCGTCGCCATTCATCGGATATTTATCCATATCCTCCATCATGTCGCACATGGCCTTCATATAGGATTGTGTGAAAGACGACATATGCGCGGAATGCGACATGTGATTCATATCCATCCCACATTTTGAGTCAGCCTGCGCGACTGACAAACCCGTACCAACAAACATCAACGCAACGAAAACGGTCTTCACTTTCATCGAGGTGATCCTTTTTTATGGTGATAAATTGGAGGGTCGGCGATAAGGCGCATGACTATTGGATCCTACCTTAACTTAGATATCGTCTTTTTCATGATGAATCGAATATCGCGAATCACATCTTTATACCGAAAACAAAAAGCCCCGCTTTCGCGAGGCTTTGAGACATTTCAGTTAAAAATCAGGAGTGCGACAACGCTCACAGGAGCGAAGGAACCATCACTCAGCCCTGACGCGCCTTGTAGCGCTTCTGGGTTTTATTGATGATGTATACGCGGCCTTTGCGACGCACGAGCTGGTTGTCGCGATGACGCTCGCGAAGGCTCTTGAGGCTGTTGCGAATTTTCATGGCCGTAATCCCTATTCCGTTTTGATGCGGTCGCCCGCACATCCCGTTCAAAAATCGAGACCCACACCGTCACCGGCATCGAACCCGAAGAATTCTTTCACCAAATGGTGGGCGCGACAGGGATCGAACCTGTGACCCCTACCATGTCAAGGTAGTGCTCTACCGCTGAGCTACGCGCCCGTCACAGGGGTTACCCCCAAGAAGGCGTTGGGTGGCTATAACGACAGAGCTTTGCCGATGCAAGCGGGCGGACGCCAAAAAATGCCGCTTTCAGTCGCTTACGCCGCCTCGAGCAGTTTTTCGACCTCATGGACCAAATCCTTCAAATGGAAGGGTTTGGAGAGGATTTTGGCATCTTTCGGGGCTTCCGAGTCCGGATTTAAGGCCACGGCGGCGAATCCGGTGATGAACATGACCTTGATATCGGGGTCGAGTTCGGTCGCGCGGCGCGCGAGTTCAATCCCGTCCATTTCCGGCATGACAATGTCGGTTAAAAGCAGCTCGAACGGCTCCTCGCGCAGTCGATTATAGGCGGAAAGCCCATTATCAAAGGACGCCACCTGAAAACCGGCCTGTTCGAGTGCCCGAACCAGGAACCGACGCATGTCATTGTCGTCCTCGGCTAAGAGGATGCGCCGCGTCAGCGCGTTATCGATCATCATCTGCCCCCGTCATCTCGCCCGCATCAAACCCAAAACCGGTAAATAACCCGTGAAGGCCGCGCGCGGGCGCGACGTTTCGCCCATATGGACAGTGAAGAAGACTAGGCGCAAATTCGGGGAGCTCCAAGCCGAAGCGTTCCAAACCGAGACCTCGGTCGAACCGCAGGATTTTTGAAACCCATTATGACTACCGGTTTCGTCCCTCATTTCGACCCACCGTTCCGGATCTTCAATCCGGAGAGCGGCCCCTCGGCCTTGTTGTTCAATTCTCCCCATTCCGGCCGCGTTTATCCCGAAAGCTTTTTAAACGCATCGCGGCTTGATCCGCTCGCGCTTCGTCGCTCGGAAGATATGGATGTCGACCATCTGTTTAGCGATGTCATTCATATGGGTGCGTCTTTTATGTCGGTCGAATTCCCACGGGCATTTTGTGATGTGAATCGCGAGCCCTATGAGCTCGATCCGAAAATGTTCTCGGAGCGTTTGCCGCTCTTTGCGAATTCGTCATCGATTCGCGTCGCAAGCGGACTTGGCACGGTTCCACGCACTGTCGGAGATGGTCAAGAAATCTACAAAAGCACTCTACCGCTCGCAGAAGCCTTTGATCGCATCGAATGGCTTTACAAACCCTATCACCGTGCGTTGGCACGCCAATTAACAACCGCACATCGCCGCCATGGATTTGCATTACTCATTGATTGTCACTCGATGCCTTCTGCTGCGGTGACGCGATCAGAAAGCTATCGCTGCGATATTGTGATCGGTGATCGTTTCGGCACAAGTTGCGATGCGGATATTACAGATAGGATTGAAGCCTCTCTGAGCGCGTGCGGTTATCAGGTTGCACGCAACAGGCCCTATGCAGGCGGGTTTATTACCGAACATCACGGTGCGCGGGGCAATGGTGTTCATGCGCTGCAAATCGAAGTTAATCGCGCGCTTTATATGGATGAGCGGCGCATGGTTCGGTTACCGCATTTCGATGAGTTAAAGCGTGACCTGAGCCTGATGGCGCGAGACCTTACGCTTTTCATTGAGGACTTCATTCGTCCGGAACGCCTTGCGGCGGAATGAGGAGCACGGGGCGTAGAGGTCCAAAACTACCCAATAAAAAAGAGGCCGCCATGATGGCGGCCTAAGTCTAGGGAGGAAACGCCCAAGAAGGGCAGGCGAAATCGCTGTTTCAGCGATATCGCACTGCAACAATGTGCCTGTGCACTGCACAAAAAGCAAGAGCGATGTTTACATATTTAGTCGAATTATATGACAAATCAACGCAGGTATTGGATTTAAGTTAATTAAATCATAAGTCTAACCTATCTATGCAAAAATAAGATGGCGGTATTTCATGGCCTGTCCCTCGGGCATGTGCCGCGTTTTGCGCCTTTTCGCCCTCTCGATTTGCCAGAAAGGCGATTGACCGCCTAAATAGGTCGTCTTTCGCTCATCAGGAGACCGATGATGACCGCCGTCGATTTTTCGGCTTTTGTTGACGAGCTCGCCACTTTGTCGGGCGCCGCCATTCTCCCTTTTTTCCGGTCTTCTCTTGCCGCTTCCGACAAAAATGAGGGCGGCCTTTTTGATCCCGTCACCGAAGCCGATCGCGCGAGCGAAGTTGTGATGCGCAAACGCATCCGCGAAGTCTTTCCGCATCACGGGATTGTGGGTGAAGAATTCGGTTCTGAAAACGCCGATGCCGAATTTGTGTGGGTGCTTGATCCGATCGATGGAACCAAAGCCTTTATCTCGGGCTTGCCTTTGTGGGGCACACTGATTGGTCTCTCGCGCAATGGATCCGCGGCCTATGGCATGATGAATCAACCTTTCACCAAAGAACGTTTTTTTGGTGATGGCGGCAAAGCCACTTTAAAATCTCCACAAGGCGAACGTACGCTGAAAACGCGCTCTTGCGCATCGTTAAAAGACGCCACGCTTTCGAGCACATCAATGACGATGTTTAATGCGAAAGAAGCTGAAGCGTTTCGTCGTGTTGAAGCCGCCGCACGGCTCACGCGTTTCGGATATGATTGCTATGCTTATTGCATGGTGGCTGCAGGCTTCATGGATCTTGTAATCGAAGCCAATCTAAAACCCTATGATGTTGTAGCGCTTATTCCGATCATTGAAGGCGCGGGCGGCATCATGACGACATGGGATGGCAAGCCCGCAACCGAAGGCGGGCAGATTATCGCGGCAGGCGATAAGCTCATTCATGCCGAAGCTCTGGCGCTTTTAAATCGCTAACCGCTTCACCCAATAAATTCATCTAAAGCTTGCCAGAATTGCTTTCGGAGCGCGTCGCGTTCCAGCAAAATTTCATGCTCTGCACCTTCAAGTTCAATCAATCTGCCATTACGAAGATAAGAAACAAAACGTTCAGTTGCCTTTGTATCGGTAATGCGATCTTGTGGTCCAGCAATAAACAGCAGCGATGTTGAAATCTTTTGTGCGGTTTCAGAATCTTGCAATCTCACCATCGCATCAAAACTTGTTTTGACCCACCCAATCGTCGGACTCGCAATCGCGAGATCAGGCGCTTCAGATAAAATCGTTCTTGAAATACCAAAGCGCAACGGATCAGGCGTGAGCGGATTATTTTCGAAGTCCATCAGAGGATTGTCATTCCCGCCCGGCACATAAGCCGCACTAAGCCCAAGAGCAAAAAAAATATTCGCGAACAAATGCGCGACGCGTGGTGCACGGATCATCGAAAGGCCGATCATCGGTGCTGAGAGAATTCCGCGCTCAATTTTTAGGTACCCCTTACTCAACTCATTCAACAAAATAGCTCCGCCCATCGAATGAGCGAGGACATAGCGCGGCTTCGAAAACCCATGTTGATCAGCGACGGATAAAATCGCTTCAAGATCCTGTCCATAATCATCAAAAGAAGCGACATGGCCTTTTTGGGAATGGGGCAGAAGACGCTGAGAGCCTCCCTGCCCGCGCCAATCGAAGGCCAGCACATCGAAGCCGCGCTGAAGTAAAAGACCAATGGTCTCGCCATAGCGCTCAATAAATTCCGTCCGCCCTTGTAAGATGAGCACGAGGGCCTCGCGGCGTGTCGCGTCCGCTCGCCAGCACGCATAGCGGAGCGCAGCACCATCCACCGTATGCGTGACCCCGACCTCAGCGCCTTGAGGCACCGGAAAGGGTCCGGCGCGGACAAGATCCGCTCGCGCTTCCTGCGGCAGACGCGTTTTTTGAATCATCAGCGACACCCCTTGAAGCCACGCTTTGGGCTTCCTAACTCTTGCTCAGGACGGATCATAATGGTCGTCCTGAAACCGGTTCGGCCCCTCGGGCGAACCACATGTTTATGTCGCTTCTATTGGAGGATATGCGATGCGTCACTTTGATCTTTCCCCTCTTTATCGCTCAACGATTGGCTTTGACCGGATTTTCCAGCTTCTAGATCAAGCGACTGCGCCCGAAGCCACGAGCTACCCACCCTATAATATCGAACGCACAGACGAGAATGCGTATCGCATCACGCTTGCGGTCGCAGGCTTTGCCGAAGCCGATCTTTCAATTGAGGTGAAAGAAGCGGCTCTCACAATTACTGGTCAGAAAAAGGCCGAAGGCGAACAAATACGCCGCGAAGTCTTGCATCAAGGCATTGCCGCACGCGCTTTCGTGCGCCGCTTCCAGCTTGCAGATTATGTGCAAGTGACAGGTGCCGCGCTTGAGAACGGCTTGCTCCATATTGATCTAGTGCGCGAAGTGCCGGAAGCGAAAAAGCCGCGCCTCATCCCGATTGCGGCGAATTCATCGGCGAAAGTGATTGAAGCCAACGCGGCTTAACGTCTTCACTTTAGAGTGTGCGGGCGGTTCTAGAGCGTGTTTTTGATGGACTCAAAAACACGCTCTATGTCTTTATCTTGTCACATTATCTTGTCACATTTTGTTTCGATGAACCGGCGGCCATTTCATCGCAAAATGTTCTAGGCCGCCCGTGCTGTTTTCAATACTATTTCAATCTCTTCCGCTTTAGTCGCATAGCTTGTGACGAAACGCAGGAAGCTTTCATCCTCTTTGATCTGCTCATCACGCGGCAGGCTGATGCTCTCTTTATACCATGGGGCTGCAAAAATATTTGCCTGCGAAAGGGCATCAGAAACACGCTTCGGCATAATGGCAAAGACTTGATTCGCTTCTGTCTTCCAAGGCAATCTGAAGCCCGTGATCTTTGCAAAGCCTTCAGAGAGGTTTTTGGCCATGGCATTGGCATGCCGCGCATTGGCGAGCCAAAGATCATTTTCGAGATAAGCGAGCAACTGTGCGCCAAACAGACGCCCCTTTGAAAGCGTATGGCCTGAGCGTTTGCGACGGAAGTCAAAATCTTTTGCGTGCTTCGGATCAAAGAAAATCACGGCTTCACACGCGAGTGCCCCGTTTTTTGTGGCACCAAATGACAAAACATCAACACCAGATTTCCATGTCATCTCGGCAGGCGAACAGCCGAGCGATAAAAGCGCATTGGCAAACCGCGCCCCATCCATGTGCACGCCTATGTTATAGCGTTTCGCAACGGCTGCAAGCGCTTTGATTTCATCAAGCGAATTAAGCGTGCCGCATTCTGTGACTTGCGAGAGCGAAACGAGCGAAGGCTGCACGGCCTTCGTCACGCCACGCGGAAATCTTTTAAGCGCATGTTCGAGATCATGCGTTGAATATTTTCCCGCCTCACCCCTAATGCCGACAAGCTTTGCGCCGGCCGTATACATTTCTGGTGCGCCACATTCATCATCCGCGATATGACTTTCTTCGTGGCAGAACACCGCGCCCCAAGGCGGCGTGAAAGCCGAAAGGGCAAGCGCATTCGCCGCCGTGCCTGTCGCCACCAAAAACACTTTCACTTCCCGCTCGAATATTTTGCCTAACCGCGCCTCGGCTTCGCGCGAGAATCGGTCTGTACCGTAAGAGGCTTCCGGCGCTGTATTGGCTGCAGCAATCGCATCCAAAATTTCACGCGACGCACCCACCACATTGTCACTCGCCAGATTGATCATCGGGGCCTCCTTGCGGCACGATCTTCCTTTAGCGGATAAACGCTTTTGGGCATGTCGTCGCATACTAAAAATAGAGCGATCCACCTCTTGTATCGTTCGGGAAAAAATGCAATTCTCGGTTTAATTAGGACAGTGATGCTGTCCTTTCTGTCCGCGATATTCGTTTCGCTCTTCTAAGGCCGGGTCTTTGATGGTCATGCAGGCTAATTTACTTTTCCGTCTGTCGGTTACCAAGACGCTCACCGGTTTTGGCAAGAAGAAAACGGCCGCCCGCCAAAAGCGGGCCTAGGGCGTTCGACGGCATAGTCCCGAGGCGCCCGACAAGGAACGGGTGCAAATCGGGGCGCTACCCTCCTCCTGAAATACGCTAAAAAGCCCCGAAAACGCAAAAACGGACCTCAAAAAGGCTCGTTTTTAGGGAATTTGGCTCAGGAGACGCCTATGGTACGCGTGGAACAAGACGGGACCGACATTCTCACCGAATCGCTCGAGTCTAAAACGCCACTCGTTCGGGACCCCGGCCTGCCGGCCGCGCAGGGTCTTTATGACCCGTCGCTGGAGAAAGACTCCTGCGGCGTCGGCTTTGTCGCCGATATGAAGCGCGGCAAGTCGCACGACATTGTCGAAATGGGGTTACAGATCCTTTTGAACCTCGATCATCGTGGTGCCGTAGGCGCCGACCCCAAGGCCGGCGACGGCTGCGGCATGTTGGTGCAGATCCCGCACAAGTTCTTGAGCGAAGAATGCCAAAAGCTCGGCTTCACTTTGCCAGAGTCCGGCCATTATGCCGCGGGCCATGTGTTTTTGCCGCGCGATCCTGAAGGCCGCAAATTATGCGAGACGATCATTGAAAAAGTGATTGCAGAAGAAGGTCAGATTTTTCTCGGCTGGCGCGATGTACCTGTTCACACCGCATGCCTCGGCGAAAGCGTGAAGCCGACAGAACCAGTGCTTCGTCAAATCTTCATCGCGCGCAACAAGTCGATCACCGACATCGATACATTCGAGCGTCGTTTGTTCTTGCTACGCAAAGTAATTTCAAACACGATTTACAATCTCAACAACCCGGCAACGGCGGGCTTCTATCCTGTCTCGCTCTCTGCGCGTACGCTTGTTTACAAGGGCATGTTACTCGCCACCCAGCTTGGTGATTATTTCCCCGATCTCAAAGACAAGCGTCTTGAGTCAGCGGTTGCGCTTGTTCATCAACGTTTCTCAACCAACACATTCCCGACATGGTCACTCGCGCATCCCTATCGCATGGTTGCGCACAACGGCGAGATCAACACGTTGCGCGGCAATGTGAACTGGATGGCGGCGCGCCAAGCCTCTGTCGCGTCGCCGCTCTTCGGCGAAGAAATCTCAAAGCTCTGGCCGATTTCCTATGAAGGACAATCAGACACAGCCTGCTTCGACAACGCGCTCGAATTTCTCGTGCAAGGCGGCTACTCGCTCGCGCATGCCGTGATGATGCTGATTCCGGAAGCATGGGCCGGTAATCCTTTGATGGATGAACAACGTCGCGCTTTCTATGAATATCACGCCGCCTTGATGGAACCATGGGACGGCCCTGCAGCGATTGCCTTCACTGATGGTCGCCAGATTGGTGCTACGCTCGATCGCAACGGTTTGCGGCCTGCGCGTTATTACGTCACCGATGACGGCCTCGTTGTCATGGCGTCCGAGATGGGCGTGTTGCCAGTTCCAGAGGAAAAGATTGTTACCAAGTGGCGTTTGCAACCGGGTAAAATGTTGCTCGTTGATCTTGAACAAGGCCGCATTGTTTCTGACGAAGAGATCAAGGAATCGCTTGCGAGGGCTCATCCCTATATGGACTGGGTTGAAGCGACACAGATTGTTCTTGAAGATTTGCGTCCTGTGGAACCGCGGGCTGCGCGCACCGATGTTTCGCTGCTCGATCGTCAACAGGCCTTTGGTTATACGCAAGAAGATCTGAAAATCTTGCTTGAGCCGATGGGTGCTAAAGGTGAAGAAGCCATTGGTTCGATGGGCACGGATACGCCGATCTCAGCGATGTCCGACAAATCGAAACTGCTTTACACTTATTTCAAACAAAATTTCGCGCAAGTGACGAATCCGCCGATTGATCCGATCCGCGAAGAACTCGTGATGTCGCTTGTCTCCTTTATCGGACCGCGGCCAAATATCTTTGATCGCGAAGGCAATTCACGTCGTAAGCGCCTTGAAGTGCGTCAACCAATTTTGACCAATGGCGATCTCGAAAAGATCCGCTGCATTGGCCATTTCGAAGACTCCTTTGATACAAAAACGCTCGACATTACTTATCCCGTCGAGCAAGGCGAAGCCGGTATGCATGATGCGCTTGAGCGTTTGTGTGAACGCGCGGAAGCGGCTGTAAGAACTCGCTACAACATCATCGTGCTTTCAGATCGCATGATTGGACCGGATCGTATTCCGTTGCCGGCACTTCTCGCAACGGCTGCTGTTCATCATCATTTGATCCGCAAGGGTTTGCGGACTTCTGTGGGTCTCGTTGTTGAAACGGGCGAAGCGCGTGAAGTGCATCACTTCGCGTGTCTTGCTGGTTATGGTGCAGAAGCGATCAACCCCTATCTCGCTTTTGAAACGTTTCATGCGCTTGCAAAAGATATGGGCTTGAAGCTTTCGCATTACGAAATCGAGAAGCACTACATTAAATCCATCGGCAAAGGCATTTTGAAGGTCATGTCCAAGATGGGCATCTCGACCTATCAATCCTATTGCGGCGCGCAGATTTTCGATGCGATTGGCCTCTCCGATGAATTCATCGCGAAATATTTTGCCGGCACACATTCACGAATTGGTGGTGTGGGCTTGAGCGAAATTTCTCGCGAAACGGTCACGCGCCATGCAGATGCTTTCGGCACTAATCCGGTGCTGCGCAGCGCGCTCGATGTCGGCGGTGAATATGCCTATCGCTTGCGCGGCGAAGCGCATGCATGGTCACCGCAATCGGTGGCGCTGTTGCAACATGCGGTGCGTGGCAATGCACAAGACAAATATCGCGATTATGCGAAGCTCTTGAATGATCAGAGCGAGCATTTGCTCACCATTCGCGGGCTCTTCCGCATCAAGTCAGCGGAAGAAGATGGTCGTAAGCCCGTGCCGTTGGAAGAGGTTGAATTGGCTAAAGACATCGTCAAGCGTTTTGCAACGGGTGCGATGTCATTCGGTTCGATCTCGCGTGAAGCGCATACGACACTTGCGGTCGCAATGAACCGCATTGGCGGCAAATCAAACACAGGTGAAGGCGGCGAAGAATCGGATCGCTTCAAGCCTTTGCCGAATGGCGACTCGATGCGTTCAGCAATCAAGCAAGTGGCGTCCGGTCGGTTCGGTGTGACGACAGAATATCTCGTTAATTCCGACATGATCCAAATCAAGATGGCGCAAGGGGCAAAGCCTGGCGAAGGCGGTCAATTGCCGGGTCATAAAGTCGACTCGACGATTGCCAAAGTGCGTCACTCGACTCCGGGCGTCGGTTTGATCTCGCCGCCGCCGCATCATGACATTTATTCGATCGAAGATTTAGCGCAGCTGATTTACGATCTGAAAAACGTCAATCCGGTTGCGAATGTGTCAGTGAAACTCGTTTCCGAAATCGGCGTGGGTACGGTTGCGGCTGGCGTTTCAAAGGCGCGCGCGGATCATGTGACGATTTCAGGTTTTGAAGGCGGCACGGGTGCGTCACCCCTGACCTCGATCAAACATGCCGGTTCGCCATGGGAAATCGGTTTGGCTGAGACACATCAAACGCTTGTGCTCAACAATCTGCGCTCGCGTATTGCGGTGCAGGTTGATGGCGGTATTCGCACGGGTCGTGACGTTGTCGTCGGCGCGATTTTGGGAGCGGACGAATTCGGTTTCGCCACGGCACCTTTGATCGCAGCAGGCTGCATCATGATGCGCAAATGTCATTTGAACACGTGCCCTGTGGGTGTTGCGACACAGGATCCCGTGTTGCGTAAGCGTTTTGTCGGTCAGCCCGAACATGTCATCAATTTCTTCTTCTTTGTTGCCGAAGAAGTCCGCGAAATCATGGCGACGCTTGGCTATCGTAAATTCAATGAGATGGTTGGTCAGATGCAGATGCTTGATCGTGATCGCGCTATCAATCATTGGAAGGCTAATGGCCTTGATTTCTCGAAACTCTTCTTAAAGCCGCATGCAGCGGAGGCAGAAGACATCCATCATTCGACAACGCAAGATCACCATCTTGACTCTGTTCTTGATCGCACATTGATCGAGAAAGCAAAGGATGCGCTTCAATCAAAGAAGAAGGTTTCAATTGAAGCGTCGATCAAGAGTCTTAACCGCACGACAGGCGCAATGCTTTCGGGCGAAGTGGCAAAGCGTTATGGGTTCAAGGGTCTACCTGAAGACACGATCCATGTGAAACTCAATGGCACGGCGGGTCAGAGTTTCGGCGCTTGGGTTTCACGCGGCATCACGCTTAAGCTTGAAGGCGAAGCGAATGACTATGTCGGCAAAGGTCTCTCGGGCGGTCGCCTGATTGTTTTTCCTTCGAATAAGGCGAAGAATATCGTACCGGAAGAGTCGATCATCGTCGGCAATACCGTGCTTTATGGTGCGATTGCCGGTGAATGTTATTTCCGTGGCGTCGCTGGTGAACGTTTCGCCGTGCGCAACTCCGGAGCCATTGCCGTTGTTGAAGGCACAGGCGACCATGGCTGCGAATATATGACCGGCGGTATCGTTGTTGTGCTCGGCAAGACCGGACGTAACTTCGCAGCTGGCATGTCGGGCGGCGTGGCCTATGTACTCGACGAAGATAATACATTCAGCAAGCGTTGCAATCTTTCGATGGTTGAACTTGAAACTATTCAACCGGAAGAAAAGAATGCGACTGAACCCTTCGAACTCATGGCGCATATGACACGACAAGATGCGGAACGTTTGAAGTTCCTCATCGAAAATCACGTACGCCACACAGGTTCGACGCGCGCGCGGATGATTCTTGAGAATTGGGCGAACTATCGCGGTAAATTCAAGAAGGTTATGCCGATTGAATATCGCCGTGCGCTTCGTGAATTGATGGCCGAAAACGAGAACCGTCCTTTAGCGGTTGCGGGAGAATAAAATGGGCAAGGTCACTGGATTTCTTGAGATTGATCGTCGCGACCGAAAATATACGCCGGCAGCTGATCGTATTCGCGCATACAAGGAATTTGTGATTCCGCTTTCAGAAGAAGCGACGCGCGATCAAGCCGCGCGTTGCATGAATTGCGGTATTCCTTATTGCCATAACGGATGTCCGGTGAATAACCAGATTCCTGATTGGAATGACCTTGTTTATCAAGGTGACTGGGAAGAAGCTGCACGCAATCTTCATTCGACCAATAATTTTCCGGAATTCACAGGTCGTGTGTGCCCCGCGCCTTGCGAAGCGAGCTGCACGCTCAATTTGAATGATCAACCTGTTACGATCAAAACCATAGAATGTGCGATTGTTGATCGCGCTTTTGCTGAAGGCTGGGTCAATGCCGAACCCGCGCCGCGCTTGACCGGCAAGCGTGTCGCAATTGTGGGTTCAGGCCCTGCAGGGTTAGCGGCAGCCCAACAACTGGCACGCGCGGGTCATGAAGTTCATGTGTTTGAAAAGAACACTAAGCCTGGCGGTCTGCTGCGTTATGGCATTCCTGATTTCAAAATGGAAAAATATCTGATTGATCGTCGCGTGAAGCAGATGGAAGCCGAAGGCGTTGTATTCCATTGCCGCGTTCACATTGGCAAAGACAAAGCAATAGCCGATCTCACAGCCGCTTATGATGCGGTGGTGCTTGCAGGCGGCGCAGAAAAACCGCGCGATCTTCCGGTGTGGGGACGTGATCTTTCAGGAATTCATTTCGCGATGGATTTTCTGCCACAGCAAAATCGCCGCGTTGGTCATGAACCTTTGAAATCGAACACACCTATTCTTGCCAATGGCAAACATGTTGTCGTGATTGGTGGCGGTGATACAGGTTCGGATTGCATCGGCACATCAATACGCCAAGGCGCCTTGTCAGTGACGCAAATTGAAATCATGACCAAGCCGCCGGAGAAGGAAGACAAGCTTCTCACCTGGCCGAATTGGCCGATGAAACTCAGAACCTCTTCAAGCCATGAAGAAGGTGCCGACCGTGATTTCGCCGTCAATACCGTGTCTTTCGATGGTGAAGATGGCAAAGTCACATCGCTCACTTGCGTGCGTGTCGATGATAGATTCCAACCGATCCCCGGCACGGAATTTCGACTACGCGCGGATCTTGTGTTCTTGGCGATGGGCTTTGTTTCACCCGTGCAAGACGGCATGGTGAAAGATCTCGGTGCGAAGCTTGATGCGCGCGGCAATGTTGCCGCCGACACGCTTCACTATAAGACAAGCGTGGAGAAAGTCTTTGCATGCGGTGATATGCGTCGCGGACAATCGCTTGTGGTGTGGGCCATTCGTGAAGGCCGTCAAGCCGCCCATGCGGTTGATAGTCATTTGATGGGCACATCCACACTGCCGCGTTGAGCGAAGTGAGCGCTCAATTCAATTTGAGCGCTTCGAGCACACGGCGATTGGGATAACCATCAGGCCGCAAACCAGCGCGCTCTTGAAAATCGCGCAGCGCCTCGCGCGTGCGCGAACCAATAAGGCCATCGGCTTTACCGACATCATAGCCAAGGCGCATCAAAGCGCGTTGTAATTCAATCCGCTGTGAGATCGCCAAAAGCGGATCTTCGGTTGGCCACGCAGCCTGAATGCCTGATCCGCCCTGCAACAGATCACCAAGATTAGCGACGCCGAGCGCATAGGCATCAGACGCGTTATAGCGTTTGATGACGTTGAAATTCGATGTCACAAGAAAAATCGGACCATCCGCACCTGCCGGATAAGACACACTCGCTTGTCCATCTTGTGGCAAAGCCTGCCCATCAGCACGTGTCACACCGCGCATTCGCCATTCGGCAAATGACGCATCATGCACACGATAATCAAAGCCTTTTGGCAGTGTGACTTCAAAGCCCCAAGGTTGGCCCGAACGCCAGCCATTTTCTTTGAGATAATTCGCCGTTGAAGCGAGTGCATCGGGAATGGATTTCCAAATGTCTTTATGACCATCGCCATCAAAATCTTCTGCAAAGCGCCAGAAAGATGAAGGCATGAATTGTGTCTGCCCCATTGCACCGGCCCATGAGCCTTTGAAATCCGCGCGCGCAACGTGACGCTCTTCAAGAATAAGCAAAGCGTTGATCAACTCATCGCGAAAATATGTGCTGCGGTATCCGACAGACGCCAAAGTCGCGAGTGAGTGAATAACGTCTTTACCTCCCGTATAGCTTCCGAAATTCGTCTCCATCCCCCACACACCAAGGATCACCGAGCGATCAACGCCATAGTGTGCTTCAACTGCTGAAACCGCTTGCTCATATTCACGCATGACGCGCTGGCCACGCTCAAGACGGGCGGATGACGTGGCGCTCGCAAGATATTCCCAGATGGGTTTTACAAATTCCGATTGTTTCTTGGTGAGAGCGATCACCTCGGCATCGGGTGTCACGCCCTTAAACGCCGCATCAAATGTTGTGCGCGACACGCCCTGAGCGCGCGCTTGTGGCCACAACCGCTCGATAAAGCCTGAAAAGCGGTCACTTGATTTCGCAGAGGATTTTGCCTGAAGCGACGGCTCGGACTTTGCAGGACCCGCGAAAGCCGCCGGGCTTGCTACGATCAAGCCTGCAATCACTACAAAAAAGAGAGAAATCCGCCGCATCACAGTCCGATCCCGATGAGTTTCGCTCCTAATCTCAGGTGATATGGTTAAATTTTATTGACCATTTAACCCACTTTTATTGGAAGCCTGGAACGATTTTGGTTTTCGGACGATTTTTGCTAGGAGAAAAGCGTGAATAGTCTCTGGCGCCGACCTGCCAAAACCGGAACAGATCAGGCATGAAACCGATCCGCAAGGCCGTCTTCCCCGTCGCTGGTCTCGGCACACGGTTTCTGCCCGCCACGAAAACCATTCCCAAAGAAATGTTGCCGGTCGTTGATAAGCCGGTCATCCAGCATGTCGTGGAAGAGGCGCGTGCGGCGGGTATTGAACATTTCATTTTTGTCACCGGTCGTGGCAAAGGTACAATTGAAGATCATTTCGATCACGTCTACGAACTCAACGCCACGCTTCAGCAACGCGGTCGTGATGCGGACCTCGCACGGTTAAAGGAAAATACACCTCTTGCCGGGCGCACGAGCTTTACAAGGCAACAGGAACCCTTGGGCCTGGGTCATGCTGTCTGGTGCGCGCGTGATCTTGTCGGTAATGAACCTTTTGCTGTTCTCTTGCCCGATATGTTGCATGAGGGTGCAACACCGTGTCTCGCTGACATGATTAAAGAACGGGAGGATCATGGTGGCCAAGTGATTGCAGCCTATGAAGTGCCTGAACAGGAAACCCATCGCTATGGTATTCTCGATCTTCATGGTGAGTCTATAGGAACGCCGCGCATTCATGCGATGATTGAAAAGCCGCAAAAAAGCAAAGCGCCGTCGAATTTTGCAATCTCGGGACGCTATATTTTATCGCCCGAGATTTTTGATGTTCTTGAGCATCAACCGCGCGGTACCGGTGGTGAGGTTCAGCTCACAGATGCGATGGTCACGCTGATGAATACCATGCCCTATCATGCGCATCTCTTTCGTGGACGCGTTTTTGATACCGGACACCAATTGGGTTTTTTAACAGCCAATATCGCCTATGCGCTTAAGCGGCTGGATATAGGGCAAGAATTGCGCGCAATAATAAAAGAGTTAATGTAGCTTCATGACGCTTTCCAATTCTGATCATCCTGCACTCGCCTCAGCTCTTCGGACCATTACAACAGAAGGCGAAGGCTTATCGCATCTCGCTGAAGCGTTGCGCGGTCCACTCGGCGCCGCTTTTACTCAAGTGATTGATAAAATCATCACCGCACAAGGACGTGTGATTGTTTCAGGCATGGGTAAATCAGGCCATGTCGGTCGCAAGATTGCCGCGACACTCGCGTCAACAGGAACGCCTGCGCACTTTGTTCATCCGAGTGAAGCGAGCCATGGCGATCTTGGCATGATTCAGGATGATGATATTATTCTTGCGATGTCATGGTCGGGAGAGTCTGTTGAACTTGCGGACCTCGTTGCTTACGCAAACCGCTTCAACGTCACTTTGATCGTGCTCACATCAAATGCCGAAAGCGCGCTCGGTAAAGGCGCTGACATCTGCCTGACTCTGCCAATGGCGAAAGAAGCATGTCCGAATGGATTAGCGCCAACAACATCAACCACAATGCAGCTGGCGATGGGTGATGCAATTGCGATTGCGTTGCTTGAAAGCCGCGGCTTCACATCGAATGATTTCCGCCGCTATCATCCGGGTGGAAAATTGGGCGCGCAATTGCGTCAAGTGCGCTCGATCATGCATTCAGGAGACCGTCTTCCACTTGCAAAACCGAATGACCCTATGGCCGATGCGGTTGTCACCATCAGCTCAAAAGGTTTTGGTTGCGTCTTGGTGATTGATGAGCAAGGTCAATTGGCTGGACTTGTCACCGATGGTGACTTGCGCCGCCATATGTCACCGGATCTTTTGAGCCGCTCGGTGCAATCCGTAATGACACGGAATCCAAAAACAGTGCCACCCGAAACACTTGTCGCCGAAGCCCTAGAGATTATGGAAAGCCGGAAAATTAGCGCCTTAGTCGTTCTTGAAAACCAAAAGCCTGTCGGACTTATTCATCTCTTGGATTTGTTGCGGATCGGTGCGGCTTAAGTTATCAGATCCAGCCTTGTAATTCGCGCAAGACAACGGATTGAATGACATCCAATCCTTCTTCTGAATCATTCAAGCATGGGACATAGGCGAATTTCTCGCCGCCGTGATGAATGAAATGCTCACGGTTTTCGCCCTCGATTTCTTCGAGCGTTTCGAGGCAATCCGCCGAGAAGCCTGGTGCGATCACCATGACTTTCTTGATGCCTTTAGCAGGCAACTCACCCATCGTATCGATAAGATAGGGCTTCAACCATTCTTCGTTGCCAAAGCGCGATTGGAAGCAAACCATAAATTTTTCTTTTGGCAATTGTAAAGCTTCGCGCAACAACCGCCCCGTTTTCATACATTGGCAATGATAAGGATCGCCTTTGAGCAGATAGGATTCCGGTACGCCATGAAATGAAGCAACAATCATATCCGGCTCAAAATCAATTTCCGTTCTCTTCGCTTGAATCGTTTTAGCAAGCGCGTCAATATAAACGGGATCATCATGCCAAGGTGGCGCGACACGGATTGCGGGTTGCCACCGCATCTCCGTCAAGGATTGAAAGGCTTTGTCACACGCGGTTGCTGACGTTGCCGCGCAGGATTGCGGATAAAGCGGCACGAGAAGAATGCGATCACATCCTGCAGCTTGCAAGGCTTTCAACCGCTCGGGCGTTGAAGGATTGCCATAGCGCATACCCCAATCAACAATGATGCGGTCATCCATCAAAGATAATTTACTTGCAAGCTTTTCGGCTTGAGAACGGCTGATCGTTTTGAGCGGGCTTTCGTTCAGCTCTTTGTTCCAGATCGAATCATAATCCTTGCCTTTACGACCGGGACGCACTGTCAAAATGATCAGATTCAGAATCGGCCACCACAAAAGACGCGGCACCTCAATAACGCGGCGGTCGGAGAGGAACTCTTTCAGATAACGCCGCATCGACCAGTAATCGGTCGCGTCTGGAGTCCCGAGGTTGAGAAGCAGAACACCGATCTTGCCAGCATTCACCTTCGGATGATCAGAGGGCAGAAGGATGTCCGCACGGCGGGCGGCGGGGCGGAACATCGCGGTCATCAGCAGGCCTCTTTCTAAGATCCAATGGCAAGATTACGATCCATAAAGCGTCCCGGATTGCGGGAGAAGCCCAATTTAAACCTCAATCCGCCTTTGGGGGCTAAAATATCGGCAGCAATCACGATGAAGGATTGCGCGTCGGCCGGCTTCGCGCTAGCCGAAAGAGATATAGGATTAGGAACGTATAGTTAAGGATCGATCCCATGGCCAAACGCGTCATTAATTTCAAAAATCTCCTGACGCTGGTGAGCGTCGCCATTCTGGTCGGTGTAGAGTTTTTGGGCGTGGCCGTGGCTGCCGGATGGGCCTTTGCGGGTCTTTTTGGGCTGAGTCAGACACTTGAAATGGTTTTAATGACTGCTTTTGGGGCTCTGGGCGTATATGCGCTTTTTGTCTTCATGCGCCGAGCGGTCACGGTTGAACCGATCCGCGGTTAATTTGTAATGTTATAACATTACATTTTTTTGGGTCGAGGGCGGCGCCGATGCTAAAAGGGCATCGGAAGAGAGCCCCGAATGTCCGCCCCAAACCATAACTCGCACCATCATCACCACGATCATGACCACCATCATGATCATCACCACCATCATGATGGCCCAAATGGCACGGCCTTTAGTGAAAGCCTCATGGGGCAGTCAGCGCTTATGTGGTTGCAATTCTGGTGCCGCTCTGGATTGTTGTTTTGTGGGTTATCCGCGCATGACGGTCGGCACGCCCATTAGACTCGCTAATCTGACTTTGGGATATGATCGGCATCCGGCCGTGCATCATATCAGCGGGACATTTTCAGCAGGTAGCCTCACCGCGCTTGTCGGACCAAATGGCGCGGGCAAATCCATATTGATTAAAGCACTCGCCGGCGTTCTCACCTCGATTGATGGTCAATGTGTGATTGATCCATCATTGCGCCGCGCTTATCTGCCTCAACTTACCGAGATTGATCGATCCTTTCCGATCAGCGTCTATGATTTTGTTGCGATGGGGCTTTGGTCAAAAAGCGGTTCGCTTCACGCGCTACCCGCTTTTGGCGCGCATCGTATCGCCGACGCACTCACTCTGGTTGCACCCAAGGATTTTGATCATCAACTCATCGGCGCGCTTTCGGGCGGTCAATTTCAACGCGCACTCTTCGCACGCTTTATGCTTAAAGATGCTCCAATCATTTTAATCGACGAGCCATTCTCGGCTATTGATAGCGCGACTGTTGATGATTTGATGCAGCTTGTTATGCGCTGGCATCACGAAGGTCGCACCATCATCACGGTGTTGCATGATCTCGCTTTGGTAAAAACCTATTTTCCGAAGACGCTTCTATTGGCGCGTGATGTGATTGGATGGGATGATACGCATTCAGTACTAACAGAAGACAATCTAAAACTTGCACGACAAAAAATTGAAGCGCCTGATCCCCATGCGCCACTCTGTGAGCATGACGCATGATCAATTCAACTTTTCTCTATGAAGCGCTGTTTGCGCCTTTCATTGAATTCTCATTCATGTGACGCGCTTTGATTGGGGCTTTTGCACTGTCTCTCGGCGTGGGACCCGTGGGCGTATTCTTGATGCTGCATCGTATGAGTTTGATCGGCGATGCGATGGCTCATGCAATCTTGTCAAGCACAGCCATCGACTATTTCATCGCAGGGCTTTCTTTGGGTTTCATAACTGCGTGAGGTTTAGCAGCCGGTATGATCATTACTCTCGCAGCAGGGCTTGTTTCGCGCTTCACTGTGCTGAAAGAAGATGCCGCCCTTGCATCCTTTTATCTCATCTCTCTGGCTGCGGGTGTTGTTCTTGTTTCTCTGAAGGGATCAAATGTTGATCTCCTCCATGTTCTCTTTGGATCGATTCTTGCGCTTGATGATGCGACATTAATTTTGCTTGCCGCTGTGACTAGTATCAGCCTTCTGGCACTGGCCATCATCTTTCGAGCCCTCGTATTTGAAGGCGTTGATCCGACTTTCGCGCGTTTAATAAATACGAGCGGTGCTTACACGAATATTCTTTTTCTCTCGCTTGTTGTGATCAATCTCGTTGCGGGTTTTCATGCCTTAGGGATATTGCTCTCGGTTAGTTTAATGATGTTGCCCGATTTCGCCGCAAGATTTTGGACTGACCAACTCGTGGGCCTCATGGGAATTTCAATCGGCATTGGATTTCTCTCAAGCGTCATTGGCATCATCGTATCTTATCATCTCAACACGCCAACAGGCCCGACCATTATTTTGGCAAGCGGTACTCTTTATCTTTTCTCGAATCTTTACGGCCAACGCAGTAGCCTCGTCATCGCCAAAATTCATCGCCCGGATCTGGTACCGTAAATGGAGGAAAAGCTCATAAGCATAATCATAAAATTTCTGATCCTCGTGATCTTGATTGTGACGGGATCATCCATGACCCATGCAGCTGAAAAATTAAACATCATCAC
>VGCJ01000035.1 GCA_016870035.1 Alphaproteobacteria bacterium
CCGCCCTTCGAATGTGAGCGTGAAGCCATCATTGTGCGTGCAAAAAATGCAGGTGTGAAATCGATGTTGACTGTCTCTACAGAGGTTAAACATTTTGATCGCATAAAAGCAATTGCGGAGAGTGATCCTGATATCTGGTGCTCGGTGGGCACACATCCGCTCCATGCCAATGAAGAACCGGATGTACCGCTTGATCGCTATATTGAACTTTCGCAACATCCAAAATGCATAGCAATTGGCGAAGCGGGACTTGATTTCTTTTATGATCGCGTTGCCCCTGATCGCGCAGATCAAGTCTTTCGCAAGCAAATCAGCGCAGCCCGCGTCACGCAACTCCCTTTGGTCATTCATTCGCGTAGTGCCGATGATGCGATGATCGCAACGCTTCAAGAGGAAATGGGGAAGGGTTCGTTCAAAGCCGTACTTCATTGCTTCTCGTCGGGCCGGCGCTTGGCTGAAGTTGGTGTCGCCTTGGGTCTCGCTGTGTCATTCTCTGGCATTCTCACTTATAAAAAATCAGACGAACTTCGTGTCATCGCTTCATCTGTACCGCTTGATCATCTCTTGGTTGAAACAGATGCACCTTATGTCGCCCCGCAATCTCATCGAGGCAAACGCAACGAGCCTGCTTATGTGACAGAGACTCATGCCATATTGGCTGAGGTTAAGCGCGTATCGGTTGCCGAACTTGCGCGCGTAACGACTGATAATTTCTTCCGTCTTTTCTCCAAGGCACGGCGACCAATTGAGGAGCCTCAAGCGGCATGACATTAACGCTGACCATTCTTGGTTGTGGCTCCTCCGGTGGCGTGCCGCGACCGGTAGCGGGCTGGGGTGCGTGTGACCCACATAATCCAAAAAACCGCCGACGCCGCTGTTCGATCCTGCTTGAGAAAATGGGGCCTAACGGTCAAACGGTTGTCATTATTGATACACCTCCAGACCATCGCGAGCAAGTTCTATCCGCTGGCGTAGAGCGTCTGGACGCCGTGCTTCTCACACATGAGCACGCAGACCATTTGCATGGTATCGATGATGTTCGACCCGCCGTAATGCATATGCGACGCTTGATGCCCGTCTATATGGACACGCGAACATCGACAGTCGTTAGAGAGCGCTTCGGCTATTGTTTCGAGACGCCAATCGGCAGTGACTATCCGCCAATTACACACGCAATGCGGATCACAAAGGGGCATGAAATTGTCGTTGAGGGCCCAGGGGGAGTGATCAAGGCCATGCCTTTTGAAGTCCATCATGGGGATATCGATGCGCTCGGCTTTCGCTTTGGAAAGGTTGCCTATACGCCCGATCTCCATGCAATACCCGGGGAAAGTCTCGAGGTCTTACGAGGTCTCGATGTCTGGATTATCGATGCTTTACGCCACAGGCCACATCCATCGCATCTTACGGTTGCGGAGGCCTTAGAGTGGATTGATCGCATGAAACCCAAACGGGCGATCCTGACCAATCTTCATTTTGATCTCGATTATGAAACGCTAAAAGCCACTTTGCCTGATCATATTGAGCCCGCTTTCGATGGAATGAAACTTGTCCTCGAGGGAGTCTAATTTGCTTAATTAGTATGTGGTAATTTTTAGTACAACATATTGAATATAAGTGCATATTAAATTAGTTCCATAATGTTTATTATGCGAATTAAAGATAGATCCAAAGCAACTGGGAAATATGTTTCATGTCATCCCCCAAAGCCGGAAAAGACATTCAAAATCTGATTGCCATTATGGCCGCGCTACGCACACCTCAAACCGGTTGCCCATGGGATCTTGAACAAAGCTTTGAGACAATTGCGCCATACACTATTGAGGAAGCCTATGAGGTTATCGACGCCATCGAGCGCGGCGATATGGTCGATCTAAAGGACGAATTGGGCGATCTTTTATTGCAGGTGGTTTTTTACGCTCGCATCGCCGAAGAAGCTCAGCTCTTTGCCTTCCCCGACGTTGTCGAGGCGATCACCAAGAAATTGATCCGCCGCCATCCTCATGTCTTCGGCGATCTGAACGCTCATTCCCCTCAGGAGGTCAAAATGCTTTGGGATGACATCAAAGCTCAGGAGAAAGCCGAGCGTCGAACTGCGCGAAAAGCGGCAGGTTATGTTGATAGCGAGGCCTCTAAGTCTGTCCTTGCGGGCGTTCCGGAAGCCCTACCCGCACTTACCCGTGCCGAAAAGATCCAGTCGAAAGCGTCAAAAGTCGGCTTTGACTGGAATGATCCGCTCTTGGTGCTCGACAAGATCGAGGAAGAAACAGCCGAAATCAAAGACGCGATGGCGTCAGGATCGAAAGCTGAGATTACTGAAGAGGTCGGAGATCTGCTTTTTGCAGTCGTTAATCTTGCACGCCATCTCAAAGTTGATCCGGAACAGGCTTTGCGATTAGCAAACAGTAAATTCACAAAGCGCTTTAATTATATAGAAGCTGAACTTGATGTTAAAAATAAGCCCATAAAAAACGCCACGCTCGATGAAATGGAAGCGCTATGGCACGAGGCGAAGACGAGGGTATAAATCCGGCATTTTGAGCGGTTAGATTTCCACTCGTTCCGCTTTCGGACATTTTAAAAGTAACCGCGTTTCACGCTCTGGTGGGATGCGAATAGCCGTCTCAATGATCCCGTCATCACCATCCTGTCTTTCGAGAATTTCGGCATTCTCGTAAAGCCAGTGAAGAAGCGCACCATCATCGGATGGAATGAGGATGCGATAAGTTTTGGTGTCTTGCGCCAGCCGCGCTTCGATCTCATTCAGAAGGACTGCAAGGCCCTCACCTGTCAGCGCAGAAACGAGGACGGGACGTATTTCTTTTCGCCTTTGCTGCGTTATTTGAAACAGTCGCGCGCGGTCCGCCTCATCTAACAAATCAGCTTTATTCCATACTTCGATGATCCGGCTTTGATCATCGGGATCGATGCCGAGATCTTTGAGGATTGATGTAACGTCGGCAGCTTGGGCTTCGGTATCGCCATGCGAAACGTCGCGCACATGAAGGATCACGTCTGCCGCAATCACATCTTCAAGCGTCGCTCGAAATGCAGCCACAAGCATAGTCGGCAAATCGGAAATGAAGCCGACCGTGTCAGATAAAATAATCGGCGCGCCATGCGGCAATTTTGAGATCCGTGCGGTGGGATCTAAAGTCGCGAAAAGCATGTTTTCAGCCAAAACATCAGCTTCCGTGATGCGGTTGAACAAAGTCGATTTTCCTGCATTCGTATAACCGACAAGAGCGACGACCGGATAAGGCACTTTCTCTCGGCTTTTGCGATGGAGGCCACGGGTGCGTTTCACGGCTTCGAGATCGCGTTCAATGCGCGTCATGCGCTCTTGAATGAGGCGCCGGTCCGCTTCGATCTGCGTTTCACCCGGTCCACCCAAAAAGCCGAAACCCCCGCGCTGACGTTCAAGGTGGGTCCACGAACGGACCAGTCGGCTCTTCTGATAATTGAGATGCGCTAACTCGACTTGCAGAGTGCCCTCTTTCGTTCGTGCGCGACGACCGAAGATTTCAAGAATAAGGCCCGTCCGATCGATCACTTTGACTTTGAGCGCTGTTTCTAAATTGCGTTGTTGAACGGGCGATAAAGCGCAATCGGCAATCACCAGCCGGATCTCACGCTCCTCAATGAGCGCCGCGAGTTCTTCGATCTTGCCGGTGCCGATATAGGTCGCAGGCTTCAATTCGGAAAGTGGAACGAGACGGCTCTCAACGACATCAAGATCAATCGCAGCCGCTAGCCCTGTGGCTTCTTCAAGCCGTGCTTGTGCTGGCCGCAAATTCGTACCGGGCGTGTTCGGCCGGCGTCGCGTTAGATAGGGTCCCACGACGAGCGTACGCGTGTCTTTGGCAACATCATGCTCGATGTCGGACCCTGAAACGGGCCGATTGCCAAATTCATAGGGCTTAGACGCCAAAGGATGATCTTTCGCGCGTCTTGATCACTCTTTTATGACCGCGCCGGTTTCGTCGGTGGGGTCAAACAAAGTTACAGGTGAGCCCGGCATAATCGTCGAGATGGCGTGCTTGTAAACAAGTTGAGATTGGCCATCCCGGCGCAGAAGAAGGCAGAAATTATCAAACCAGGTGACGACGCCTTGGAGTTTCACGCCATTCACGAGGAAGATCGTTAGCGGAATTTTTGCCTTCCGCACATGGTTGAGAAACGTATCTTGGAGATTTTGTACCCGGTCATTTACCATTTTATTTCAGTCTCTTATTATTGATTTTTTATCCGGATTTTTAAGTAGAAACGACCCGACCCACTTCGTAAAAGCCACTTCCACCACACATATGAAAACAGATAGTCGCGCAAGGCTCAAGATTCAATCGATCCCGAGCGATCTGAGTTTCCGGTGAAGTGCGGAGCGTTCCATTCCGACAAACTCTGCGGTGCGCGAAATATTGTGCCCGAAGCGCGCAATTTGGGCGACGAGATAATCCCGCTCAAAAAGCTCGCGCGCCTCTCTCAAAGGGAGCGCCAGAAGCTTTTCACCACCCTGCCCGCCGGCCATGGACGGGGCCGATGCTCCGACATCTGAGGGCAGCAGTTCGGCAGTGATCGGCGTCTCAGGATCACCACCGGCAAGGATGAGCATCCGTTCGACACTGTTGCGCAGTTGACGGATATTGCCCGGCCAATCATGGGCTTGCAGAACGACTATGGCATCATCGGCAATCGCGCGTGGCACCTGCCCCGTCGAGCTGCAAATCTCGTCAATAAAATGTGCCACAAGTTCAGGGATGTCTTCGCGGCGTTCAGCAAGCGCGGGAACGCGAAGCGGAACAACGGCAAGCCGATGGAGTAGATCTTCACGGAAGCGACCTGTTCGCACCTCTGCATCCAGAACACGCGCGGTCGAAGAAACAATCCTCACATCGACCTCGACTTTGATCGAGCCATTTACACGTTGGAATGATTGATCCACGAGGACACGCAAGAATTTGCCTTGGGTCTCTTTGGGCATATCGGCAATTTCATCGAGAAGAAGTGTCCCGCCATGCGCTTCTTCGAGAGCCCCGATACGCTGCGGCACGGTCCCAACATTTTCAATCCCGAAAAGCTCCGTCTCCATGGAGTTAGGCGTGATCGTTGCTGCATTCAACACAACAAAAGGGCCGCTGGCGCGATTGGAAGACGCATGGATCATGCGAGCAGCGAGTTCCTTGCCCGAACCCGATGGACCTGTGATCAACACACGCGAATTAGTTGCTGCCACCTTATAAATAGCGCTGCGCAATTGGCTTGCATGTTGAGAATGACCGATTAGTGACGCTGTTTTTGGCGCGCGGATGCGTAATTCGCGCACTTCGCGTTTGAGTTTGAACGTTTCAAGCGCTCGCTCTGCGACGAGTAAGAGTCGGTCTGATTTGAAGGGCTTCTCAATAAAGTCATATGCGCCGCGTTTAATCGCAGCAACGGCAGTTTCGATATTTCCGTGACCCGAGATCATAACAATCGGCAGATCAGGATTTTGTTCTTTCACGAGATCAAGCAATTGCAATCCGTCCAGGCGAGACCCCTGAATCCAAATATCAAGGAAGATCAAATTGGGACGTCGCGCGGAAATTTCTGCAAGTGCGGAATCCGCATCGGCGGCGGTCCGACACTCAAAACCTTCATCTTCGAGGATACCTGCAACAAGATTGCAAATATCAGCTTCGTCATCAACAATCAGAATGTCAGCGCTCATGCGGCACGCGGTCCCGTTTGCATTTGATCAAGGGGGAAGAATAAACGCACGCAAGCTCCTCTTTGACCGTCGGGACGATTAAGTAATTCGACGCCCCCGCCATGTTCTTCAAGAATCTTTCCAACAATCGCTAAGCCCAGACCGGTACCGCCCGCGCGCGTTGTCATATAGGGTTCTAGTAATCGCTGACGCGCTTCGGCAGGAAAACCTTTACCATTGTCCATGATATCAATCGCGACCATGCCGGGTTTTTCGAATGTCAAAGCGACATCAATCTTGGCTTTACCACGTTCTTCTGTAGGAACGGCCGCAATTGCCTCGGTCGCATTTTTTACGATGTTCGTGAGTGCTTGTGCGATCAGACGTCGATCAAAATCGGTAACCACTTTCGCTTGCGGAATATGCTCCGAAAATTCTATTTCGGGATGACCGACACGCATCAAGAATAAGACTTGACGTATAACCGTAACAACATCATCACGATCAAGTAGCGGTTTTGGCATACGCGCAAAAGATGAAAACTCATCGACCATGCGCTTTATGTCATCGACCTGACGGATGATCGTATCCGTGCATTGGTCGAATACTTCCCGATCATCTTGAATGACTTTGCCATATTTACGTCTTATACGTTCTGCCGATAGCTGAATGGGTGTCAACGGATTCTTGATTTCATGAGCGATACGACGAGCGACATCTGCCCAAGCTGATGTACGTTGAGCGGTAACAAGATCGGTGATGTCATCAAGTGTGACGATCACGCCAGCGCCCTCTTCACTTTCCTGTTCAATGGTGACACGAACGGTCAGTGTTCTCTCGCGTTCAGCAGTACCGATTGAGATTTGTCCTTGAACTGGGCGCCCACGATCAACAAAATCCTCTGGCAAGATATCTTTAAACGCGGTAATTTCTTCTACAAGTTTTTTTCCTTCGAGAGTCAAAAGATCACGATCTAGCAGTTGCTCTGCAGATGGATTAAGAAGCGTCACACGCCCTTCCCCATCAAGACCAATAACGCCTGCGGAAACACCCGATAAAACCGCCTCGGTGAATCTTCGACGTTTATCCATAATCACATTAGCTTTTTGCAAATCATTTGTTTGACGACCTAGCTCCTCTGTCATCTTGTTGAATGTATCACTCAAATGCGCGAGATCACCTTCACGTGTGGTAACCGGAACACGCACTGTATAATTACCAGTAGCTACTTGGTCGGTCGCAAAGATCAAACGACTGATTGGAGCGATCAACCAATTTGCAAAACTTAAACCAACCCATACGGCTGAGAGCAGCAAAATCACGGAGATTAATGCATACATACTTGCGAAAGCGATTTGTACTCCGAGCTTCTGTTCTGCGAGCGCGTCATAATAACGTGCAGCTAACTCTGCCTGTTGCGGAAACTGCAAGGCTTTGGGATCAATCGTTCGCGCAACCAAAAGATATTCCGTTTCAAAGCTTGGAACCTTTACGAGTGCTCGAAAGATATTGCTGTTATCTTGAAAGAGACAAATGCCGTCGGTTGATTCATTTGCTGCAGCAAATTCTTCCTCTTTAGGCAGAGCCAGATCTGGCAAGGCGACATTATCGATCCGCTCAATAATATTTGAATTTTCCTGCATGAGCATCGCGACAAAGAAACCTAAGAAATAGGATCGCGAACGCATATATTCACGAAACACTTCTCGGTTCTCATCAAAGGCCGGACGCGCGCGACCAAGATCAGACGCCATCAAGCGAACTTCGCGACCAATCGAGCGGCATTGGAATTCTTGATAGGCGCGCGCAACGCCAACAGACGTTTGTAGAAGCTCTTTGATCTGACCTGAAAACGAAACGTCAATGCCGCGCTCAAGCGTCAACCATCCAACAACAGCCACAAGAATGGCAGGTGCCGTTGCAACAAATGCAAAGAGACCGACAATGCGGACATGAAGGGCCGCAGCTGCCTGTCCGCGCCGCCGCGCCACAATCAACCGCGAAGCTTCGAAGCCAATGACGATCAGCAAAACACCAATCAATAAACCATTGACGGTGAAAAGCGTGATCACAACATCGCGCGTTGGAACCACGGGAACAAAGTTGGCAAGCACCAAAAAGGTCGCCATTGCGGAGAGAAGCGCAAGAATGACCGTGGTGATGCCGAGGAAGCTCCGCCAAAATGACGAGAGCTGAATGATGGTCCGCCGACCGGCAACCGGCTCACGCGCCGGAAAGCGCATTAAGGCCATTGGTATCACTCCCGAATAAGCAGCTCAGCGGAACACGCCTGCAATGCTGATGCAATAGTGCAACAGTCGGGATAAGCAACTGAAAATTTCTATTTACCATGCCTATCGAAGGGTTCTAATGATCCGGAGATCAAGATCCTTGATCTTTTTGCGCAAAGTGTTGCGATTGACCCCCAAAAGCTCGGCAGCCTTGATCTGGTTTCCTCGTGTGGCGGCGAGAGCGGCATTCACTAGAGGCTCCTCCACTTCACGAAGGATTCGGTGATAAAGCCCCGGCGGTGGTAGTTCGCCTTTGAATTTCGAAAAATAAACTTCCAGATGCTGCTCCACCGAATCCATCAATGACTTCGGAACGAGAGTGGGCGCATCCGGTGATGAGCTCAGCTGCACTTCCGTCAATTCACCGGCAACTAGCGGCTCTGTAATCGTCTCATGCGGGGAGAGAGCCGCGAGGCGCCTGATCATATTTTCGAGCTCACGAACATTGCCTGGCCAGCGATGACGCTTCAGGCGCTCAAGGGCCGGCGTGTCGATCTGCTTCTTCGGCAAGCCCTCCTTCTCTGCGAGCGCGAAGAAATGACGAACAAGATCTGGAAGATCTTCAATACGTTCGCGAAGCGGCGGCAAACGAAGCGGCACAACATTCAAACGGAAAAACAAGTCCTCTCGGAAGAGGCCTTGCTGGATCGCTTGACGAAGATCCTTGTTGGTCGCTGCGATAATGCGCACGTCGGTTTTGATCGAAGATCGACCGCCAATGCTGGTATACTCGCCTTCTTGTAACACGCGTAAGAGACGCGTTTGTGCTTCCATCGGCATATCGCCGATTTCATCGAGAAAGAGTGTTCCTCCTTCCGCCTGCTCGAAGCGTCCTGTCGCGCGGCTCACAGCACCCGTGAAAGAGCCTTTCTCATGGCCGAACAATTCGCTTTCAATAAGATCACGCGGAATAGCGGCCATATTCACGGCGACAAAAGGCCCATTGCGGCGCTTACCATAATCATGAAGCGCGCGAGCGACCAACTCTTTACCAGTACCCGATTCACCATTGATCATCACGGTGAGATCTGTCGACATTAAGCGTGCCATGGAACGATAAAGTTCCTGCATTGCTGGCGATCGCCCGACAAGTGGAATGTCATCTGTGCCAGAGTCCAATGGAGCACGGATCACTTCACGCGGACGCGTCAAAGCTCGACTAATAACCCCAAGCAATTCTTTAAGATCGAAAGGTTTTGGAAGATACTCATAAGCGCCACGTTCCGACGCGCGAATGGCAGTCATAAATGTATTTTGCGCACTCATCACAATGATGGGTAAATCGGGACGGAGTTTTTTTATCCGCGGTAAAAGATCAAAGGCATTCTCATCGGGCATCACGACATCTGTGACTACGAGGTCACCCTGCCCTTCAGAAATCCAGCGCCACAAAGTGGACGCTTGTCCAGTAACACGCACTTCATAACCCGCACGTCCCAATGCCTGATTGAGAACCGTACGTATTGCAGCATCATCATCTGCCAAAAGGATTGTCCCATTCGCCATCGCTTAACCGTCAATTTCCGCACGCCGGCCATCACGTGCTAAATGCATCGACAAGAGAACTCTGAACACTGTGCGTCGCGGGAGTGAGTCGCACTCGACAATTCCTCCGTGATCACGAATGATCTTTGAGACTAGAGCAAGACCGAGGCCAGATCCGGATGTTTTGGTCGTCACAAAGGGATCGAACAGGGTTTGAACAATATCTTGCGGTACGCCCGGACCATTATCGCGTACGGTGATTTCAAGTGGCAAAGCGATCCGTTCACGTGATCCAAGTGTCGCGATTTTTACGCCGGGACGATAGGCTGTCGATAACTCAATCGTGCCATCAACAGCGTCAGGTCCGATCGCTTCCGCAGCGTTTTTAACAAGATTGAGAAAGACCTGAATGAGTTGATCGCGATTGCCATTGATAGGAGGCAACGAAGGATCATAGGTCTCGATAAACTTTATATGACGGGCAAAACCTGAGGTCGCGAGTTTTTTCACATGTTCAAGAACACTATGAACATTAACAGGCTCGCGCTCTACCGGGCGTTCATCCGAAAAATCTTCGAAACGCTCAACAAGCTTCACAATTCGATCCGTCTCATCGCAAATCAGACGGATTAAATCGCGATCATTATCGTCAATAGTCGCATCAAGAAGTTGCGCTGCGCCGCGAATGCCGGATAGCGGATTCTTTATCTCATGAGCCAGCATCGCACCCATGGCTGAAATAGATCGAGCAGCGCCGCGATGGCTTAATTGCCTATCTATTTTTTCAGCAATTGTCTTTTCTTGCAGCATAATAACGATGTCGCCCGGATGATCAGTAGACGGCGTGGCATAGAGATCGACAATTTTATCCTGACCGATACGGGGCGTACCCACATCGATACGATATTCGCTCATGCTGCCACCATGCACCCGAACAGCATCAATCAGTGTTAAAAGCGGTGAACCAAAGGGGACGATTTCCGAAAGAGTGAACCGACTGAGCATTGAAGCGCTCATCTGCAAAAAGGCTTGCGCCGATAAATTCGCTTCGACAATGCGATCATGCTTATCGATTACAATCACAGAAAGTGGTAATGCGTTCAGGATGGCATCCGCACGGGTTTCGGCGGCATCCACTACTTGTATTGATTTGAGAAGCGTTGTCATGCGGCTTCTCTGCGATCAATAGTCTCGTAAAGACAAGAGAGACGTTCTGTTACAATATGAGGATCTGTTGACGTCAAAAGTTCCAAACGTTCCGCTTCAGGCCATTGAGCCCCTTGCGCGATTGCATCATTGAGATAGGCCGCCAGATGTTTGCGCGCGTGGCGAATACCGATCTCGACACCATAAAGTGACAAAAGATCATCATAATGTTGATTGACCGCGTCTTGGCGCTCTTTGATCTCTGTTTCGCGATAGGCCTCGCCCGCCAGAGCTCTTGCGATTTGCCCAACCAACCACGGTTGACCAAGCGCCGCGCGCCCCACCATAATCCCATCCGCATTTGATTGTGAAAGCATAGTCTTCGCATCATCAAGAGATGCGCAATCACCATTGGCAATGACGGGCAGCGAAACAGATTGCTTCACATCTGCTATCGCGCGCCAATCCGCCTCGCCTTTATAGAATTGGCACCGCGTTCGCCCATGAACAGTGATCCAAGACACCCCATGCGCTTCGGCACGGCGTGCAAGTTCGGAGGCATTCAGTGACGCATCATCCCACCCCAAACGCATTTTCACCGAGACCGGCAAAGATGTGGCTGCACGCGTGGCTTCAATAAGGCGCTCGGCCAGATCAAGATCGCGCATCAATGCGGAACCTGCATAACCGCCCGTCACACGTTTTGCAGGGCAACCCATATTGATGTCGATAACATGGGCGCCCGAACCTTCCGCCAGGCGCGCGGCTTCTGCCATCCATTGTGGATCGCGGCCCGAAAGTTGCACGATGTGGCAATCAATCCCCTCACCTTCGGCGCGGATACGGCTCTCTTCCGAGCCTCGGACATAATCATCCGAAGCCACCATTTCAGAAACCACGAAGGAAGCCCCAAAACGCCGCGCAATGCGGCGCATGCTCACATCCGTGACCCCGGACATGGGCGCTAAGGCAGCCAGCGGCGGCGCATCCTCCGCGCGGCTTGAAAAAGGTATATTAGATTGCATAAATATTAGGCAGCATGGGAAACTGCCCAAGTTTTAAACTGATCTTCGCATTGCAGCAAACAAAAATTTTACAAATGTGCGAGGAAGCTATGAAGCCCTGTAAAGCTCCGTTGACGTTTTAGGGTAAATTTCGCAACAAAGCGGAATGACTTCGCTCATCAGCGTCCCTGACCGAATTTCCGTCGCGGCTCTCCTCGTGGCTGCTGGGCGGGGCTTACGCGCGGGCCTCGATATTCCCAAACAATATCTTAATCTTGCGGGCGAAACCATGCTCACGCGCTCGATCCGCGCGTTGGCTGCCGACAAACGCGTGAAGCAAATTCTTTGCGTCATTCATCCAGATGATCGCGCGCGTTATGACGAGGCGATTGAGCCTTTGCCATCGGAAATCAAGATACGTTTGGTCGAACCGACCTTTGGTGGAGCCACACGACAAGAGTCCGGCAAGGCCGGACTCGAAGCACTTGCGGTGTCGAATCATCCACCCGACATCATTCTCGTTCATGATGCGGCGCGACCATTTGCAAGCGAAGCCTTGATCGCGCGCAGTATCGAAAGCGCTTATCTCAAGGGCGCCGCCATTCCTGGTATCTCTGTGATCGACACAATCAAGAAAACGGACCTCTCCGGTATCATTACATCAACACCGCCGCGCCGTGATTTGCGCGCGGTGCAAACGCCACAAGCTTTCAAATTCGATATTCTATTAAAAGCGCATCGCTCGGCACTCTCGGCACAAGACATTGAGTTTACGGACGACGCTTCGATTGCCGAATGGGCAGGACATAAGGTTCATATTTTTGAAGGCGAGCCAGAAAATATCAAAGTGACAATGCCGGAAGATGTGAGCGAAGCGCGGCAACGTCTCTCCGGGCCGCGCGATGTGAGAACGGGCATCGGTTACGATGTGCACGCATTTGTAGAGGGTGATCATGTCATTCTGGGCGGCGTGCGCATCCCTTTCACAAAAAAACTGAAAGGCCATTCGGATGCCGATGTCGGACTCCATGCTTTAACGGATGCGATTTTCGGTGCACTTGCTGAAGGCGATATTGGCTCGCATTTTCCGCCTTCCGACATGACTTGGAAAAATGCGGACTCAGGCCTCTTCTTGCGTCATGCCGTTGAGCGCGTGAAAGCTCGTGGTGGTTTGATCAAACATCTTGATCTTACGCTCATTTGCGAAGCGCCAAAAATTGGCCCGCATCGTGACGCGATCCGCGCGCGCATTGCGGAACTTTGTGGCGTCAAAATCTCTCGCGTGGGCGTGAAAGCCACAACGACTGAACAATTGGGCTTCACAGGACGCGGCGAAGGCATTGCCGCACAAGCCATTGCCACAATCGAATTGCCTGATCTCGCATGAATGATCTTGCAGAAAGACTCGTCAAAGAAGCAATCGCAAAAGGCGTGATGATTGCGACAGGTGAGTCCTGCACTGGCGGACTTGTCTGTGGGACAATTACATCGATTGCCGGATCATCGGCAATGTTTGATCGCGGCTTTGTCACTTATTCCAATGAAGCCAAGGCCGAACTTTTGGGCGTCTCGCCTCACCTCATCAAAAATTACGGTGCAGTGAGCACTGAAGTCGCAACAGCCATGGCAGAAGGTGCGCTAAAACATTCGAAAGCAACGATGAGTGTTGCGATTACGGGCATTGCTGGACCTGGTGGCGGAAGTATTGAAAAGCCCGTGGGCCTTATACATTTTGCAACAGCCGTTAAAGGCCAAGACACGCACGTCTTTGAAAAAAGATTTGGATCCATTTCACGCGATGCCATCAGGCACGGTGCCGTTCACGCAGCCCTTCAAGCGCTTTTATCGCGTTTGCCGTAAACGACCCCTGCCCGCTCGACAAACGCATCGGAAAATTTTCTGAAAGCTGTGTCAAACATCGCGCCCATCAGTATACCGAGCATGCGCGATTTGAATTGGTAATCGATAAAAAATTCGACGCGTGTGCCTGAATTCTCCGACACAAAACTCCACCGATTTTGCATATGGCTAAAGGGTCCATCAACATATTCGACGAGGATCTTGTTATTCGCGGGGTCAAGAGTGACACGCGAAGTGAACGTCTCGCGGATCGCCTTATAGCCAATCGTCATATCGGCAATCAGCATTTTGCGACCAACGTCAAGCGAAGACCGGCGACGGACCTTTAACGCCTCACAAAGCGGCAAGAATTCTGGATAATGCTCGACATCGGCAACAAGCGCGAACATATCTTCGGGCGCATAGCCCACAGAGCGGGAAGAATTAAAGACGGGCATTCGAGTCGATTATCGCCCGAGTTGCTTTTCACGCGCCGCGCGAAGGCGTGCGAAATCTTCACCCGCATGATGTGACGAGCGCGTAAGCGGTGTTGCCGAGACCAATAAGAAGCCTTTTGTATAGGCAATTGTCTCATAGGCTTTAAATTGATCGGGGTGGATATAATCAATCACAGCATGATGTTTGAGCGTGGGTTGCAGATATTGGCCAATGGTGAGGAAGTCGACATCGGCTGAACGCAAATCATCCATCAGTTGCAACACTTCATTACGCTCTTCACCAAGCCCCACCATGATACCCGATTTCGTGAAAATTGACGGATCAAGTTCTTTAACGCGCTGCAGAAGGCGGATTGAATGGAAATAACGTGCACCAGGACGCACAGTGAGATAATTTGAAGGTACCGTTTCGAGATTGTGATTGAAGACATCCGGTCGCGCTTTCACAACCACTTCCAAAGCGCCCTCTTTGCGTAAGAAATCCGGCGTCAAAATTTCAATCGTTGTGAGCGGTGATTTCGCGCGGATCGCGTAAATCACATCAGCGAAATGCTGCGCGCCGCCATCAGCCAAGTCATCACGATCAACCGAGGTGATCACAACATGGGTCAAACCCAATTTCGAAACGGCATCAGCAATTTTTGCGGGCTCATGACGATCCAACGCGTCTGGCAGACCCGTCTTCACATTGCAGAAAGAACAGGCGCGCGTGCACGTGTCGCCCATAATCATGAAGGTCGCGTGCTTCTTCTCCCAGCACTCGCCGACATTCGGGCAGCTCGCCTCTTCGCACACAGTGACGAGCTTATGTTCTTTGACGATTTTATTCGTCTCAGCCCATTTCGGCGAGCCCGGCGCTTTTGCGCGAATCCAGTCGGGTTTGCGTTGAATGGGATTATCCGGCCGATGCGCTTTCTCAGGATGACGCAATTCGCCCTTTTTGCGGGGATCATCCTTCAAAAGATCGATAACGGCGGGCATGGGACCAACTCCTTAAGACAAGGCCGCCTCAGACATGGATCGCCCGGCCATAGGCGTCAAGTACACTTTCATGCATCATTTCGGAAAGGGTCGGATGCGGGAAGACGGTATGCATCAACTCTTCTTCCGTCGTCTCAAGCCCCATGGCCACGACATAGCCTTGAATGAGCTCGGTCACCTCGGCGCCAATCATATGCGCGCCTAAAAGCTTGCCCGTTTTGGCATCGAAGATGGTTTTCACAAGCCCATCCGGCTCGCCAAGCGCAATCGCCTTGCCATTGCCCATAAAGGGAAAGCGTCCAATTTTGAGCGTGTAGCCCGCCTCCTTGGCCTTCGCTTCAGTCAAGCCAACAGAAGCGACCTGCGGATGACAATAGGTGCAGCCCGGGATTTTCTGCTTGTCTATCGCGTGAACAGGCAAACCCTTTATCCCTTCGATACAGATGACCCCTTCATGCTCTGCCTTATGCGCAAGCATGGGCGGGCCTGCGACATCGCCAATGGCATAAATGCCCGCGACATTGGTTTTGCCCAAACCATCGGTGACGATGCAGCCGCGATCCGTCTTGACGCCTAAGGCTTCAAGACCCAACCCTTCAATATTTCCGACAACACCAACAGCAGATATCAAACTATCGGCCGTGATGGATTGCGTTGCGCCCTTCTCGTCTTGAATAGTTGCGGTCATGCTGTTTACGGATTTTGAAACACCCATCACTTTCGCGCCGGTTAATATCTTGATGCCCTGCTTTTCAAAACACTTGCGCGCATGCGCTGCAATCTCTGCATCTTCTACAGGCAGTATTTGGGGCATGACTTCAACAACGGTCACTTCAGCGCCCATCGTGCGATAGAAGCTTGCGAATTCGATACCGATCGCACCCGAACCCATCACGATCAATGATTTCGGCATCACATCCGGCACCATCGCTTCGAAATAAGTCCAGATGAGTTTCCTATCGGGCTCAATTCCGGGAAGCGCACGCGGCCGCGCGCCCGTGGCGATGATGATATGCTTGGCTTGATAAGTGCCCTCACCCAACACGCCTTTCGGCACAGGATGTTGCGGCTCAACTGCAGGCTTTGTCGATTTACCGACAATCACTTCGCCAGCTTTTGTGATTTTGGCTTCGCCCCAGATCACGTCGACTTTGTTTTTCTTAAGCAAGAAACCGACGCCGCCATTTAATTGGCCAGAAACACCGCGCGAACGTTTGATCACATCGGCAATGTTGAAACTCATTTTGCCCTCGAGTTTCAAACCATAGTTTGATGCGTGCGTAGCGTAGTGAAAAATTTCAGCCGAACGCAAAAGCGCCTTCGTCGGGATACAACCCCAATTCAAACAAATGCCGCCAAGATGCTCGCGTTCAACAAGCGCGGTCTTGAAACCCAATTGCGAGGCGCGAATCGCGGTGACGTAACCGCCCGGTCCGCCACCGATGATTAGAACGTCATATTGTGCCATAATAATTTTCCGCTCACACCAACATCGATACTGGATTTTCAATCAAACCCTTGAGCGACGCGAGAAGTTCAGCGCCTAAAGCGCCATCAACCGCGCGATGGTCGGTTGAGAATGTCACCGTCATCACGGTCGCAACTGTCAATTGACCGTTCTTCACGACAGGGCGTTGTTCACCTGCACCAACCGCGAGAATCGTCGCATGAGGCGGATTAACAATCGCTGCGAATTGCTTGACACCAAACATGCCAAGGTTCGACACAGCAGTTGTACCACCTTGATATTCTTCCGGCTTCAATTTTCGATTACGCGCGCGGGCCGCCAAATCTTTCATTTCGTTCGAAATGACCGAGAGCGATTTCAAATCCGCTTTGCGGATAACTGGCGTGATCAATCCACCTGGAATAGAAACGGCAACACCGACATCCGCGTGTTTATGTTTGAGCATCGCGTTTTCAGTCCAAGTCACATTGGCTTCCGGAACGCGGATCAACGCAATGGCAAGCGCCTTAATGATGAAATCATTGACCGAGAGTTTATACACAGGCTTACCATCAGCGCCCTTCGGCGCATTGGCATTGATCTCTTCACGCGCTTTCAAAAGCGCATCAAGCTCAATATCGGCGGTCACATAGAAATGCGGCACCGTCTGTTTTGATTCCAACAAACGACGCGCGATAGTTTTACGCATCGAGTCATGCGGCACTTCTTCATAAGAGCCTGCTTCGAAAAGCTGCTTGACAACGGCATCCGCCATACCGGTGGCAAGTTGAGGCGCTGCGCTTGGTGCAGCAGCTGTGATCGCACGCGGAGCCGATACTCCCGCAAGCGCGGCTTTAACATCGCGTTCAATCACACGGCTATGCGGACCGGAACCGGCAATCTTTGACAGATCGATACCGGTCTCTTTCGCGATGCGTTTCGCGAGCGGTGAAGCGAAGCTTTTCGCACCATGCGATTGAACAGGTGCAGCAACCGTTTTTGCCGCTTGCGCAGCGGTCGGTGCCGTTTGCGGAGCTGCAGCTACCGGTGCGGGTGCGGATGGCGCATTTGCGGGAGCCGAAGAGATATTTGAAACGTTTTCGCCCTTAGCAGCAATTAAAGCGATTTCCGTATTCACGGGAACATCTTGCGATCCGGCGGCAACAAGAATTTTTGCCAGCACGCCCTCATCAACAGCTTCGACTTCCATCATCGCCTTGTCGGTTTCTATCTCGGCGAGAATATCGCCAGATTTGATTTTATCGCCTTCTTTCTTAAGCCACTTAGCGAGATTGCCTTTTTCCATCGTAGGAGACAGAGCAGGCATCAGAACCTTGATCGGCATGATCTCTTCCCTTCTCAGCGATAGCAGACGGCTTTGACCGCCTCGACAATTTCACCAACTGTTGGCAAAGCAAGTTTTTCCAAATTCGCTGCATATGGCATCGGCACATCTTTGCCGGTAATGCGTTTCACCGGCGCATCAAGCCAATCAAACGCGTTCTCCATAATCTGTGCCGAAATTTCGGAACCGACACCAGATTGCGGCCACCCTTCTTCAATCGTGACGCAGCGGCCGGTTTTACGAACCGAAGCTAGGATTGTTTCGATATCCATCGGACGGATGGTGCGAAGATCAATCACTTCGGCATTGATACCTTGCGAAGCCAACTCTTCCGCGGCTTTCAAAGCGTAGGTCATTCCGATCGAGAAAGATACAAGCGTGACATCGGTGCCTGCGCGCGTGATGCGCGCTTTGCCGAGCGGCAAAACAAAATCGTTGAGTTTCGGAACAGGACAGCTTTGACCATAGAGAATTTCATTCTCTAAAAAAACAACCGGATTGGGGTTACGAATAGCGGCTTTGAGTAGGCCTTTCGCATCGGCTGCATTTGAGGGCGATACCACAAGAAGACCCGGTACATTCGAATACCAAGCGGTATAATCTTGGCTATGTTGAGCGGCAACGCGAGCGGCCGCACCATTTGGACCACGGAATACAATCGAACATCCCATCTGACCGCCCGACATATAAAGCGTCTTCGCGGCGGAGTTGATGATGTGATCAATCGCTTGCATCGCGAAATTGAATGTCATGAATTCGACGATGGGTTTCAAACCCGCGAAGGCCGAGCCCACAGCAAGACCAGCAAAACCATGTTCGGTGATCGGTGTATCAACAACGCGATTTTCGCCGAATTCTTGCAACAGGCCTTGAGTGATTTTGTAAGCGCCTTGGTATTCGGCGACTTCTTCACCCATCACAAAGACATCGCCATCGCGGCGCATTTCTTCAACCATGGCATCGCGCAAGGCTTCACGCATGGTTTGCATTACATATTCTGTTCCTGCCGGAACTTCATGTGAAGCGTCATAGGCGTGAACATCTACAGGTGCAGAGACATGAACCGCAGGCGCTGCAACTGACGGTGATGCGACAGGAGTCGCTGTAGCCTCCGTAGCGGCAACACTTCTCTCTCCAACGCTCTCACCTTCGGCGGCAATCACAGCAATGGGTGTGTTCACAGCAACATCTTGCGAACCGGCGGCAACGAGAATTTTTGCAAGCACGCCTTCATCAACGGCTTCGACCTCCATCGTCGCCTTATCGGTTTCGATTTCGGCGAGGATATCGCCGGCTTTAACTTTATCGCCTTCATTTTTAAGCCATTTGGCGACCTTGCCCTTTTCCATTGTCGGAGAAAGAGCGGGCATGAGAATATCTACAGGCATGATGATGAGCCTTCGAATGATAAGACGGGATTATTTCAAAATATCGGTGTAGAGTTCTGACGGATCCGGTTCCGGATCATGGGTCGCAAATTCTGCTGCATCATTGACGATCTGCCTCACATTGCCATCGATGGTTTTGAGATCATCTTCCGCAAGTTTCCATTGCTTCAACAAACGCGCGCGCACTTGTTCAATCGGATCATGCTCTTCGCGCATCTTCTGCACTTCGTCTTTCGAGCGATATTTCGCCGGATCCGACATCGAGTGTCCACGATAGCGATAGGTCTGCATTTCAAGAATGTATGGACCTTTGCCGTCGCGGCACCATTGAATGGCGCGTTCAGCCGCGTCACGAACGGCCCGCACATCCATACCGTCAACTTGCTCACCCGGAATGTTGAAAGAAATGCCCCGCTTCGAGAAATCGGTTTGCGCTGATGCGCGCGAGACCGATGTTCCCATCGCATAGCGATTGTTTTCGATCACATAAACAACGGGAAGCCTCCAGAGCTCTGCCATATTGAAGCTCTCATAGACTTGACCTTGATTGGCCGCGCCATCGCCGAAATAGACAATCGAAACTTGTCCGTTCTTTTTATAGCGATTGGCAAATGCGAGACCGGTGCCAAGCGGCACTTGTGCGCCAACAATACCGTGACCGCCATAAAATTGCTTCTCGACGCTGAACATATGCATCGAGCCGCCCTTGCCTTTTGATAGACCGCCGCGACGCCCCGTGAGTTCAGCCATCACACCTTTCGGGTCCATGCCGCAGGCAATCATGTGACCGTGATCGCGATAGGACGTGATAACCTGATCACCATCCTTCTGCGCCATCTCGACGCCAACAACGACCGCTTCTTGACCAATATAGAGATGGCAGAAACCGCCAATCAGACCCA
>VGCJ01000036.1 GCA_016870035.1 Alphaproteobacteria bacterium
TGACGGTGCAATTTGAGCAATGGCTGCAAAGGAAACCAGTCCGATTGAGGCTAGTGCCGCATCACTCGTCGATTGGAAATAGACAAGGCCAAGAAGAAGAATAACGACAATACCGATACGGCGAATTGTCAGAATCTGACTACCGAGATCACCCGACTGCTCATGAAAAAGTTTACGGCTTGTTGGCAGGAGTAGCATAACAATATCGTTTGAGATCATTGTTCCAAGGGCAACGCATTCGACAATCACCATCGCCGTTGCTGCCGATAGACTACCAAGAAACACAATCAAGGCAATGACACCATTACCGACTTAAAGCGGTAATTCGAGGATGGCCATGTCGCGATCAATCGTTCTGGGCGGAAAGATAAGGTTTGAACCAAGCGCAATCGGAATCACAAAAATATTGATCAGAATAAGATAGGCGGGAAACATCCACGCCGCACATTTTGTATCAAGTTCGTTGCGGTTTTCGACCATCGTCATTTGAAATTGCCGAGGCAGAAGCGAATGATCAAAAAGGAGAAAAGCTTCATTGCGAATATGGTGGCAAAGCCATTACTTCGATCGATCAAGGGCGTGATGTCTGGGCGCGATTTTACTACTTCGATTAGCGGTCCGATTCCTCCTAACATGCCCCAGACAACAAATACACCAACCGCCAAAAACGCGGCAAGTTTGATGGCCGATTCAAAAGCCACGGCAATTGTTAAGCCGGTATGATGTTCGCGTGAGTCAATATGTCTTGTGCCGAAGGTAACTGTGAAGCCTGCAAGAACGAGCGCAACGACGAACGCCAAGGCACCCAGAGTCGGCGTTGAGAGTCCAGCGATGCCGTCTGGAACTGAATCAAGCAAAGTTTTGAGTGAAATCGTAATCGCTTTCAATTGTAGAGCGATATAGGGAATGGATCCGATCACGGCGATCAGAGCGACGATAGCTGCGACACGTGAACTCTTGCCGTAACGGGCAGCAACAAAATCGGAAACAGAGAGAATATTCTGCGATTTTGTGAGGTGAACAACCCGTTTTACAAAGCGGTGGCCAAACCCGATCACAAGAATGGGTCCGAGATAAATTCTTAAAAAATCGAGACCCGTTGAAGATGCGAGACTCACAGAACCAAAAAACGTCCAGGAGGTGCAATAGACCGCGAGTGTTAGCGCATAGATTGTTGATCTGAGCTACCCTTTAAGGAAGCGTCCGCCGTATAAATCACCAAAATGTGCAACGGTAAAAAGGGCCGAGAGATAGACAAGCGCCACCAATATGATGACCCAACCTGCAATCATCCGCCTTCGTCCCCATCCTGCGTTTCAGCCCGTCCTTTAAATCGGGACGATCGGCCAAACAATTTCAGGTCGAAACCGCTCTGGCAAGTAGCTTCGCTTTATGGAACATAGGAGCCGTGGTCCAAGTTCGTAAAGGCGTCAAACGATGATCCACAATTCCAGTCTGATCTCGTCCATCTCCCTCGAAGCGATCGGAGTTCCCGGAAGCGGCATCCTAGAGGCTTTAACTTATGGCTGGGGTCGGCCAGGCCTCATTCCGCTTTGGGCGGGTGAGGGCGATATGTCCACGCCGTCTTTCATCAGTGACGCGACAACGAGATCGCTAGCCGCCGGCGAGACCTTCTACACGCCTAATCGCGGTATACCGGCTTTTCGTGAAGCGATCGCGCGTTACATGTCGGCGCTTTATGAAACGACGTTTTCGCCGGATCGCTTTCTCTGCACGATTGGTGGCATGCACGCGATGCAAATTGCGATGCGTCTGGCTCTCTCAAAAGGCGATGAGCTGCTTGTGCCTTCACCGGCTTGGCCCAATTTCAACGGTGCGGCGATGGCCATTGGCGCTGTGCCTGTTGACGTGCCAATGGGTTTGACGGGTGAAAATCGAAAAGGGCGGTGGTTTCTTGATCTTGATCGATTGGCTCAAGCCGTTACGCCAAAAACAAAAGCCATTGTCATCAATTCACCATCTAATCCGACGGGATGGACGACTACATTGCAAGAATTGAAAGATGTTTTGTCGCTGGCACGTCGCCATGGTCTTTGGATCATCGCTGATGAGATTTATGCTCAATTTGTTTTTGGTGGCACAAAGCGTGCACCTTCTTTTCATGATGTAATGGATGATGATGATCGAATTCTTTTCGTTCAAACATTTTCAAAAAATTGGGCAATGACTGGCTGGCGGATCGGGTGGCTCGAATGTCATCCGTCGCTTGCGCAAGCAGCTGAAAACCTCATTCAGTATTCATCATCAGGCGTACCAACATTTTTACAACGCGGTGCAATTGCTGCCATTGATCATGGCAAGAATTTTATTGAGCACCAAATCGCACGTGCGCATGAAGGTCGTAAGATTGTTTGCGATGCCCTTGGCAAATTGCCGCAACTCTCCTTTATGATTCCTGAGGGTGCCTTCTATCTCTATTTCAAAGTTGAAGGGACAAGCGATTCCATGAGTTTGGCCAAATCACTTATTGATCGCGCTAATGTGGGTCTTGCCCCAGGTACCGCCTTCACTAAAAGCCAAGACCCTTGGCTGAGATTGTGCTTCTTAAGAAAGCCGGATGATCTTAAAGTTGCTGTCGATCGCTTAAGCACTGCCTTTTCCGGCTAGGAAAAATGCGGAGCCTATTTCCCGTAAGGTGTCCGAACGGCAAACTACGCAACCAATTCGCGTGAGCGACGTTTTACTCTCATAAAGTGTCGAGGGGTTGACCCTGCTCGGCATCAAGTTGGCTCTGAAAATTCAAACAAGTTGGAATCTTCCTTGTCATCGAGGCGGATGACGGTCTTGTATTGCTGGGAGATCCTCGATGGGACAAGAAAGTGCAGCTGCACACGAAGTTTATATCGCAGATAATGATTTGGCGTTTCGAAGCGCCGTGGCCTCGGGCCTTGAAATAGCGGGATATCGAGTCACTTCCTTTTCGGACGGCCCCTCCCTTCTGGCCGCCATACTGTCACGCACGCCTGATTGTCTGCTCATTGATTTTCATGTGAAGGGTAACAGCCATGCCGATCTTCTCGGTGATCTCGGTTCACGGGTTATGACACCCATTGTCACAATGGCGGATGATCCTGATATCGAATTGGCGGTTAGTACCATGAAAAAGAGCGCGTCGGATTTCGTGTCCAAACCTTGTGCGGTAGAATCCGTTGTTGGGCGCATCAAAACCATTATTGATCATCATAACGAACCCGCAAGCAAAGTTGATTTATCAAATTTCCGTGGCGGTGATCGTTTGACTCCGCGCGAGCGTGACGTTTTACAAAAGATCGCACTCGGTACATTAAATAAAGAAGCTGGAAGACAATTAGGAATTAGTCCTCGAACCGTTGAAGTGCATCGCGCGCGAATCATGGAAAAAATGAGAGCAAGAAATACAGCCGATCTTTTTCGCATTGTTTATTCCGCAAGCTTTTAATGCCTCTCCAATCTTTACTCACTTGATTAGAGTTTTATTATAGAGCTATATAGATCCTTAAATAATCAAGGTGATGTCGTAGGACGCGCGATGGATGTTCCTCCACGCACTATGATTATTGATGAGGGTAACCCCGCTCGGTCAGTTTATAAAATTCAAACAGGCCAGGTGATGCTGTCAAAACTACTGCCTGATGGTCGCCGACAAATTTTTGAATTGCTAGGATCGGAGTCGATTTTCGGTGTCACGCCCAACCAAAGACATCACAGTGTCGCAGAATCTTTGACCGATACGAAACTCTCGATCTTCGAACGATCATGGCTCAATCACGTACCAAGCATCGAAAACTCACTCGTTCATTGTCTTGAAGCTCAGATTTGCGCACCTCATGATCATGCCGTTCTTCTCGGACGAAAAACGGCAACAGAAAGTGTGTCGACTTATATTCTCAATCTTGTGAATGGGCATGGTCAAACGTCAGAGAAAACACAGTCTCACGTTTTTGTGATTGTGCCGATGACACGTTTCGAAATGCCGATTATCTCGGATTGACTCTTGAAACGGTTAGTTGTGCCTTTTCAAGACTAAAATGCCTTGGAGTCATTTCTTATGAACGCCGTGACGGTCCAATGCGTGTCGCAATACATCGTCTTGGTCCGCTCACAGGGACCTATTGGACAGTGTGAAATCATGACAGGAGCGTGGCGCGGGTGCACCGCCCCGCTCCCCCGAGTCTAAAAGCGGGCACCCGCAAGTTTTCATCGCTGACCGCTAAGCAATCGCAAAGACTCATAGATTTTCCAACTCGGGCGGGCTTTGACGCCGATCAAAACAAACAATTATTTCGCTGGAACAAGCTGATAGCCCTTTGAGAAGAGGCAGCTTTCAACCATTTGATTGCGCGGCGCTTCGTTTATGTCTCTTGTCGAGTAGGTCGGCGGTATATATATCGCTTCATCGAAAAAGCATGAGTTGAAGCCACGGTGATAGCGACGGCAGAAGGGCGAACTTCTATAGACATAGCCCCCGCCTTCAACGACGGTAACCGGATGCACCGGATAACTCCGAGAAGCTTGTTTTTCGCAATTAAGCTTGTCGCGTCCAAAATCAGAGAGCGAGCGCGTTGGATGTGTCCACTCATAGCGCTGGCAACCACCAAGTATTAGCATCAGCACAACAAATCCGAGCCCTATCCCTATGGATGATTTATGGCCGTCTGTTATAGAGGTTGCGTTACGCCCGGCGTCGTTTGTGGTCACTTTCAGAACTTCCAATGTTTCATTTCAACCAAAGATGATAGAGACTATGTCTGAATTGAAGCTGAATAGGCTACTGATTTGTCGAATTTAGAATCCACCTTGGCAAACCGAAAGATCGTGAAAGCCCTCGGTGTTATGAGCGGCACGTCGATGGATGCGATTGACGTCGCTTTGATCGAAACTGATGGTAATGTCCATATAAAAGTCTGCGCAGTTGGTATCGGCGCCTATGATCCCGGACTTAGGGAGATCCTTCTTCAACGATTGGCGGATCCCGCCTTAGCATCAGCGCCGGCTCCACGCGATTTGGTTGATGCCGTTACCGACGCGCATTGTCGGGCGGTTGAGGAGATGATTGAGGCAAATCATATTTTGCTTAGCGAAATCGATCTGATTGGCTTTCATGGCCAGACGATTTTTCATGCGCCAGATCGCCGGTTAACGATTCAGATTTTCGACGGTCAGCGGGCTTATCGCCGATTAAAAACGCCTGTAGTAAGCGATTTCAGAACGGCTGATGTATTGGCAGGTGGTCAAGGCGCACCACTGGCGCCACTCTTTCATCGGGCGAAATTTGGTGACATCCGTGAGCCAATCGCCATCGTCAACATAGGCGGTGTATCGAACATCACCTATTTTGATCATGATACGATTTTGGCCTTCGACACGGGACCCGGTTCGGCATTGATTGATGATTTTATTCGCCGTCGCCGTGGAATAAATTATGATCAAGACGGTTTGATTGCTCGAAGCGGTAAAATCAATTCCGAAATTGCGGAACATATTTTGTCGATATCTTATTTTGACCAGAAGCCGCCGAAATCGCTTGATCGAAATCATTTTCATAAAGTGATGGAAGAGATTGAAACCCTGTCAGATGCGGATGGCGCGGCGACCCTTCTGGATCTTACCGCTAGATCCATCGTTATATCGCGCGCGCATTTACCGCAAACGCCTAAGCAGTGGTTTATCTGTGGCGGGGGCCGCCATAATTTTTTTCTGCTTGAAAGGTTAAGAGATTTACTTGATGTACCGGTTAACCCGGTGGAAATTCTCGGATGGAACGGGGATATGGTAGAGGCGGAATGTTTTGCGTGGCTCGCTGTTCGTGTCGTCAAGGATCTGCCACTGAGCCTTCCCACAACGACCGGCGTACCTTTTCCGATGAAGGGTGGATGTATTGATTATCTGTGAGGCTTTCTCAAATGTCGATTGATCAGAAAATCGATGATATCTTCTTTCCGGCGCAAGAAAGCATCAATTCAAAATTGATTCCGGGAGCCGTCTTGGGGCTTGTCACAAAAAATGGTGATTGCGCGATTCGAGTAATAGGGTATGCGCAATTAGAACCTGAAACGATTCCTCTTGAATCGTCGATGTGGTTTGATCTTGCATCATTGACGAAAGTCATCTTCACGACACAGTACTGTATGGAGCTTGTTGATAAAAATCTTCTTTCGCTTGATGAACCGATCGCGCGCTATATACCTGATCTCCGGCAATATGATTTCAAAGCATATGAGCGGCAAATCACATTGAGACAACTCCTGTCTCATCATACGTCTTTGCCTGCCGTCGAGCCACTTTACACATTGGGTCAAGATTCAGAAACATTACGCGCGTATATTTTGCAGCGTGATTGGCCTAAAGGGCCTTCGGTCTATTCGGATATTAATTTCATTCTGATCGGACTTGTGATTGAACGCGTTACGAACTTACCCTTAAGCAATCAGATTTTAGCAAAGGGTTTGAGTTTTTCACCGCCAATTGATCATTCAGCTTCAACTGAATTCTGCACATGGCGAAATCGCGTTATGCGCGGTGAAGTGCATGATGAAAATGCATTTGCTCTAGGGGGCGCCGCCGGTCATGCAGGTTTATTTGGTACCGTTGATGGCGTGCTCGATCACGCGCTTCGTATTTTAAATGATGAAAGCCTCTCATCAAATATGATGAATGAAATGATTACGCCCCACTTTCATCATCGGACTTTGGGATGGGAAATCAATCATGAAGGTTGGCATGGTGGGGAAGGTCATTCACCTCGATGCATCGGCCATCTTGGATTCACAGGTACAGGTCTATGGATTGATAAAGCCCGTGGTTATGCGTGGACCTTGTTGACTAATCGCGTTCATCCGAATCGCCATCGCGAATCAGGCATCATGGCGTTACGACGCGAAACAGGTCGCCGCGTTGCTCATATTTTTAAAGATCATTAAGTCCGCATTGACCTTCATGAAGCGCTTTGGCTTTGATCGTAAACTGATCATTCGCTTCATGCAAAATGAATCCTGGTATTAGTGTTAAAGGCGCGCGGCTGTTTTTTGTAGCGCTTAAAAGAAGTCGTGTAGCAGTTTGATCTTCACGTGGATGAACCGGGATAATCCGGATTGCACCAAAATTTTTCGGAAGTGCTGATAGAATCTCTGACAACTGATCGGCACGATGGATCATATGCAACCGCCCTTTAGGCTTGAGCAACGCCGCGCAGGATTTCAACCAGTTTGTGAGACCCTCTTGCGGCATCATATGTGCGCGCGATTTATCTTGATCCGGTGACGCGCGGTGGGCGGCAGCGTCAAGATAGGGTGGATTCGTGATCACGCAGTCAGCTTCTTCCTTTGTGAGACCCTGCTTTTCTCTTTCCTCATATGAGCCGAGCAAATCGCCATGAAGCGCTTCGACACGATGACTGAATTCGTTCATTGCGATATTTTGCTGGGCTAAAGCGATTTGGCCCTGATCAATTTCAATCAATCTGACTTTGGCTGAAGGAAATCGCTGCGCAACGCAAAGGCCGGCAGCGCCTGAAGCCGCTCCGGCGTCAACCACAAGCTCGACTTCAGAAGCTTCGACGAGGGATGCGAGCAGGATTGCATCCGTGCCCGCCCGGTGGCCGGTGTCGCTTTGGGCAAGGCGGATTTGTTGGCCAAAAAAATCACTAATGCTCATAGGGTCTCAGTATCGGTCCTCGCTACCGCTTGGCAAGTTGCAAGGCGTCCAGTGGCGTGGCATTTACTGGCCGGTTTGGCGAGCAGCATAAAGGGTCGGGATCGTGGGCGTTGTTGTGTCTCTTGAGGAAAAATCATCCGACGGACCGTCGCTCGACGCGCTTCTCACTTTGACGCGCCCCGGTATGGAGGGCGTCAACCGCCTGATTTTGTCCCGTGCGGGCTCGGATGTTGAAATGATTCCTGAGATTGCGCGGCACTTGATCGACTCAGGGGGCAAGCGTTTGCGGCCGATGCTGACTTTGGCCACCGCCACGCTGTGTGATTATCGCGGCGAGGGGGATGTCAAACTGGCTGCCGCCGTCGAATTCATGCATACGGCGACTTTGCTTCATGATGACGTTGTTGATGACAGCGAAATGCGGCGCGGAAAATTAGCGGCGCGGATGTTGTGGGGTAATGAAGCCAGCGTTCTTGTTGGCGATTTTTTGCTCGGCCAAGCGTTTAAAATGATGGTCGAAGTCGGCTCGCTTTACGCGCTTGATGTGCTCTCCACCGCCGCAACGGTGATTGCCGAAGGCGAAGTCATGCAATTGGCATTCGCAAAAAATACCGAGACCACTGAAGATGAATATCTTCAAGTCGTGCGTGGAAAAACCGCTGCTCTTTTTGCAGCCGCTTGCGAAGTCGGTCCGATCATTGCAGGGAAGAGCAAAGCCGAACAGGCGGCCTGCCGCTCTTATGGCACCAATCTCGGCATCGCGTTTCAGTTGATTGATGACGCACTCGATTACGGTGGCGTTGCCTCGAAGCTTGGCAAAAATACGGGGGATGATTTCCGTGAAGGCAAGATCACTCTTCCAGTGGTGTTGTCTTATCGCCGTGGCACTGAATCAGAACGCGCATTTTGGAAGCGATGCCTGGAGCAAGGACAGCATGGTGACGCTGAACTGGCGGAAGCCATGACGCTTGTGAAGAAACATCGTGCGATTGAAGATACGATTGAACGCGCGAAACATTATGGCGCAATGGCGCGTGATGCTTTGGCGATTTTTGCAGACACGCCGATGAAGAGGTCTATGCTTGAAGCGGTTGATTTCTGTATTTCACGAGCGCATTGATTTGTGCGATTAATATGCGGTCAAAGAATTGCCTTAATTTTTTCTCTTCTCCTCATGCAGGCCGGGCCCCTCTGACATTGGTTTTGAAAACTCACGTTTTTTAAAACTCATATGATGTCGGACCGCATCATTGGGCCCAATCCGTTTCAGATCCATGGTGGATGACTCGTGAGAGGGCCTGAATTCAGGGAGACCCTTTCATGCAACGTTCTTCAGCTGGAATGCCATGTCCGGTTTGTTCTGTTCCGCTCACTTTGAGCGAGCGTCAGGGCTTCGAAATTGATTACTGCCCGCAATGTCGCGGTGTATGGCTTGATCGCGGTGAACTCGATAAAATCATCGAACGCCGCAGTATGAATGCAGCGCCGCCGCCGTAATCCTATCCTTCCGCACCACCACCGTCTTATGCATCGGCGGCGCCGCCCTCTTACGGCCATCCACCGCCATCTTATGGATAGCCTTATAAGAAGAGACCGAAGTCCTTCCTCGAAGAATTATTTGATTAGGATTATGCGGCGATTAAGTGGAAGACGATTAATCGCAAAACGCATACGAAAAATGAAATTTATACGAAGCGTTTATGGGCGGTGATGGGATTTACATCATTGCCCATAGATCAATCATAACACGAAAGGCCGCGAAGAATGCCGCAAGCGCGGTCATTGATGCCGCGCGGGAGTTTAGAATCTGTGCGCGATTTATCGCCGTAACAATACGATTGATATCGGTATAATCGAGAACTTCGTAACGACTGATTCGACGTAATCTGTTGCGACTCGCAAGGAACCATAAGAAAGCCAATAATAGCATCACAAGGATAATGAGTGCATCGAGTATAATAGTTAAAGCTATCACGGTGTCTCACTTATCCACGTGGCGAACCATGATGCTGCGCGATCTTCCATTCGCCATCAGCTTTCACAAGCATCCAGGTCACACGGTAGGGCATAAGTGTGTCACCATCAGCAAAATCAACATAAGCGGCTGTGGCCGCCACGGAGTCGCTGATCATAACAACGCGCGGGAAAGGATAATGCGCCACATGGACTTGCGGTCCTGGCCCGCCGAAATAATCACGGATCGCCGCTCTTCCAATAATGAGTTCAGGCATAGACCCGAAAAGCATCGCATCTTCGGTGTAAAGAGCAGCATGGGCGTCAAGGTCGTGGCTGTTAAAAACCTCGACCCAGCGCTTGTGGAAGCCTTCAAGAGTTGAAAGATCGATCATGCGCCCCTCCCGCAATGGAGGAGAAAGCATAGCCCTGATCGTGTTTAGCTGTCCATCTTGAGGGCGGCGATAAAGGCTTCTTGTGGAATTTCCACCTTACCGAATTGCCGCATGCGCTTTTTGCCCTCTTTTTGCTTGTCGAGCAATTTGCGCTTACGTGAAATATCGCCGCCGTAACATTTCGCTGTCACGTCTTTGCGCAAAGCGGAAATGGTTTCGCGTGCGATGATCTTACCGCCAATGGCGGCTTGGATCGGAATTTGGAAGAGATGTTGCGGAATAAGATCTTTGAGCTTCTCGCACATCGCGCGGCCACGTGATTCCGCGCGCGTGCGATGGACAAGCATCGAAAGCGCATCAACGGATTCGGCATTTACGAGCATCGACATTTTTACAAGATCACCTTCACGATAATCGGTGATGTTATAATCAAAACTCGCATAGCCTTTTGAAATTGACTTCAGACGATCATAGAAATCGAACACGATTTCATTGAGTGGCAGATCATAGACGACCATGGCGCGTTTGCCGACATAATTTAAATCGACTTGCGTTCCGCGACGGTCCTGACAGAGTTTCAAAATCGCACCGAGGTAGTCATCGGGTGTTAATATGGTTGCTCGAATCCAAGGTTCCTGAATGGATTCAATTTTCATAATGTCAGGCATATCTGCTGGATTATGAAGATCAATATCAGTGCCATCTTTCAATGCGATTTTGTAAATGACGGATGGCGCAGTGGCAATGAGATCGAGATTAAACTCGCGGCTCAAACGCTCCTGAATGATTTCAAGATGCAGCAACCCTAAGAAACCGCAGCGGAAACCGAAGCCGAGTGCGGCCGAGGATTCCATTTCATAAGAAAAGCTCGCATCGTTCAGACGCAGCTTGCCCATCGCGGTGCGCAAATCTTCGAACTGTGCGGCATCAACAGGAAAGAGGCCGCAGAACACGACCGGTTGCGCGGGCTTGAACCCTTCAAGCACTTGAGCACATGGCCGCTTTGTTTCTGTGATTGTGTCACCGACTCGGGTATCCGCAACTTGTTTGATCTGCGCGGTGATAAAACCGATTTCACCGGGGCCAAGTTCAGCCGCATCTTGCATTTTTGGTGTGAAGACGCCGAGGCGATCGATATTGTAACGGGCATTGGTGCCCATCATCGTGATATCCATGCCTTTCTTCAACTTGCCGTCGATGATGCGCACGAGCACAACAACACCGAGATAAGCATCATACCAACTATCAACGAGCATCGCCTTTAACGTCGCAGTCTCGTCGCCTTTGGGTGGCGGCAGTTTTTTTACAATGGCTTCAAGAACACCTTCGATGTTCAAACCTGTCTTCGCTGAAATTGGAACCGCTTCGGATGCATCCAAGCCGATTACATCTTCGATTTGCTGTTTGATGCGCTCGGGTTCTGCGGCGGGCAGATCAACCTTATTAAGCACGGGCACAATTTCATGTCCGGCATCAAGCGCGTGATAGACGTTTGCAAGCGTTTGCGCTTCGACGCCCTGAGACGCATCAACCACAAGGAGCGAGCCTTCGCATGCCGCAAGTGACCGCGAGACTTCGTAAGCGAAGTCGACATGGCCGGGCGTATCCATGAGATTGAGGATATAGGTCTTGCCGTCTTCGGCTTTGTAGGAGAGTCGCACCGTCTGCGCTTTGATCGTGATGCCACGCTCGCGCTCGATATCCATCGAGTCGAGGACTTGCTCAACCATGTCGCGCTCAGCCAATGCGCCGGTTTTCTGGATCAAGCGATCCGCAAGCGTCGATTTGCCGTGGTCGATATGGGCAACAATGGAAAAATTGCGAATTTGGTCAAAGGCGTGCGTGCTCATGCGCACGCCTCTAGCAGTATGCCCGCGTTTTTCCAAGCGGGAGGGGCCTCAGATGCGGCATCCGGTCTCGTCGCCGTCCGTATAGTTTGTTTTGCGGGCGCTTCCTTTAGCGTTGTCCAAATTGGGGAGGTGCCATGCTCGACCATTTTGGGGCTTGGGCGGTTGCGGCGGGGCGGGCTAGAAAAGGTCTTGAACACAGACCACATCAATAAAGCGAACCGCGTTGGACTTAATTCCTTTTCTCGCCGCCCTCTTGAGCGCCATTTTCCATGCGGGCTGGAATGCCGCAGTGCGTTCGCGGCCTGATCCATCCTCAGCAGTTACGGCCACTGTTTTTATGGCCGGGGTGATTTCCATCCCCTTCACATTTTATTTCGGCTTGCCGCCGCTTGAGGCCGTGCCTTGGCTGTTGTTGGGAATCTTGTTCAACACAACAACTTTGCGGCTCCTTGTCGCCATATATCGGTTGATGCCTTTTGCCGTCGCCTATCCAATAATGCGCGGAACCATTCCACTCGCGGTCACCGCGCTTGATTTTATCTTTTTGCCGATTGGCTATCCCGGCGCACTCGCTTTGTTCGGAATCGTTCTTGTTTCATTGGGCGTTATTCTGTTGGCGTTTACAGGGCGTCGTCAGGAATCATTGGGGCGGAAACCGATTTTGCTCGCGGTTCTCGGAGGCATAACAGCTGCCGCTTATGTCATCACCGATGTTAAGGGAATCGCGATTACAGGAAGTCCTATTGTTTATGGCCTCTTCGCTGCCATCATCAATGCGATCGCCATGCCTATTTTTTTGCGTGCTGAAGGCGTTCCGCTTTCAAAAGTGATGAAGGGCGAATATTTTTTTGGACTCATCGCGTCGATTTTCTCGATGAGTTCTTATGTTTTATTTCTTTTTGCACTCACTCATGGCCCCGTGGGTGCAGCATCGGCTATTCGTGAAATCAGCGTACTTTTTGCGCTCGGCATCTCAGTGATCATCCTCAAAGAACCGGTTGGATTTTTGCGATGGATCGCATGCGGTATTGCTTTTATGGGTATAGCCTTACTTCGCTTAGCGTGATGCCAATGGGTCAGGCGCGACCTGATTCAATAAGCTTCGAAATGATCTTGGCCGTGTAATCCACCATCGGTACGACTCTCGCGTAGTTCAAACGCGTAGGACCAATAATACCAAGCACCCCAACGATTTTTTGCTGACTGTCGCGGAAGGGCGCGGCGATCATGGATGACCCTGATAAAGAAAATAGTTTGTTTTCCGAGCCAATATAAATTCTCACACCTTCGCCCGTTTCGGCACGGGACAAAAGATCGATCACATCTTTTTTGGTTTCAAGATCTGAAAATAAGAGACGCACGCGTTCGAGATCATCAATCGCTTTCAGATCACCTAAGAGATTGGCTTGGCCTCGAATGATCAATTGTCGATCATCTGCAGTCCCCGTCCAATTGGCCAGACCTGTAGCAACAAGATGCGCGGTAAGTGAATCAAGTTCGCATTCCGCATCTTGTCGTGCTTGTTCAATTTCTACGCACAACTCTGCGATTGTTTTTCCGCGAATGCGATCGGAAAGATAATTTGATGCTTCAACCAGCGCGGATGACGGTAAGCCCTGCGGTAATTCGATGATACGGTTTTCAATTCTTCCGTCTTCTGATACGAGAACGGTTAAAGCACGACTTTTTTCAATCCGCACAAATTCGATATGTTTCAACGGGGACGTTGTTTTGGACGTGAGAACAACGCCTGCCCCCCGTGTAAGGCCCGACAACATCGCCGAGGCCTCTGTCAAAAGCGTTTCCGTTGATTTGGCATGCCCCGATGCGCGCACTTGCGCTTCGATATTCCCGCGTTCTTCCGCAGACAAATCGCCAATTTCCATCAGCGCATCAACAAAGAACCGAAGACCGCTTTCGGTCGGCAAGCGCCCAGCGCTCGTGTGCGGCGCATAGATCAATCCCGCACTCTCGAGATCGGCCATGACATTGCGGACGGAGGCCGGTGAAAGCGCAATCGGGATGAGCCGTGATAAATTGCGCGAGCCGACGGGCTCCCCCGTTTCGAGATAGGATTCCACAATCCGCCGAAAAATCTCTCGCGACCTCTGATTGAGATCAATCAAGGGATTGGCGGCGGGAGGGACGGCATCGTCTTTCATGAAACACTCGATAAGGGAGCTAAAATTTGGGTCTCCGATCCCCCTAATGTGAATATCGAAGGGCTCCGGATCAAGATGTCTTGCCTTGCGACGAGGGCCCGAGAGGCCTAGAAGTCTCGGCAACACGAGCTCTTATTCTGGAAAACTCCCACATGCGCCCTTCAAAACGCGCGCCCGACGAACTTCGGGCGGTCTCCCTGGAACGAAATGTTGCCCGTTATGCGGAAGGGTCATGTCTCGTCAAATTTGGCGAAACCCATGTGCTTTGCACCGCCTCTTTGGAAGAAAAGGCGCCGCCATGGCTTCGCGGTTCCGGTAAAGGCTGGGTCACGGCTGAATATGCGATGTTACCGCGCGCGACTGCGGAGCGCACACGGCGCGAAAGCACGTCCGGCAAACCTTCAGGTCGGACGCAAGAAATTCAGCGTCTCATTGGGCGGTCATTGCGCTCGGTCGTTGATCTTGGCCAGCTGGCCGAGCGGCAGATCACGCTTGATTGCGATGTCATTCAGGCGGATGGCGGCACACGCACAGCGGCAATCACAGGCGCATGGGTCGCGCTTCATGATTGTGTTCAATGGATGAAATCCCGTTCGATCATCACCGGCAATCCATTGCGTGATCATGTGGCGGCGATCTCGTGCGGTATTATAAAAGGCACGCCTGTGATCGATCTTGATTATGCTGAAGATTCAACCGCTGAAACCGATGCCAATTTTGTTATGACAGGATCAGGTGGGTTGGTTGAGATTCAGGGAACAGCCGAAGGCAAACCATTTTCTGAAGATGAATTACTCGTGCTTTTAAAGCTTGCAAAAAATGGCATCGGCACTTTGGTCTCAATGCAGAAATTCATTATTGGCTGATCATGTATCGTCGTCTTTCCGGTCGCGTCGTCATAGCCACGCATAACAAAGGCAAGCTCAAAGAAATGAGCGAGCTCTTGGCACCTCATGGTGTCGAACTTGTATCAGCGGGTGAGCTCCAGTTACCCGAGCCAGAAGAGACGGGTGTGACATTCGCAGAAAATGCTTTCATCAAAGCGTATGCGGCGGCGAAGACATCAGGTCTTCCAGCTTTTGCGGATGATTCAGGTCTATGTGTTGAAGCGCTTGATGGTGATCCCGGACTCTATTCTGCACGATGGGCAGGGCCTGAGAAAGATTTCAATCTCGCGATGGAAAAAGTCGAAGCGGGATTAAAAGCGAAAGGTGCGGTGACGCCCTCGCAGCGTCGCGCATATTTCATCTCGGCTTTATCTGTTGTGTGGCCCGATGGATATGAGGTGGCGGTTGAAGGTCGTGTAGAGGGTGTTCTTGTTTGGCCACCACGCGGTCACGCGGGGTTTGGTTATGATCCGATGTTTTTGCCTGACGGGTTTGATCGCACATTTGGTGATATGACAGCCAAAGAGAAGCATGGCCTACCACCGCATGGTTTAGGTCTCTCGCATCGCGCGCGTGCCTTTATCGCGCTTGAAAAACTTTGCCTGACCTCATGACAGAGACCCTTATTGAAAGTGATCCCGGTTTCGGTATCTATGTTCATTGGCCCTTTTGTGCTGCGAAATGTCCTTATTGTGATTTCAACAGTCATGTCCGTGCTGCACCTATTGATGAGACACGTTTTGTAAAAGCGTTCGAACACGAACTCTCTTTTCAAAGAGAGAGATCGGGCCCCCGTGAAGTCGGCAGTATTTTCTTTGGAGGCGGCACACCGTCATTAATGCGTGCAGAAACTATTGGCACGCTTCTTGAGGCCATTTCGTCACGCTGGTCAATGTCATCCAATGTTGAAATTACGATGGAGGCAAACCCAACAAGCGTCGAAGCCTCTCGTCTGCGTGCCTATCGTGATGCAGGGATCAATCGTTTATCGCTTGGTGTACAGGCGATGAATGATCATGATCTAAAAACACTCGGCCGGTTGCATTCTGCTGAAGAAGCGAAAGACGCCATTAAAATTGCCGCATCAATCTTTGATCGCTATTCATTTGACTTGATCTATGCGCGCCCACGTCAAACACCAGACGCTTGGGTGAATGAATTAAAAGAAGCGATTGCGCTCGCCGCAGAACATTTGTCTCTCTATCAATTGATAATTGAAGAAGGCACGATGTTTGAGCGCTTGGTCGCGGCAGGTAAGCTCATACCTATGCCTGACGATGATCAACGTATTCTTTTTGATCTCACTCAAGAGACATGCGATAAACTTGGTCTACCGGCCTATGAAATTTCAAATCATGCGCGTTTGGGTGCAGAGTGCCGCCATAATCTCCTTTATTGGCGTTATGGTGATTATGTTGGCGTTGGTCCGGGCGCTCATGCACGACTACGCGATGAGAGCGGGCGTCACGCGATGTCTAATGAAAAACATCCCGAGACTTGGCTCTCCCTTGTTGAAAGTCGTGGTCACGGACTCATTGAAGATGAAGTTCTTTCGTTTCTTGAACAAGCCAATGAATGCCTTCTCATGGGTTTACGCTTAGAAGAAGGTCTCGACGCTGTGCGCATTGAGACGCTCGCCGGTCAATCGCTAGATCAAGAGACTTTACACCGCTTGATGGAAGAAGGACTTATTGAGACGGTCTCTAATCATCATCTGCGTGTAACAACGAAAGGTCGCCCCGTCTTGAATGCGATAGTCAGAACCTTGTCATTTTGATCGCGAACTTCACGGAAAATTTGTTGGCGCGTTGTCAATTTTTGTAGCACTGCCCTTATTCACTTGCATCACAACAAGTCCACGTTGGTTGGTGCCGTCTTGGCGGAAGCGGAATAAACCATCAAGGCCGATTGCACCTTCAGGCGTCGCTAGTGTTTCAGCATCAAACGCTTTATCACCTTTGTTCTTTTTCAAGGCATTCAAGAGAAAGACGGCATCATAGGCAAGCGTTGCAATGCGGGTAGGATCGCTGCTAAACCGTTCACGATATTTCGCTGCAAATGTTTCAAAGCCTGATTTATCCGGCATGGCGAACCAGCCATTTGTGAAAGCCGATGCTGAGAAAATATGCGGATCATCCCAAGCGCTCGTGCCTAAAAGTTGAATCTTTTTCGGATCAAGTCCGGCACCACTCAGAGCCTTTGCGACAGAGGCCGCATTATCTCCATTTTCAGGAATAAAGAGCGCATCAATTTGATCTTTGATGGCACTCAGCCGTTGAGCGGCCGGATCAATCGCACCCGGTATATAACGTTCTATCGCCTTGATAGTAATGCCATTGCGCGCTGCCACATCTTGCAATGTCGCATTTACAGCATTGCCATAGGTCGATTCAGGAATAAGTGCAGCGATTGTCTTTTTGCCTTTTGCTGCGGCGAAGCTCAAAATGCGATCAACATCAGATTGCGGCAAGAAGCTTAAAAGATAGACGCCACGACCCGCGACACCGATATCGGTTGAAAAAGCGATGACGGGGCGATTGGCGCTGCGCGCAATGGAGCCGGTAGCTTGAACGGAGGATGCGAGCAAAGGTCCAATGATCACGCTCGCGCCTTCGGCGATGGCTTGTTTGGTTGCTTCGCGCGCGCCGTCAGGTGTGCCCCGCTCGTCCTTCACAACCAATTCTATTGAGACTCCGGGCAAATCAGCCATGGCGAGGTCGGCGGCATTTTTAAGTGCTTGGGCGGCAGTTCCCGCTCGGCCAGAGGCCGAGAGCGGCAAGAGAAGTACGATTTTTGGCGTGCCTGTGAGCGGTGGTGGGGCAGTCGCCGAGGTAGGTGTGGCCTCTGATGCTGGTGTTGTTTGCGCGGCGGCGCGCGGCGCCGGCAACTCTGTGCCGGCAATCGGCTCAGAGGCGAGGGGCGGTGTCGCATCGGTTTCGGCCGGACCGGTTTGAGGGGTGGCTTCTTGCGTTGGTGAAATCAACCCGCCGCCGAGACGGCTTGAGGCAATGCAGCCGCTTAATGCGAGACCAAGGCCGATGACCGCTAAAACCTTGAGCGTCTTTACGCCAAAATCCGCTTTCGATCCCAAGGATACAAAGTTTGATATCACATCGCTCTCCTCGTAATCTCACCGGCAGTTGCTCGGCGTAAAGCGCGTTTGCCGTCATGCAACACAATCTCGGTTGCATCAAATCCTTGTCTCATGCAATGCCATAACGGCAACCACATCCTCATTCGTCTGTCGATAAAGGTTTTTTCGTGGCGATCCGCGAGCCCGCTTCTTATACCGCCTTTGGCATGAAAGCCGAGGCTGAGCCGCTCACGCCGGGTTTGCATATCGTTGCAACACCCATCGGCAATCTCAAAGATGTGAGCTTTCGCGCGTTGGGGACTTTGGCTGCCGCTGATGTGGTTTTTGCTGAAGATACGCGCGTGTCGCGCAAATTATTGGCCCACTATGGTATCACAACGCCGCTCATAGCCTATCATGAGCATAATGCTGCAGAAATGCGGCCCAAAATCATTGCGCGATTGAAAGAGGGGCAAGCACTGGCTTTGATTTCCGATGCCGGAACACCTTTGGTTTCTGATCCCGGTTATAGGCTTGTTGAGGCGGTGCTGGCGGAGGGCTTTAACGTGGTTCCGGTTCCGGGCCCCTCCGCTGTGTTGGCCGCGCTTGTCGCTGCGGGCCTTCCAACGGATCGTTTTTTCTTCGAGGGCTTTCTACCCCCGAAATCGGCAGCGCGGCGGGAACGCCTTGCCGCACTTGCTACGATTTCCGCGACTCTTGTCTTTTTTGAATCGCCCCATCGTCTCGTCGATATGTTGCGTGACGCGCTTGAGACTTTAGGAGATCGAACCGCTGTGGTGGCGCGTGAATTGACAAAACTCTACGAAACAGTGCGGCGTGGTACACTTCAAAATCTCACAAGTGAATTTGAAGCAGCGAGCCGTCCCAAAGGTGAAATCGTTGTCCTGATCGGCGCTACTGTCACCTCTGATAGACTCAATGAAGCGACAGAGGGCCTCGATGATCGCTTGCGGCAACATCTCACTCATCTCTCGGTTAAGGATGCCGTGGCTGTCGCGGTTGAGGAAACAGGATTGCCGCGTCGACAGGTCTATGCGCGTGCGGTCGCTCTTGCGAAAGGCGATGTCGATTGAAGTTGCAGGCTCAAATACGCAAAAAGGCCTATCGATGGGGTCATTATGCGGAGTTAATCGCGGCTTTCTGGTTGATCATGAAAGGATACCGAATTCTAAAGCGGCGCTATGGGGCGCGGGGTGGCGAGATTGATCTCGTCATCGCACGGGAAAATTGATTGCCTTAGTTGAAGTGAAAGCCCGCAGCGATTTTGATGCCGCGCTTGAAGCGACAGATGAAACAAAAAGCCGCCGCCTCGGCAAGGCCATTGAAGACTGGATTTTCCGCCATCAACCGCCTTATGGATATGATTTCCGAGGTGACGCTGTGAACATTTTAACCTGGCGATTTCCGCGCCATATCGAGGATGCATTTGAATTGCCTTTGGACTAAAAAGGCAGCGATAACGAATGAGGATAGCCAGCGTGAAAAAATTAACCGTTGCGGTTCAAATGGACCTGATCGAAAAAATCAACATCACGGGCGATTCGACTTTCGCCTTGATGCTGGAAGCGCAGGCGCGGGGCCACGAGCTTTTTTATTATACGCCTGACACGCTCGCTTTGCGCGATGGCATTGTTTCAGCATGCGTCGCTAAGGTCGACCTGCGCGATGTCAAAGGCGATCACGTGACGCTTCATCCCTTTGAGCGCCGTGATCTTTCAAAAATGAATGTTGTACTTCTGCGCCAAGATCCGCC
>VGCJ01000037.1 GCA_016870035.1 Alphaproteobacteria bacterium
GTGCAAGTGTTGCTCTTTATCTAATCGAGGGTGCAGCGGGCTTGCCGGTGTTCTCAACGGGGGCAGGCCTCGCTTTCATGGCGGGCCCGACAGGCGGTTATCTCGCGGGCTTTTTGGTCTCTGCACTCTTCATCTCATTCGCTTTCGAGCGCGGTTTGAATCGCTCTTTGGCATCCACTACTTTGATCATCCTTCTCGGAGATGCTCTGATCATGGGTTTAGGCTTTGCGTGGCTCTCCTCGCTGATCGGTGTCGAGAAAGCCTTCGCGGTGGGTGTTCTACCTTTCTTGCCTGCTGAAGCGTTGAAGATCGCTTTGACGATTGCCTCTGTTCAGCTCGTGAAGCGTCGTGTTGCAACGATCGACGCCGCGTAATTAGGGCGTTACGCTGGCGCGCCGTGCGAAAGCGCGGTCCATCGCGCCGGTGCGGCTTGTGAGCCAAGGAAAATGGCCGTAGCGGAACGAGAGTTCCTCTGCGGCTTTTTCGTAAGTCTCGCCATTGATCACGCGGCGATAAAGCGCGGCTGCAAGGCCAGAACGGTCCGCGCCGCCTTCGCAATGGATGAGTAAGGGCTTTTCAGCATCGCGCATGGTTGCGATGAGATGATCAAGCTTTGCATCATCCGGCACTTCATTCGCTGAGAGCGGCAGATCAATATAAGTCACGCCGCGTTTTGCGCTTGTTGCGCGCTCCGCATCATACCAGTCTGAATTTTGCTGCGCCCCTCTGAGATTGATCACTGTTTTGATGTTGTGATCCTTGATCACGCTCTCAAATCCTGATGCGGAGAGCTGCGCGGAGCGATAGACCTCACTCGTCCCGATTTGATGCACATTGCCGCTCAAACGCAGATAGGCGGCCCAGCTGATGGCGCCACTCGCCGGTAAGCTGATAATGAGAACAATTGCGAGGCCTAGATGCTTAAAATGACGAGGGGTTTTATGTGAGATCATCACGCCTTGAAACTCTCTTTGGTCAAAGTAACGGTTTCAAGAAAATCCCAATCAAGCGTCACGCCGATACCCGCTCCTTGTGGCACAGGCATTTGTCCGTTTTTTGTTTCAAGTCGTTCATGGATGATATCGCGCGGGAAATAACGGCTTGCGCTTGATGTGTCGCCAGGCTTTTTGAAATTGCGCAAGGTCGAAAGATGAATGTTATGCGCGCGACCAACGCCTGATTCAAGCATACCTCCACACCAGACGGGAACCGAGAACGCCTCCGCAAGATCATGAATGTGGCGCGCTTCACCAAAGCCGCCCACGCGGCCCACTTTGATATTGATCACGCGCATTGCATCCGTTTGCAGCGCTTTGCGCGCATGCGCGACGGTGCGGATACTTTCATCCAAACAGATTGGAGTGATAATTTCTTTTTGCAGCGTTGCATGATCATGAAGATCATCATACGCAAGCGGTTGCTCGATATAATTCAAACGGAAACAATCAAGCGCACGCATGATTTTCATATCGCCAAGTGAATATGCGCCATTGGCATCAACGCTCAAAGGGCAATCCGGAAAACGCGCGCGTATCGCCTCAATGAGTTTCACATCATGCCCCGGCATGATCTTTAGTTTGATGCGCTTATAGCCTTGATCAAGATGTTCTTGAGTTTTTGCGATCGTCTCATCAATCGACATAATGCCGAGTGACACGCCGACATCGACATGATTACCTTCGCCACCAAGATAGGTTTGCAAGGGTTCATTGCGTGCTTTGGCGAAAAGATCATAAAATGCCATCTCCACCACCGCTTTCGTCATGTAATGACCGCGCCAGGGTGAGAGGATCGGATCAAGCGCATTCGGATGCGTGAAACGCTTTCCCAAAAATTGCGGCAGATAGACTTCACGCAAAAGTTCCATACCGCCCGCAATTGTCTCCTCAAGATAATCGGGGAGCGGATCGACCACACTCTCCGCATAGCCTTCGAGACCTTCGCCGCGTAAAATCAACAGCGGAAAAATCTTGTCATGCATAGTGCCGGTTGAAATCGTAAAGGGCTTTAGGAGCGGTAAGCGCACGATACGCAATTCGGCTTCTTCAATTCTGATCCCGCTCATCAAACTCACCTTTTGCGCATCACTTATTTCAGTTGGTCTGCAGCATAGAGTGGCTCACGGGGCAAATTCAATCCGCCAACGGGCTTTGACACTGTATCAGCGCGCGAAGCGAAGGGGGGTCCACAACCAACCGGCTTGACAGAGGCGGGCTCCCTTGGCAGAAAATTATTTTTACGGACAGAGGGTCGGGCTTCCCGCAATTCTGTCCGCTCGCTAGGGGTGCTTCGCCTTTGTGCCTTCGGGGTCAAAAGCGGGGCTGAGAACAAACCCTTCGAACCTGAATGAGGTAATCCTCGCGCAGGGAAGCACAACGTAATGTCGGCCCCGCCGACCATTTCGGACAAGCTTTCCTGCCATCGCGATCAAAAGGACGATCACAATGGCAGATATCCATGCCCCCGCCGCTCAGGCGTTTTCATCTTCTTCGATTTCTCAGGCAAACCGCGTTTTTGGCTTCAGAGACCAGATGGCTCTGTGGTTCAGCCTCGGCGTTGGCCTGCTTGTCATGCAAGTCGGCGCCTATCTTATGCCGGGCTTGAGCCCTGGCCTTGCTGCGCTTGCTATTGTTGTGGGCTCAGTTTTGGGCGCTCTGATCCTCGCAACCACCGCGCGGCTTGGTCAACAGACTGGTCAATCCTCCGCCGGCATTATTGAGCTCGGCTTTGGCTCAGCTTTTGGCAAAGTGCCAATCATTCTCAATATCATCCAACTACTCGGGTGGACGGCCTTTGAAATTGCCGTCATGCGTGACGGCACACTTGCGGTGATGAAGCAATGGCTGGGGCTTGAAGGTTCGGCGCTTGCAATTTTTTTTGCGACCGCGTTATGGGGTGGCTTTTTACTGCTCTTGATGCTCGGCAAGATGACGAGCCTCGTTCGTCAATTCTTGTCACGCATCGGCTTGCCACTTGTTATCATTTCGTTGCTCTGGCTTACTTATGTTTTTGTGTCTGAATCAAACGCAAAAGGCTGGGGTACTTTGCTTTCAACAACCGGCACTGGCAAGATGGGCTTCTGGTCTGGTGTCGATCTCGTCATAGCGATGCCGATCTCGTGGCTGCCGCTTGTTGCGGATTATGCGCGTTACGGTCGCACGGCTAAGGGCTCTTTTGGCGGTACTTTCGTTGGTTATGTGTTCGCAAATATCTGGTGCTATGCGCTGGGTGTTCTTATTATTATTAACCAGCCAAGCGGTGATTTGGTCACGGGCCTATTGCTCGCGCAATTCGGATTGATTGCACTCTCACTCATCATCATCGATGAGCTTGATAACGCCTATGGTGATTTGCATTCGGGATCGGTGAGCTCGGAACGTCTCATCTCCGGCCTCTCACTCACAACGCGTGGATTGGTTTTAGGTGTTGTGTCAATTGCGATTGCCAGCTCTATTGATATGCGTGCGATTGAGCCCTTCATTCTTTACTTGAGCTCGGTCTTCGTGCCGCTTTTTGGCGTGATCTTGGCAAATTACCAGAGCATCAAACGGCGCGCGTTGACGAATGACGGCGTGAGCGCGCTTCATGTTGGTCCTGTTTTATCATGGTTTGTCGGTATTGCTGTCTATTATGGTGCAAAGCTTTACTATCCCGATTTTGGTAGCGCTTTGCCAAGCCTCATCATCTCCTTTGTGCTCGCAAAAATTCTTGTGATACTTTCAGATGAAAGATCATGACAAAAAGCATCGCGATTGTCGGTTCTGGAGTGATGGGGCTTACCGCCGCGCATCAATTGGCGCTGCGCGGCGCACGCGTCACACTCTATGATCGCAATCGCGATGTCGGCCGCGGTTGTTCGTGGTGGGCTGGCGGTATGTTGGCGCTATGGTGCGAGATGGAAAGCGCCGAAGCTTCGATCGGCGAATTGGGCCTTGAATCGCTTGCCTATTGGCGAGAACATTTTCCAGGCGTAATCAACAAAGGCAGTCTTGTTGTGGCTCCGCCACGCGATACGCCTGATCTCAAACGTTTTGCCGCGCGCACCTCGCATTTTGAAGTGATTGATGGTAAGCGCGTTGCTGAATTAGAGCCCGATCTCGCTGGTCGTTTTGAAACCGGTTTGTTTTTTAAGGAAGAAGCGCATCTTGATCCTCGAAAAGCACTGGGCTTTCTCTTCGAGCGCTTACAAAAAAATTTTGGTGTTCGCTTTGTGATGGATAGCAATGTTCGCCCCGAAGCCATCGATGCCGATCATGTTCTTGATTGTCGTGGATTCGAAGCGCGCGATGTGCTTCCCGATTTGCGCGGTGTCAAAGGCGAAATGCTAATCATACGTACAAGCGAAATTTCGCTTATCCGACCCATTCGCCTTCTTCACCCGCGTATCCCTGTTTATATCGTGCCGCGTGATGATCATCATTTCATGATCGGCGCAACGATGATTGAAAGTAGCGATCAATCACGCATCTCGGCGCGCTCAATGGTAGAACTACTGAACGCGGTTTACGCGCTTCATCCGTCTTTTGGTGAAGCCGAGATCGTCGAGACGGGTACCGATGTGCGCCCCGCTTTCCCTGATAATCTGCCGCGTATACGGCGGATGGGCAAAATTTTGCGACTGAATGGCCTTTATCGTCACGGTTATCTCGGGGCACCTGCGCTTTCGCGCCGCGCCGCAGAGATTGTGATGGAAGGCAAAACATTTCCGGAGGTTGAACGGTGATGATCATCGTCAATGGAGAGAGCGTCGAGACCAAAGCGCAGACAATGGCTGAGCTTTTGGATGAGCTTGGTTATGACGATATGCCGGTTGCGACCGCGAGAAATATGAGCGTAGTGCGCAAGCGCGAACGCGCGGACACAAAATTAGCTGAGGGTGATCGCATCGAAATCCTCGTGCCGATGCAAGGGGGGTGAGTGTGTCAGATCAAGTTTCATTCTATGGCGAGACCTTCACCTCGCGTCTCTTGCTCGGCACCGCGCAATATCCGTCGCCCGCAATTCTGTCTGATGCGATCAAAGATTCGGGCTCGGAGATCGTCACCGTCTCATTGCGGCGTGAATCGACAGGCGGCAAAAATGGTCGTGCCTTTTGGGATTTGATCAAAGCGCTGAATGTCCGCGTTTTGCCAAACACCGCCGGTTGTCATTCAGTCAAAGAAGCGGTGACAACGGCCGAGATGGCGCGCGATGTGTTTGATACGGAATGGATCAAACTTGAAGTTATCGGCCATGCCGACACATTGCAGCCCGATGTGTTCGGTCTTGTTGAAGCCGCACGCGAACTTGTTTCACAAGGGTTCAAAGTTTTCCCCTACACAACGGATGATCTCGTTGTGGGTGAAAAACTTCTTTCTGTCGGTTGCGAAGTTTTGATGCCCTGGGGCGCGCCCATCGGATCAGGAAAGGGCCTCAATAATCTCTTCGCGTTAAAAACCATGCGCGCCCATTTTCCCAATGTGCCGCTTGTTGTTGATGCGGGAATCGGTTTGCCCTCGCACGCGGCGCAATCGCTTGAATTGGGTTATGATGCCGTGTTGCTGAATACGGCGGTTGCGAAGGCCGGTGATCCTGTAAAAATGGCAAAAGCCTTTGCGCTTTCAATTGAAGCCGGGCGTTTGTCTTTTCACGCGGGCGCGATGGAAGCGCGCGATATGGCTTTGCCTTCGACACCAGTTCTTGGCTTGGCCTTTTCGGAGACATTCTGATGTTTGATCCTTTTTATCTTCTCGTTGATTCCACGCGTTGGCTCGAGCGTCTTTTGCCGCAAGGCGTGAAGACGGTTCAGTTGCGCATGAAGGATAAAAGCCAAGGCGAGATCACGCATGAAATTTTGCGCGTCAAAACATTATGCACGCAATATGGAGCGACTCTCATCATCAATGATTTCTGGCAGACGGCGATTGATGAAGGCTGTTCTTTCATCCATCTCGGTCAGGAAGATATGGAGATCGCCGATATTGCGGCGATCAAACGTGCGGGGATTCGTATCGGTCTTTCAACGCACACTCCGGAAGAATTGGACAAAGCGCTTGCCCTTGATCCTGATTACATCGCGCTTGGTCCGATCTGGCCCACTTTGCTCAAAAAAATGAGCTATCCGCCGCAAGGTATCGAGCGCATCGGTGTGTGGAAAAAAGCGATTGGTGATTTGCCGCTCGTGGTCATCGGCGGCATAACGCCCGAACGCGCGCCGCTTGTGTTGCGCGCGGGGGCGGACAGTGCGTGTGTCATCACGGATATTCTAACCAATGCTGATCCGGAAGCGCGCACGCGTGAGTGGATTGAAGCGACAGCGCCGTTCCGGCGCTGAACGAATTTTTCAAAAATTGCTGTCGATAATTTCGAAATGCACTTCAACAGGCTTGCCATCATTGATGGGGAGAATGTCTTGCGGACAGGCTGACATCGCCACCACAACATCCATCTCGGCGCGCAAGATCACATAATCGCCGGGCTTTGAACGTGGCACGCCCCATTCAATTTCGCCATTGGCTTTAACCGGAATATTCATCCAGAGATTGAGCGGGCTTGGCACTTCCGGCAATTCAGCATGAATGGCGCGCATCGCGGCGCGCAAATTATCGGTGCAATTGTCGTGAAACTCTGTGCAGCCGAGCAACCCATAACGATAATCATCGCAAGCTGCGATGATCGTGTCGTGAATACCCGGCGATTTGTCCTCGATAAACATCATGATCGGCCGGCGGCGATTGGAGTATAGCGCGTGACCCTTGGTCGGGAAGATCGTGCCGAGTGTCGGGCGAGTATGTTCCATCGACATAAATTCAGTCGGATCATCCTGGCTAAACGCCCATGTGTCGCAGACCTGATGTCCATGCGTATTGATGATTTTGATCGATTGCCCTTTTGAGAGACGAACCGCTTTGCCTTTGCGTGCAGGTACCATATGCGTGTGAGAATGAGAATGTGAATGAGCCATAATGCAGTCTCCCGTGATTGCGCTTGTGTAAAATGCACCTTAGGTGGAGGGTTCGAGCTTCATCTTTTCAAGGCGTCGCCGTGAAATTTCAAGCGACGAGAGAAGAATGAAAGACAAGATCACAAGAATGGTCGCGACCGCGAGGATGGTCGGGCTGACTTGTTCGCGAAGACCAGACCACATTTGACGCGGGATTGTGCGTTGTTCTGGCTCGGCCAAGAAGAGTACAACAACAACTTCGTCAAAGCTTGTAACAAAAGCGAAGAGACCACCTGAAATTACGCCGGGCATAATCAATGGCATCTGGACTTTGAAGAAGGAGGTTACAGGATTTGCACCAAGATTGGCTGCCGCACGCATCAAAGAGCGATCAAAAGAGGAGAGTGTGGCCGTCACCGTGATCACAACAAAAGGCGTGCCCAATAGCGCATGCGCCATGATGAGGCCTATATAGGTTTGCGCCAGACCCACTTTGCTGAAGAAGAAAAACATGCCCGTCGCGGTGATGACGATCGGCACGATCATCGGTGAAATCAGCATGCCCATGATCGGGCCGCGGAAGGGCATATCGGGACGCGACAAACCCACGGCGGCAAGTGTGCCAAGGGTTGTCGCGAGCAATGTTGCGAACACGCCAACAATGATACTATTTTTCAGCGCGAGCATCCATTGGCTACGTGCCCAGCTGTCAGCAAGCCATGAGAGGCTGAGCGTCGCTTCGGGTGCAGCCATGCCATTTGTGAATATATCAAGATACCATTTCAGTGAATAGGCAGCGGGATCGAGTTTCAACATACCGCTTGTGAAACTGAAAAAACTTTCCGCATTGAAAGAAAGCGGAATGATCACCAACACAGGCGCGAGAAGAAAGATGAAAATCGCTACGCAGATCGCACGGAAAACATAATACCAAGTGATCTCGAGCTTCGAGGCATAGACAGGAAGATTGGGACGAAGGAAATTCATTTCACGCAAACTTCATTTTATCGACGCCAACAAGGCGGTTATAGAGCCAGTAGAGAAGTAGAACGCCGGCAAGCAGGAGTGTGCCAATCGCAGAGGCGAGCGGCCAGTTCAAAGTCTTCTGCATATGGAAGGCGATGATGTTTGAAATCAGCTGACCGCTTTGACCGCCGACAAGCGCGGGCGTGATGTAATAACCAATGGCCAGAATGAAGACGAGCAGACATCCCGCGCTTAAACCCGGAATAGTCAGTGGAAAATAAACGCGCCAGAAGGCGGTCAAAGGCGTCGCTCCCAAAGAGCGCGCAGCCCGCACGAAATTTGGTTTGATCCCTGTCATCACAGAATAAAGCGGCAGGATCATGAAAGGCAAAAGCACATGCGTCATAGCGACCAATGTCGCAAACATATTATACATCATCACCGGACGTTGATCATCCGATATAAGACCCAGCGCCACCAAGGTATCATTGATCACGCCATTTTGTTGGAGCAATGCAATCCATGCAGTTGTTCGCACGAGCAACGAAGTCCAGAAAGGCAGCAAGACAATGATCATCAAAAGATTTGATGCGCGTGTAGGTAAATGCGCGAGAAGAAAACCAATCGGAAAACCAAGCAGCGCGCAGAATAAGGTCACGGCGGCAGCCACCATCAAGGTGCGGCCGAATAAGGCAAGATGAATGCTGTTCTCTTCATTCTCGTGGCGGATGGAACCATCGGCATTCAAACGATAATCAACCGACTGAATGAAGAAGCGTGGTGATACGGAAGGTGAAACGAGTTTGAGCGCGTTCCAGATTTCAGGCTTCGTCCATTCTTCATTGAGTTCAGCGAGCGCATCACAATAAGGTGCACTCAATTCATTATTCGCAACAGGCCGCATTTTTGAAAGGCTGCCGGAAAATTCACGATTGACCAAAGTTGCGATGCGCGTCGGCAATGCAGGGTCTTTGGCTTTTGCAGCTTTATATTCGGTCACAAAGGCTTCGCAGAGCGATTCAGGAGCGGGCATTTTCCCGTTCCATTTCGCGAGTTCAACCGTTATCTTTGGCATGGTTGAGGAAACGAGATCGCCATAAAAAGCTTGTGTAACAAGATTGACAATTGGAATCACAAAGCTCAAGACCACAAAAGCCAGAAGCGGTGCGACGAGAAGAAATGCACGAATCTTGCCGCGACGTTCAGCTTTCACTAAACGTGCCGTCAAAGCCTCCCGATCCATCGCTAGTGACACAGGGCCCGCCTCTATCCTTTATAGAAAAGCGGCGCGGTCTGTGTTGAGACCGCGCCGATTATTCTTACTTACTTGCCAATCCAGGCGACAAAGCGCTCATTGAGTTCGTCATATTTATCGGCCCAGAACTTAACGTCCTGAACGAGCGCGTTTTTCATATTGTCCGGATTTGTTGGCATATGTGGAGCCATGTCGGTCTTGCCGTCTTCAAACTTGCCGACGAACGGAGCCGAGGACTTACGTGCCGGGCCGTAAGAAATATAGGTGGCCTGATCCGCGAGCGGCTTCGTGCTTGTCGAGAAGGCAACGAAGTCAAGCGCGAGGTCCTTATTCTTAGTACCCTTCACGATAGCCCAGTTGTCAAACACTTGTTGCTGGCCATCCCAGATGATGACGAAAGGCTTGTTCTCTTTCACAGCTGGCGTGAAGAGACGGCCATTATAAGCAGTTGTCATCGTCACTTCGCCGGAAGCGAGGAGTTGCGGCGGCTGAGCACCGGCTTCCCACCACACAACTGAAGACTTAATGGTTTCAAGCTTCTTGAACGCGCGATCAACGCCTTCCTTGGTGGCAAGAACCTTGTAAACATCACCAGCAGCCACGCCATCAGCCATCAAAGCGAATTCGAGATTCACTTTTGATTCTTTTTTCAAGCCACGCTTGCCGGGGAATTTCTTCAGATCAAAGAAATCAGCAACCTTGGTCGGCTTGTCGCCTGTGAATTTTGACGAGTCATAACCAATCACGTTGGCGTAAGCGATGTTGGCAATCGCGCAATCGGTGATCGCACCCGAAACGAAATCTTCGAGCGGGCCGGCACCATTGTCGCCCTTCGGCAATTTCGAAGCGTCGATCTTTTCAAAGAGACCGTCATTGCAACCCGAGATGGCTTCTGATGTTTCAACGTCAACAACGTCCCAAGTCACATTGCCGCTTTGCACCTGCGCCTTGATTTCAGCAAGACCGCCATTGTAGTCGGCCGACACGATCGTGTGGCCGGTCTTCTTCATCCATGGCTCTTGATAGGCCTTCACCTGCGAATTCGTGTAGGCACCACCCCACGAAATCACCGTGATCTGGCCCGCATGCGCTGCAGCGGTCAGACCGATGGCAGCTGCGGCTCCGAGAAGCACACTTAAAGTTTTCGTCATCTTCATACTACTCTCCCCATTTTTGGCATGCGCGGACCATTCCGATACGCATTCCCCTCGGTGGATCATCCACCGTCACAAACGATACGCTTCGCCTTTTCAGAGACACGCATCGAATCCCCTCATCTCACGCGTCGAGCGCGCGGCCGTCTTCAACCGCCCATCCAATACGCAATGTTTCACCCGCATTAAACGCGCGTTGATTGTTTCGGTTCGGCGTCTTCACAATAAATTCATCGCTGCCAAGAACAGAAACGCGAATACGAATATGGTCGCCGAGATAAACCACTTCTTCGATGCGGGCATCGAAGAGAATATCCGCTTGCGCGGGCTCAATCGCTACGCGTTCTGGGCGGATGGATACGGATGTCACTTGGCCTGCCAAACATTTGACCGCAAGCGCATCAAAAGAGCCGCCTTGGGCTTCAATCCGCGCTTTGCCATTGGTGATCGACGTCACGCGACCAGAGATGCGATTATTCTCACCGATGAATTGCGCCACAAAGCTATTGTCAGGCTTTTCATAGAGATCCGCAGGGGAAGCGAGTTGCTGAATGATGCCGTCATTGAATACGGCAATCCGGTCGGACATTGTGAGCGCTTCGGTTTGGTCATGAGTCACATAAACAATCGTGATGCCGAGCCGTTCATGCAGATGCTTGATTTCGTATTGCATATGTTCGCGCAATTGCTTGTCGAGCGCGCCAAGCGGCTCATCCATCAAAAGCAATTTTGGTTCGAATACGAGCGCGCGGGCAAGTGCAATGCGTTGTTGTTGTCCGCCGGAGAGTTGCGCGGGTTTGCGCGCATCAAGACCGCTCATCTGCACCATGTCGAGGGCTTTGCGCACGCGCTCGGCAATTTCAGCTTTGCCGAGATGTCTTACTTGGAGTGGAAACGCGATGTTCTCCGCAATCGACATATGCGGGAAGAGTGCATAATTCTGAAAAACCATGCCGAGCCCGCGTTTATGCGGCGGGATATTATTGATACGATCATCATCAAGATAGATTTCACCGCTGGTCGCGCTTTCAAAGCCTGCGAGCATCATCAGCGTTGTTGTTTTGCCGGATCCCGATGGTCCGAGCATGGTTAAAAACTCGCCGCGACCAATCGAGAGGTCGAGAGATTTCACGACAAGGTTGATGCCGTCATAGGTTTTTTCAACAGCGTCGAAACGGACAAATCCTGCATCTGCGGAAGGCGAAGTTGCCATCGGTGATCCCGTGCCTTGTCTTTGAAGCGAGAGCTCAATTTTCTCGCTTTTTTTGCAGTCGTCGTGACGGGAAAGACCTTAACCCGAGAGTCTCGACCAAACCTGTCTGGGTTTGGTCATTGGCCGCTTCCGTTCCGATTTCAATTTCAAATATTAGGCTTGGTGCACAATTTTTGTCCACCTCGTGCCGGGCGGCGCCCCTCACACTCGGAAGAGCGCCGTCCGGAGGGAGATTGCTTATTTCCGGACGATCAAATGTTCCGGACCATAGGGGAAGCCGGTGATGTTACGGTTGCCGTCCTCGGTGATGACGAGAATGTCATGTTCGCGATAGCCACCAGCGCCCGGGCGACCTTCTGGAACCATGATCATGGGCTCCATCGAGACGACCATGCCCGGCTCTAGAACTGTATCGCAATCTTCGCGCAATTCGAGACCGCCTTCGCGACCATAATAATGGCAGAGCACCCCGAAAGAGTGACCATAACCGAAGGTACGATATTGCAAGAGCTGATGCTGACGGTAAATGTCGTTCAATTGCTTGGCTACATCCGAGCATTTATTGCCAGGAACGAGAAGCTTCTTGCCTTCGTCGTGAACGAGGCAATTGATTTCCCAAAGCTTCGTATGTTCTTTCGATGCTTCTTCGGCAAAGAGTGTGCGCTCAAGCGCCACATAATAACCCGCAACCATCGGGAAGCAGTTGAGTGAGAGGATATCGCCCCGCTCAATCTTGCGGCTTGTTACAGGGTTATGCGCACCATCGGTGTTGAAGCCCGATTGGAACCATGTCCATGTGTCCATGAGTTCAGCGTGCGGCCACACTTTTGCGATTTCGCGGATCATTGTGCTTGTTGAATGGATCGCGACTTCATGCTCGGGAACGCCAACAGCAATCGCTTCAACGCACGCAGCCCCGCCGATATCCGCGATGCGCGTCATCTTGGTGATGTGCTCGATTTCTTCAACCGATTTGATCATGCGCAAACGCATGGCCGGTGCTGCGATGTCAACGAGCTCAACGCCGGGGAGTGCGGCTTCGATATCGCGACGGAAATCGAGATTGACGTGATCGAATTCGATGCCGAGACGCTTCACGCCTTTGGTGAGATTTTGCACGGCGTGGAGATAATTGGTCTTTTCCCAATCGGTGTAAGTAACATTGTCACCGAAGGTGCGGCGTGCTGGTTGACCACCATCGATCGCGGCCGTGACGCTGGTTGTCTTTAGATGATTGATCACGAGGCCGTAACGACGGCCGAAATAGCAGTAGAGGAAGTCCGAGAGATAGCAGATATTGTGATAGGACGTGAACAAAGCCGCGTCCATTTTATGCTCGGCCATCAGCTTGCGGATCGCGTCTTGGCGACGCTTCATTTCGGCATCGGAAAAGGTTGGCTGTGGTTTGATGCCATTGTTGCGGTAATCGACAAGTTTAGGACGGTCGGACATCACGGGCTCCCCGAATGTAAGGCGGCGGCTTTTTCCCCGCCTGCGTCAGTTCGCCAGGGACCATGAGGGGCTTTTTTGTGTCCGTGAAATTGAAATATGTTATCGTTCCATAAGAGATGCTTCTGGAGGGTGTAACCCCACGGCTGTGGCGGCCCCGCGTTAGGGTAAAGGGGGAGGGTTATGCGCAATATTCCGACCGATTTGCTAAGAGCGCTTGTGACTGTGATTGATTTGCGGGGTTTTACCCGCGCTGGTGAGCGTCTTGGCCGGTCCCAACCCGCAATCAGCGTCCAAATCAAAAGGCTTGAAGATTTGCTCGGCGTTGCCCTTTTCGACCGGGATGGCGGCGGCGCTCAGCCGACTGAGGCCGGAGAATTGGTTGCCGGCTACGCCCGCCGCATCCTGGCGCTGAATGACGAGGTGGTGTTGCGTCTCTCCCGCCGTGATACCGGCGGCAAGCTCCGGCTTGGCATTCCGAACGATTATGCCGATCATTTTTTGCCGCGTCTGATCAACGAACTCAAAATCGACAATACGTCTTTCACCTTTGATGTTGTCTGCGATGTCTCGCATGAATTGCTCAAAGGCTTACGCGCCAATCTCTTTGATGTGGTGGTCGCGATGACGCCCGATGGTCCGGCGGAAGGCGCCTTCATGACGTGGCGTGAGTCGATCAGCTGGTTTGGTTCGCCCGATCCTGCATCGTCATTGGCTGACAAAGATCCGTTGCGGATTGTTTGTTATCCCGAAGGCTGCCTCTATCGTCGCAATATGTTAAGCGCGCTTCAAAATGTCGGGCGTGGATTTGAGATTGTCTATTCAAGCCCAAGCATTTTCGGAATTTCTGCTGCGGTGAAAACCGGTTTCGGTTTGACAGTGCTTGCGGATCGTCTTGTTCAACATGAATTGCGTCGTTTGGGTCCGGCTGATGGGTTACCGAAGCTCGCCGATGTTGTTGTTGGTGTGTATTTAAGCAAAGCCTTGGGTTCGACGGCGGCGCAAAGTGTGGCCGCGCGACTTTCAACGCTTTTTGTTGAAGGTGATCTTCATGCGAAAGGTGCAGCGTAAAGTTGCAGGCGTTTAGGCAGATGAGAGTAATCGCTGCGCCGTTATTTTGACCATATTTGACAGGGTTTTAAAGGCGGGAGCGAGCGGATTGGATTTCCGCCAGATCATCCCGATTGTGCGCGTGGGTTCGGGCGTACCGAAGCGAATAACCGATACAGAGGCCGAGCGTGTTTCAATCGGTACGGCCATTTCCGGAATAAGAGTTACACCTAAACCGGCATCAACCATTTGCACCAAAGTGGCGAGCGAGCTTCCATCAAGCGTTTCACGCGGGCGCTTCAAAGAGAGATTACAAAATTCCAACGCTTGATCGCGAAAGCAATGACCTTCCTCAAGGAGAAGGAGCCGCATCTCTTGCAACATCTCGACGCTCGGCACTGGTTTACGATCATCACTTTTCGGACGAACAAAGATGAAATGTTCGGTGATCAGCGGCACCTCTTCGAAGGAGGGCTCTGAAACAGGGAGCGCAACAATCGCTGTATCAATGCGCCCTTGAGTGAGATCTTCGATCAGACGCGGCGTCACCGTTTCACGAATATGAATATCAATCTCCGGCGTGGCGCGTTTCAAATCGCTCACAAGCGCGGGGAGAAGATAGGGCGCGATTGTGGGTATGATGCCCATTCTGAGACGCGAGAGAAATGTGCCTTTCTCGTTACGCGCAAAATCTTCGAGATCCTGGACCGAGCGCAAGATATCCCGCGCGCGATCCACGAAAGTCTCGCCGAAACTTGTGAGCCTCACCTGTCTTGTGTCGCGTTCAAAAAGGGCAACGCCCAAATGATCTTCGACCTCCTTGATTTGAAGGGACAATGCGGGCTGCGAAATCGCGCAAAGATCCGCCGCGCGGCCGAAATGGCCCGTCTGGGCAAGCGCCTGCACATAGCGCAATTGTTTAAGAGTCAAATTATTCATAAGTAAAACTTATCATATAAATCAAAAATTCAAAATTAAACAAATTATTTAAAACTGATACAGGTCAAATCATCGCGAGTCGCGTGCCGTATCAAAGCCAAGGCGACCGAATAGTTTACATTCTTTGGGGAGATCATAATGAGCGGAACAGAGACAAAAGCGGGCAAATGCCCGGTGGTTCATGGCAATCCTAATCACGCGACCTTCGGTATGCGGTCAAATCGTGAATGGTGGCCGAACCAACTCAATCTCCGGATCCTGCATCAGAATTCCTCGATGTCCGATCCTATGGACCCGAATTTTTCCTATGCCGAGGCCTTCAAGAAGCTCGATTACACGGCGGTAAAGAAAGATCTCCACGCCCTGATGACCGATTCGCAGGACTGGTGGCCGGCCGATTACAGTCATTATGGCCCGCTCTTCATCCGTATGGCGTGGCACAGCGCCGGTACCTATCGCACAGGCGATGGCCGTGGCGGTGGTTCGCGCGGCTCGCAGCGTTTTGCGCCTCTGAACAGCTGGCCGGATAACACCAATCTCGACAAAGCGCGTCGTTTGCTTTGGCCGATCAAACAGAAATATGGCAACGCGCTGTCTTGGGCGGACTTGATGATCCTTGCTGGCAATGTCGCGCTTGAATCCATGGGCTTTAAAACATTTGGTTTTGCCGGTGGCCGTGAAGACATTTGGGAGCCGGAAGAAGATATCTACTGGGGTAAAGAAAAGACCTGGCTCGGTGACGAGCGCTATCAAGGTGATCGCGATCTCGAAAATCCATTGGCCGCCGTGCAGATGGGTCTCATTTACGTCAATCCGGAAGGCCCGAATGGCAAGCCTGATCCGCTCGCCTCAGCGCGTGACATTCGCGAAACCTTCGCGCGCATGGCAATGAATGATGAAGAGACTGTCGCATTGATTGCCGGTGGTCACACATTCGGTAAAGTTCATGGTGCAGCTGATCCTTCAAAATATGTTGGAGCAGAGCCGGAAGGTGCAAGCATCGAAGAGCAAGGCCTCGGCTGGAAGAACACCTATGGTCCGGGCAATGGTGCGCATACGATCACGAGTGGTCTTGAAGGCGCGTGGACGACGAACCCGATCAAATGGGACAACAACTATCTCGACAATCTCCTCGACTATGATTGGCAATTGACGAAGAGCCCTGCCGGTGCGTGGCAGTGGACGCCGAAGAATGGTGCAGGCGCAGGCACTGTGCCGGATGCGCATGATCCTTCAAAGCGTCATGCACCAATGATGCTCACATCAGACATGGCGTTGAAAGTGGATCCGATCTACGGCCCGATTTCAAAACGCTTCAAAGAGAATCCGGCTCAGTTTGCTGATGCTTTCGCACGTGCATGGTTCAAACTCATGCATCGCGATATGGGTCCGAAGACACGTTATATCGGCCCCGAAGCTCCGAAAGAAGATTTGATTTGGCAGGATCCGATTCCTGCCGTCAATCATCCGCTTGTTGATGCAAAAGATGTTGCGGCATTGAAGACTCATATCTTGAGCGCCGGCGTTTCAATCGCTGAACTCGTTTCAACCGCATGGGCTTCGGCTTCGATATTCCGTGGATCGGATCGTCGTGGCGGTGCGAATGGTGCACGCATTCGCTTGGCACCGCAAAAGGTTTGGGCAGCGAATGATCCGGCAACATTGCACAAAGTGTTGTCGGCGCTTGAAGCAATTCAAACGAAGTTCAATGCTTCAGCAACAGGTGGCAAGAAAATTTCGCTTGCTGATCTGATTGTGTTGGCTGGTGGTGCAGCGATTGAAGAGGCAGCAAAAAAGGCAGGCCATTCCGTTGAAGTGCCGTTCACGCCAGGGCGCATGGATGCCAGCCAAGAGCACACAGATGTCGAATCCTTTGCAGTGCTTGAGCCGATTGCTGATGGTTTCCGCAATTATCAGAAGGGTCGCTATGCGGTGTCAGCTGAGGAATTACTGCTCGACAAAGCGCAGCTTCTCACTTTGACGGGCCCTGAATTGACGGCGCTTGTCGGTGGTCTTCGTGTTCTCAATGCAAATACCGGCAAGGCGAAGCATGGTGTGTTCACGAAAAATCCTGAAACGCTTACCAATGATTTCTTCGTCAATCTTCTCGATATGAGCACCGAGTGGAAATCAACCGACGACAAGGCCGAGACTTTCGAAGGCCGTGATCGGAAAACCGGTGCGGTGAAATGGACGGCTACGCGCGTTGATCTTGTGTTTGGATCGAATTCGCAATTGCGTGCTTTCGCCGAAGTCTATGGCCAGTCGGACTCAAAAGCGAAATTCGTGAAAGATTTCGTCGCGGCTTGGACCAAAGTCATGATGCTTGATCGGTTCGATTTGGCGTAATCGACTTCGGGTTGTGAATGAGCAGGGGTGCGGGTTTAAAGGCTCGCGCCTCTTTTTCTTTTCATAAAAGAGTGGCTGCGCGAGATTGCGCGGGCGCATAAGCCTGATTTATAAAGACGTCTGATCCTTTATCGATTCGGTCCGCGTGAGCGCTGAGCTTGCAGGCCCTCACTTACAAAGCCGGAGATTTTACGATGCTGAAACTCTTGTCATCTGCGACTTTTGTAACGCTTCTCGCACTGTCGAGCCCTGTTATGGCCAATCCTTTTTTTGGTGGGCCCAATGAAGCGTCTTGCGTCACAGCGGCAGATGCCTCCGCCAAACAATATCAGCTTGAGCAGAAAATCATTTGGGGCAAAATGGGCGGCTCCATTCAGGAATTCAAACAGCAGCGCTATTTTGTTTCGAGCCGCGGCCAATGCCTTCTCGATGTGAAATTCAAAATTGCGCAGAAGGGCCGTGTTGTGACGACGCGCTATATTGTCGATGCGTTTGAGCGCCGGATTTATGGTACATTCTACGATGTCGGCAATTCGAATGCGCGGCCCCTGACATGCAATTATGGTGTCAATTTCAATGAGGCCGGACAATGCGCCAATGAGTCCGAATTCGAGTCGGTGATCGCGCAACTTGTGAATTGATTTTGATCGGCCCTCTTGAGGGGCCACAAAACAAAAAAAGCCATCGCCGCGAAGAGATGGCTTTTTTATTGAAAGCGTAACGCGTGCTTAGTCCGTTACAAGAATAAGTGCCCAATAGGTCTTATAGCGAGATCTTGGCGAGTCAGCACGCGCCATGCCCATATATTTAGCATTTTTAAGACGCATATTCTCATTATGATAGGGTGAGCGGGTCCAAGAAGAAATGGCGGCTTCTGCCGATTGATGCGTAGCGCCAACATTCTCGGTCGCTTCCGATTTTTCAAAACCGGCAGCATCAACGCGGCTGATGAAATCACCTGCGACTTCATGTGTTAGCGCATCGCGTGTCGCCATGGCGGTAGCTTGAAACTTCGCAAGCTCAACAATACGCGGTTCAATCGTTACAGGACCTAAACCTTGGCTAGCACGAAAACGGTTCAATGTGGCAAGGCCATCAGCAGAAACATCTTGCGATCTCGTTTCGCCAACAACAACATTCGGCAGCGTCACTTTTGAACCTGACGCACAGGATGCTAACAAAACGCCAAGCAACGCGAAAGTCGCAGGCCGTACAACATGATGAAAGCGACGATCAGATTTGGTCATTCGAAAACCCATATAAAGGAGGTGAAATAAAGTCAAACGCACTCTGCGTCCTTTAGAGCAGAGATGCTGAATCGGGAAGTGCCACAATGGTGAAATTTTGTGTTTAGTGGCGAATGATCAACAATGAAAAAATGGCGGGTAATGCGCCGCAATCTATCTCATCAAGAAGTCAATGCACCGGGACCAGGAATAGCACCCGGAGGGCATTTGCCGAGAATGATCATGCCAAGCACTTCATCCTTGGTGACATCTTGTACAAGCGCCGTCCCGACGATGCGTCCATTTTTCATGACCGCCACGCGATCCGACAATTCAAATACATCGTGAATGTCATGGCTGATCAAGAAGATGCCAATGCCCTGCTTCTTCAATTCAAGCGTGAGGTCGGACACCTGTTGCGTTTCCTGTGGGCCAAGCGCGGCAGTCGGCTCGTCCATGATGAGGATATTCGCGTTAAAGTGAATGGCGCGGGCAATCGCCACGGATTGACGCTGACCGCCGGACAATTTCTTCACCGGTTCTTTGAAGCGACGGAAATTGGGGTTCAAGCGGCCCATCACCTCGCGCGTCGCGGCTTCCATCGCCACGTCATCCAGCGTACCCCATTTCGTTTTGAGTTCGCGACCCAAAAACAGATTGGCGGCGGCATCGACATTGTCGGCGAGGGCGAGCGTTTGATAGATCGTTTCGATGCCATAGGCTTTCGCATCGCGCGGATTTTCAATCATTGCTTTTTCCCCGCGAATATAGATATCGCCATAATCGCGCGTGTAAGCGCCCGAGAGGATCTTGATCAGTGTTGATTTGCCCGCGCCATTATGGCCGAGCAGTCCCACGACTTCACCTTCATAGAGTTCAAGCGAAGCGTGGTCGACAGCCTTAATGCCGCCGAAGGCGATTGAAATGTCGCGCATTTCAACAAGCGGTTTCCGTCCAGCACTGAAGGCCGAAACGGTTGATATTGTGGATGTGTGCTGATAGTCACTCATGATGCGCACTCCGCTCTTAATTTGCGCGACGACGATAGATCTGGTCAAGCCACACGGCGAGAACCAGAACCGAACCCACGGCCTGGTCTGACCCCTGAAAAGTGATCCTCCCTGATGTATGGCTTTTGAGCCGATGGGGGACGGAAGAATGAGCAAGAAGAGACACAAGCCTGAAGAGATTGTCGCCAAGTTGCGGCAAGTG
>VGCJ01000038.1 GCA_016870035.1 Alphaproteobacteria bacterium
AGGCAGAATTCTGGCGCGTTGAACCGAGCGGCCACCGTCAAATCAAGTCGCAATGGTCTTAGTCTTGAAGTCTGGACCACCGAGCCTTGCATCCAGTTCTATGACGCCAAAAATCTCAATGTTCCGGTGCCGGGTATTGGGATGAAAAGGCTAACGGCGCGGGCGGGTTTTTGCCTCGAACCGCAGCGTCCACCGGATAGCCCCAACCGGGCTCATTTTGGCGATCCGGTGCTCCGGCCTGGACAGATTTATAGGCAAATCACCGATTATCGCTTCCAATCGCCTCGAAATTAGGCCGATCGCGATTGTTTTGCGGATTATTCCCCTTCTTTCGCGGTAAAAAGTGAGGCATGATTAAGGTATGAAACTGACGACCCATGTTCTCGATACCGCTCATGGCTGCCCGGCCCACGGCCTTGCCGTCACCTTGACCCGCCTCTCAGACGGCCGCGTTTTGAAATCCATCCGCACCAATGCGGACGGCCGCGCCGACCAGCCTTTGCTCGAGGGAGATGAGTTTCAATTCGGGATTTATGAATTGAGTTTTGCTGCCGGTGATTATTTCCGCGCGCGCGGGATCATTTTGCCCGATCCTGCTTTCCTTGACATGGTGCCGATCCGTTTCGGCATTTCGGAGCGGCGTCATTATCATGTGCCTCTGCTCGTCTCTCCTTACGGTTTCTCGACCTATCGCGGGAGCTGAGCGATGTCGCGTTCAACCATCAGTTTTTTAAGACGAGGTCAGCGCATTGATATCAGCAATGCTGATCCACGTATGACCTTGCTTGAGTGGATACGACTTTCCGAACGTTCAACCGGAACGAAGGAGGGCTGCGCGGAAGGTGATTGCGGCGCTTGCACGGTCGTTCTTGCGCGCGAGCGCCATGGTCGCCTTGTTTATGAGCCGGTGAATGCTTGCATTCTGCTTTTGGGTCAAGCGGATGGCGCCGAAGTCATCACGATTGAAGATCTCGAAACGTCGAAGGGGCTCCATACGATCCAAAATGCAATGGTTGAGCGGCATGGTTCGCAATGCGGCTATTGCACGCCCGGCATCGTGATGAGCCTCTTCGCGCTTTCACATGCTCAAAATGAAAAAATTGATCGTGATGTTGTTAATGATGCGCTTGCAGGCAATCTCTGTCGCTGCACTGGCTATAAGCCCATTGTTGAAGCGGCGCTTGATCGCTGTGTCAATCCAACGCCTGATCACTTTGATGCTCGCGAAAGCGCCACGCTCGCTGAGCTTGCTAATTTTAAGGCAGGTGAAGATGTGTTTGTCGGAAATGATGATGCCTTCTTCGCCGCGCCCGGAAGTGAAGTGTCACTTGCGTTTTTGTTAAAAGGGCATCCTGATGCGACTTTGGTTGCCGGCGCGACTGATATAGGTCTGTTGATTACGAAAGGTCTCCAAGATCTCAAGAAAATCATTTGGCTTGGCCGCATTCGCTCACTGGCCACGATTGAAGAAACCGAAACCAGTTTGACGATCGGTGCTTCGATCACACATCAACAGGTTTTGCCGCGATTGGCGGTCATTGACCCCGACATTGCTGAATTGGGACGTCGCTTCGGATCAACGCAAGTGCGAATGTCGGGCACGGTTGTTGGCAACATTGCTAATGGGTCGCCGATTGGGGATTGGCCGCCTGTGTTTATCGCTTTAGGTGCCACGCTTGAATTGCGTGAAGGGTTCTCGAGCCGTAAATTACCGCTCGAAGAATTTTTTATCGCTTATCGCAAGCAGAATCGTGAGCCGCAGGAATATCTACGCCGCATCACGATTCAAAAGCCCGGTCCGGATAATCATATCCGCGTGTTCAAAGTCACGAAGCGCCGCGATGGAGATATTTCAGCCTTGATGGGCGCATTCAATATTACTGTGAAAGGTGATCTTGTTTCCGAAGCGCGTATTGCTTTTGGCGGTATGGCAGGCATTCCAAAACGTGCGCATCATGCAGAACGTGCCATCACGGGCGCATCTATCAAAGACATTGCTACCTGGCGCGCTGGTGCTGAGGCAATAGAACGCGACTTTGAGCCTTTATCCGATCATCGCGCCTCTGCTGAATATCGCATGCGTGTTACGCGCAATCTTGTGATCAAAGCCTTGGCAGAAATTGCGGGCGTGCCTTCAACCACCACACGTATCTTTGCACATCGCGAGACCAGTCATGCCGCTGAATGATCCCGTGACCCGTTATCAAGGGCAGGCGCTTCCGCATGACTCGGCCGAACGGCATGTGAGCGGTCGAGCGCTTTATATTGACGATCTTCCTGAGCCTGAAGGTATTTTGCATATTGCCTTGGGTGGTTCACCCGTTGCGCGTGGTAAGATCATGTCGCTTGATGTGCGTGATGTGCGTGCCGCATCTGGCGTGGTCGCGGTACTCACGGCAGCGGATATTCTGGGCAAGAATGATGTCTCACCCGCTAGGGGCGATGATCCAATGTTCGCATTGGATCGAGTTGAATTTGTTGGCCAAGCTTTATTCGCCGTGGTTGCGCATTCGCGCGATGCGGCGCGTCGCGCCGTGCGATTGGTGAAGATGGTTATCGAAGAAGAAAAGCCTTCTGTCACTGTTGAAGATGCGCTCGAGCGCAATGAAACTGTTTTGCCTGATTATGCTTTTGGTCGTGGTGATGTGGCTGAGGCGCTTTCTTCATCGCCGCTTCAGCTTGAAGGTTCGTTTAACATCGGTGGACAAGAGCATTTCTATCTTGAAGGGCAAGTGGCCCTTGCATTGCCCGGTGAAGGGCAGGAGATGCATGTCTATTCGTCAACGCAACATCCGACCGAAGTCCAGCATGTTGTCGCGCGCATTCTGGGAGTTCCCGATGCCTTTGTGACTTGCGAAGTGCGTCGCATGGGTGGTGGCTTTGGTGGTAAAGAAAGCCAAGCCTCGCAATGGGCGGCGATTGCCGCTCTGGCTGCGCGGATTACCGGCAAGCCCTGTAAGATCCGTCTTGATCGTGATGATGATATGATGATGACGGGCAAGCGGCACGAATTTCGTGTTGATTGGAAAATCGGAACGAATGAAGCGGGTCACATCAAAGGTGTTAATATTTCGCTTCTTGCGCGTTGCGGTTATTCAGCGGATCTTAGTCAAGGTGTCGTTGACCGCGCGATGTTTCATTCCGACAACGCGTATTTCATGCCTGTTGTGAATATTGCATCGCGACGGCTAAAAACGAATACTGTGTCCAATACGGCCTTTCGCGGCTTCGGGGGTCCTCAAGGGATCTTGGCGATTGAACGCATCATTGATGCCATCGCAAGCGCCACAGGCCGCGACCCGCTCGATATCAGAAAAGAAAATCTTTATCGGCCTGAGGGAGCGGTGACGCCCTATGGCATGCCGGTCGAAGATTTCGATATTGGACAGGCGCTGATTGAGCAGCTCGAAGCCGACTCGAATTATCGCCAGCGACGCAAAGCGATTGATGCTTATAATCAAGTCTCGCCGTTAATTCGTCGCGGTCTTGCGCTCACACCTTTGAAATTTGGTATTTCATTTACCCTCACGCAGCTTAATCAAGCGGGCGCGCTCGTTCATGTCTATTCGGATGGCTCGGTTCATCTCAATCATGGCGGCACGGAAATGGGGCAGGGTCTCTTTCAAAAAGTAGCACAAATTGTTTCTGATGAATTCGGTGTCTCCATCGACCATGTTCGGATTACGGCGACGACGACCGGCAAGGTTCCGAATTCTTCCCCAACTGCCGCTTCATCCGGTTCTGATTTGAATGGCATGGCGGCCTTGATAGCCGCTCGCGCAATCAAGAAGCGGATAGCAGAGTTTCTTGCTTCATCTCGTGGCGTGTCCCTTGAGGCGATTCACTTTGTTGATGACCATGTCTTGGTCGGAGATCACCGTCTGTCTTTTGCTGAAGCAGCGAAGGCCGCGCATCAAGCCCGCATTCATCTCTCGGAAGTGGGTTATTACAAAACGCCAAAAGTTGAATGGGACCGCGCGCAAGCACGGGGTCGGCCTTTTTATTATTTTGCCTATGGTGCCGCGTGCAGTGAGGTTGTGATTGATACACTCACGGGTGAAATGAAACTCGAACGTGGCGATATCCTTCATGACGTCGGACGTTCACTCAATCCAGCTCTTGATATCGGCCAGATCGAAGGGGCCTTCGTGCAAGGCATGGGCTGGCTCACAAGTGAAGAACTTGTTTATGACCAGAAAGGTCGTCTGCGCACACATGCGCCCTCGACATATAAAATTCCGGTAGCCTCCGATATTCCAGCGCATTTCAATACAAGTCTGTTTGACGGCGCCAATCGTGAAGACACGGTGTTTCGCTCGAAGGCGGTTGGTGAACCGCCCTTGATGTTGGGCATCTCTGTTTTCTCAGCCATTTTGAATGCGATTTCATCCTTGAAACCGGGGGCGCAAGTACCACTTGATGCACCTGCGACGCCTGAGCGCATCTTGAAAGCCGTTCAAGCGCTTGGCGGCGGTGGTGGGTTCTAAAACAAATGACCCCCTATGCACTTTATGATCGTCTTCGTGATGAGCTTCGGGTTGATGATTGCGTTGCACTAATCACAATCAAAGCTGCGCGGGGCTCCACGCCACAAAAAGCGGGCGCGGCGATGATGGTGACGAAAGCCGGCGCAATTAGCGGAACGATTGGTGGCGGAGCGCTTGAATATTCCGCGATTCAAGACGCGGTACGATTTATGTCGTCCGGCCAAAGGGGTGATTTTCAAAAGCTCTACCCGCTTGGCCCTGATTTGGGGCAATGCTGTGGCGGGTCTGTTGAAATTGAAACCTCGGTTTTTTCTAAAGACATGACCGACGAGATTGCAGCACGACGCGCGGCTCTGGACGAGGTCCATCCAACACCCGTTGCTCTTTTCGGAGCGGGTCATGTTGGTCGAGCCGTCGTGATCGCACTTGCGACATTGCCGTTTCAGGTCACTTGGATTGATGAGCGCGAGGGCATTTTCCCGGATACGATTCCGCGGAACGTTACGGTTTCGCAGGGTGATAATCCCGTACAGCTGATCGCTGCACTTCCTCACCATTCATATTGCCTGATCATGACTCATTCACACGCGCTTGATTTTGCGCTCGTCGATGCCGCGTTGCGACGCGATGACCTCGAATATATCGGCCTTATTGGTTCATCAACGAAACGCACGCGTTTTCATTCACGCTTGCGGCAGAGTGGCGTTAGCTCAAGCGCGCTTTCACGTTTGGTTTGTCCGATTGGGTTGCCCTCTCTTTATGGCAAGGACCCAGCTGTCATCGCGACCTCTGTCGCTGCTGATTTGTTGATCCGTCGACACGCCGTGCAAGCTGGCCTTGATTGTGGATCAATGGAAAGACAAGAAAAGCGCTTGGCAATAATTCAATCGAGTCATAACGGTTGTTGAACAGGTGATTGATGTCTGATGATGAAAAATTCTTAGCGCGCGCCATCGCTTTGTCGCGTGAACGTATGGAAGCGAATGAAGGTGGCCCCTTTGGCGCGCTTGTGGCGCGGGACGGCGTCATTCTTGCTGAGGGCTGGAACATGGTGACCTCTTCGAATGATCCGACGGCTCATGCCGAGGTGAGTGCGATCCGTCGTGCTTGCACAGCGGTCGGTCACTTCGAGTTGAAAGGCGCGACACTCTATACGAGCTGCGAACCTTGTCCCATGTGCTTGGCTTCTGCCTATTGGGCGCGGGTTTCGCGCATTGTTTATGCGAATACGCGTGACGAGGCAGCTGCCATCGGCTTTGATGACGCTTTCATTTATGATGAAGTGCCAAAGGATCCTGCTGCGCGAAGCCTCCCAATGGAACATCATCCGCGCGAAGATGCACGAGCAGCTTTTGCCGCATGGGCGGTGAAGCCCAATAAAATTAGTTATTGAGGATCAATCATGACCGCGTTTGCGCTTGACTGGATCAATCTTGCCATCAGGTGGTTTCATATCGTTGTGGGGATTGCCTGGATTGGAGCAAGCTTCCATTTCGTTTGGCTCGATTATTCTCTGCGCGCGCGCGAAAATATGAATAAAAGCGTTTTTGGTACGTCATGGCTTGTTCATGGTGGCGGCTTCTATCATGTAGAAAAATATTTGGTGGCGCCGCCAAGTCTGCCAGCGGATCTCCATTGGTTCAAATGGGAAGCCTATCTTACATTCTTGACCGGCTTTGCCCTACTGATAGTCCAATATTATTGGAATGTATCAGTCTTTCTCGTTGATCCGAATATTTATGCGATGACGGGTACCAAGGCGATTGTGATCTCGGTCTTGTCGCTTCTTGCCGGTTGGATCGTTTATGATCTTTTGTGCCGGTCGACGCTTGGCGAACATACAGGTTATCTAGCACTTGCCGTTTTCATTTTGATCACCAGTGCCGCTTACGGGTTTTCGCATATCTTTTCGGGGCGCGGCGCCTTCATTCATGTGGGCGCGATGGTGGGTACTATCATGGCGGCAAATGTGTTTCGCGTGATCATTCCCAACCAGAAGAAGGTCACAGCGGCGCTTCTTGCGGGCGAAACACCTGATCCGAAATATGGCAAGATTGGCAAGCAACGTTCACTCCATAATAATTACCTGACTTTGCCAGTCTTGTTGATGATGGTCTCAAACCATTATCCGTTTTTATATTCGCACCCATCTTCATGGCTCGTTATTGCGTTGATTGTTTTGTCGGGTGGTATGATCCGACATTTCTTTAATCGAGTTGATGCAGGTGATGCGGCGACAAAAGTCTTTTGGACTTTACCTTTGGCGCTTCTGGCTTTGGCGGTTGCGATTTGGTGGACGGCGCCGTCTACAAAATCCATTTCGCAGAAAGTCAGCGATGCGGATGTTCTCGCGATTTCAGCAAAACATTGCACCATGTGTCATCAGGCTCAACCCACTCATGAAAGTTTCAAAGGCGGAGAGCCGCCCAAAGCGGTGATGCTCGATACAATTGAAAATATCAGAAAAAATGCCCAGCAAATTCTCGTGCAAGCTATTGATGGGCGGGTGATGCCGCTCGGCAATGAAACACACATGACCGATGACGAGCGTGCGAAGCTCGGTGCTTGGATCGTGGCTCAATGACTGAGCCTCTCACGCTCGCAAAAGTGAATGCGCTGACGCGGGAAGAATTTATTGCGCAATTTGGTGATATTGCCGAGCATTCATCATGGGTGGCTGAGGGCGCGGTCGATGCGCGTCCCTTTTTGTCTCATGACTCACTCGTTGATGCGTTTCAGCAAAGCGTGTTGACGGCTCCTCAATCGAGACAAGACGCTTTGATCTTAGCTCACCCCGATCTTGCTGGACGTGCTGCCAAAGCGTGCGATCTCGCTGAAGAGTCCCGACGCGAGCAAAAGGGTGTAGGGCTTGATCGTCTCACCGAGGATGAGTTTAAGCGCTTTCATCAATTCAATGATCTTTATCGTGCGCGTTTTGGCTTCCCGTTTATCTTTGCCGTGTTAGGCGCAACTAAATTTCAAATTCTTGAATCTTTTGAGACGCGTGTTGGCGGCACAAAGTTCGAGGAGCGCTTGACCGCGCTTGCGCAAGTTTTACGCATCATCCGCTTTCGCCTCGAGACGCGGGTCAAACCATAAATCGCGTCTTGTGTTTTTTTAGCCGCTATTGAATTTTAGGCGGCACCAAGAGATCAATGGCGGGCATATCGCCGGCAGCGGGCGCGAGCTGGAACTGTTCCATTGCCTTCTTCTCATCGATGACCACGGCACTATCCTTGTAATGCATGACCATTTGCGGGAAGGCGATGACAAGGCCGACCATGATTAATTGAATGATCACGAAAGGCACAGCGCCCCAATAGATTTGTTCGGTCGTTACAGGTTCCATGTTGCGCTTGGTGATCTTATCGATATATTTCGATTTTGGTGCGACGGAGCGCAAGAAGAAGAGCGCAAAGCCAAAGGGCGGATGCATGAAGCTCGTTTGCATATTCACGCCCAAAATGACTCCAAACCAAATGAGATCAATGCCGAGCCTTTCGGCGGCAGGGCCAATCAACGGCACCGCGATAAACGCCAATTCAAAAAAGTCGAGGAAGAAGGCGAGCACGAAGATCAACGCATTCACGAAGATCAGGAAACCAACTTGCCCGCCTGGAAGATTGACGAGGAGTTCTTCAACCCATTTGTGACCATTCACGCCGTAGAAGGTGAGTGAGAACACGCGCGCACCAATGAGAATAAACAACACAAAGGCTGAGAGTTTCGCGGTCGTCTCCGTCGCTTGCCGCAACGAATCGAAAGAGAGGCGGCGTTTCATCAAAGCGAGAATTATCGCGCCAGCTGCTCCCATCGCCCCCCCTTCAGTTGGTGTCGCAACACCAATAAAAATTGTACCAAGTACAAGGAAGATAAGACCTAGCGGCGGAACCATCACGAAGATGGTTTGCTCGGCCATGCGCGAGAGAAGTTTTAATCTGCTGATACGGTTTAACACCGCAATCACCAAAGCGACCACAACTCCGACCGACATTGTGAGAACAACGAAATCGGGCCCGGGGGATGTGCCTGTTTCGCGAATGGCAAAATAACCAGCAAGGCCTGCGATAATCGCGACAACGAGAAGAGACGTTCGCCGCGCTTTGCCATCAGCATCCGCGAGTGTTTGCGCTTCAAGAGGAAGGCCGGGCGCAGCGGATGGTTTGACCATGGTCACTAAGAAAACATAACCCGCATAAAGTGAAGCGAGAACGAGACCCGGTATGAAAGCGCCTGTGTACATATCGCCTACGGAACGGCCCAATTGATCGGCCATCACGATCAAGACGAGAGAGGGGGGAATGATTTGCGCGAGTGTTCCAGAAGCGGCAATCACACCAGAGGCTAAGCGACGATCATAACCATAACGCAGCATGATGGGCAGTGAGATGAGGCCCATGGAAATCACGGAGGCTGCGACAACACCTGTAGTTGCCGCAAGGAGTGCGCCCACAAAAATCACCGCGTAAGCAAGACCGCCACGAATGGGGCCAAAGAGCTGCCCAATCGTATCGAGCAAATCTTCCGCCATTCCTGATCGCTCTAAGACCAACCCCATAAAGGTGAAAAACGGAATGGCGAGCAGCGTATCATTATTCATTACTCCGAATACACGCTCCGGCAGCGCTTGCAAGAAGCTGGGGTGAAAGAGCCCTAACTCAACACCAATCAAACCGAACACAAGCCCGTTCGCTGCAAGGGAAAAAGCCACCGGGTATCCCAGCAGCAACAGCACCACGAGTGACGCAAACATGATGGGTGCCATGTTATGAATGATGAAAGCGGTCATTTGTGGTTCGTCCGTTGGTCGCGGGTGAAAGTCAGTTCATTTCAGGATTTTTGTGCATCTGTTTGCGCAAGGAGTCTTTCTGCTTCGGCTTCGGCAGAGGCGTGGTGTCCACCTCCGCTCAATGTTTCGGCTAAATCACCGCGCATGATCGCGATGCGTTTGATGATTTCCGAAACGGCTTGAATGAGAAGAGCAATAAAGCCGATCAGCACCAAAAGTTTTGCAGGCCAGAGTGGCAAGCCGCCCGCATTGCTTGATTGCTCATTGCCCATGATCGAGCGCCAAGCGAAGGGGCCGCCTGTTAACACCATGATCACGGCAAAAGGTAGAAGGAAAAAGAGATGTCCGAAAAGTTCAATATAGCCGCGAGCGCGGCTCGGCAATTTTGAATTGATGATATCGATGCGGATATGTTCGTTTGAAAGCAGTGTCCATGGCGAGCACAACAGAAAGACAAAACCGAATAACAGCCATTGCAATTCAAGCCATGAATTGGATGAGGTGTTAAAAATTTTTCTGATTAATGCATTGACGGTAGAGACAACGACTGCGACGAAAATGAACCACGCGATCGTTCGGCCAATACGGATCATGGATGTATCGATCAGACGGCTTAACGCCAATAATCCCTGCATAGCTCCTCCCAAAGCGCTGCGGCCCGTCATATTTTACGGATATGGATATACAATTTAGCATATCTTTATTGTATTTTGATCATGTTTTGGGGAGCGGGTCCACAAATTTATGACCACATTGCATAGTAGCCGACACGCATTCATCCGAGATGTGGATCAATCCCGCGGGCGAGCCGACTTCGCTTTTGTTCGCGATAACCCATAAAGAGACCGCTACCCACAACGAGGATCGTGCCGATAATGGCGGCAAGGCTGGGTCTTTCGCCGAAAATGAATATGCCTGTTCCGGCCGCCCACACGACAACGAGATAACGTAAGGGCGAGAGAATGGCGATGTCGGCGTTCCGATAGGCTGTCACCATCAAGGCATTACCGAGTGACACCATCACTGCGGCACCGCCGAGAAACGCAAATTCAACTTCGGTCGGCATGCGCCAGTCTTCGCCGACGCCGAGAATAACCCCGCCGAATGTTGCAAAGATTGTGGTTGTGAGAATGACAATCTGCGGTGGGATTTCATTTGAGATGCGTCGCGTAATCAGTTCGCGAATGGCCACAAATGTGGCGGAAGCGAGCGCGATCAATGAATAGACCGTGAAGCTTGCGCCACCCGGTTGCGTTATCAAAAGCACACCGGCAAAACCGATGATCACCGCAAGCCATCTCTTAAAATCAACAAGTTCAATGCCAAGAACCGCGCATAGAATTGTCATGATGATGGGCGTGGCTTGCATGATCGAGGTGATGTCGCCAATCGGTAATTGCACAATCGCCGTGATGTAAGTGAGTGTAACCATCACTTCGCAAGCCGCGCGGAGAATCACGATCGGCTTGGTCGCCGCCTTCATATTCTTCAGATTACCCGTTATCGTGATAAAACCGATCACAAGCGTGATGGCAAAGAGACCGCGGATCAGAAGAAGCTGGCCGATGGGAATTGTGCTCGTCGCCAATTTTACCAGCACATCATTAAAGACGAAAAAGGCGCCGCCAAAAATCATCGCTAGAATGCCACGTTGGGCATGTCGTGCATATTTATGAGTTGTTACACTATTCACTCAGTACGGCTCTATTTTGTAAGGATAGAAAATCGATCAAGCCGAAAGGGCGAAAGATCATAGGGGGGCGTTTGACCAAGAGAGAGGTCGGAGAGAATTTCTCCCATCACGCTTGCGAATTTAAACCCATGACCAGAGCAAGGTGAGGCAATCACGATTTGAGGCGCACCCGGAAGATGATCAATAATGAAATCCTCATCGGGCGTCATCGTGTAGATGCAGGTTTTAATCGTAAGGGCCGGACCCATCGCTTGAGGCAAATATCGTGACAGACACTCACGCAATCCCACTTCATCTTTTGGTCGATTCTCACGGATCAACGTATCGGGATCGCATGGTTCCCGACCATGATGCGGTCCGCCCACTTTCAAGCCCGGATTTCCATGCAGAGGAAAGCCATAATAATGGCCTTCCGGAATCTTCAATGTGAAACTTGGAAATTGTCCGCGCGAAAAGAGTTCCGGCTTTAACGGACGAAACCACCCAAAGACCTGACGATAAGGTTGCGCAATCCCGGTAAGATGAGGAATGAATTTTGTAATCCATGGTCCCGGTGAAAGCACAACGCTTCCCGCTTCATAGGTTCCCGCATCGGTTTTGACACGCGCACCACTATTTTGACGGGGTTCGATATCAATCACCTTCTCGCGTGGATGAAGTTCTGCTCCAAGATCAACAGCTGCGGCTGTTAATGTCATGATCGCGCGGTCACTCATCACAAAACCACCGTCGGGCTGGAATAATCCGCGATAATCTTTCGGCAAAACGAATGCGCTGTGCCGTTTCACAATCGCTTCGGCATCGAGTAATTCGTAAGGCAAATCAAATTTTTTACACGCCGCTTCGCCACGTTCGACAATATCAAGCCCGGGTTCAATGATGTCGAGCGTGCCGGTGATTTCAAGCAAGGATGTATTGAATTTTGTTCCTAATTCTTGCCAAAGGTGATGCGCACGCAACACCATCGGAACATAGGATTGGCCCTCGAAATAAGCGAGGCGGATCATACGCGTTTCGCCATGCGATGAGCCCATCGCATGACCGATATCATAACGCTCAATACCGAGAACACGTTTGCCACGTCGTGCCAATTCGTAAAGCGTGGCTGACCCCATGCCGCCAATGCCGACAACGATGACATCATAGGGCTTTGTCATCACTCAGCCACCCGTGACACTCATATGCCGCTGCACAGCAGGGCGTGTGCCAACACGATCAATAATGAAATCATGGCCTTTAGGTTTGCGTAAAATTGCATTGTCGATGGCGCGTGAAACGAGATCGTTTGAAGAGGACGCACGCAGAGGCGCTCTGAGATCAGCTGAGTCATCTTGTCCGAGGCACATATAGAGCATGCCAGTGCATGTCAGTCTAACGCGGTTGCAACTTTCACAGAAATTATGGGTCAAAGGAGTAATAAACCCAATCCGACCGCCTGTTTCTTGGGCGCGCACGTAACGTGCAGGCCCACCAGTTTGATGATTGATGTCGGCCATTGTGAAGGCTTCTGCGAGATGCTGCTTTACTTCGGTCAAGGGCCAATATTGATCATAGCGATCGGGCTCAATATCGCCCATCGGCATCACTTCGATGAAAGTGATGTCCATCCCTTCGTCATGCGACCAGCGGACGATTGAGTTAATTTCACCATCATTTACGCCCTTCAACGCCACCGCATTGATCTTGATGGAGAGGCCTGCTTTTTGCGCGGCCTCAATACCATTAAGAACACGATCAAGATCGCCCCATCTTGTGATCGCTCTAAATTTTACGGGATCAAGCGTATCAAGCGAAACATTGATCCGCTTTACACCGCAATCTGCAAGCTCTTGTGCGTAGCGCTCGAGTTGCGATCCGTTGGTGGTTAGCGTGAGCTCTTCAAGTCCGTTGCCTAATTTTTTAGAAAGCGACCGAAACAAGGTCATGATATCACGCCGCACGAGCGGTTCGCCGCCCGTGATACGAAGTTTCTTCACGCCTTTGTCGATAAAAATGCTGCAGAGCCGATCGAGCTCCTCAAGAGTGAGTAGATCTTTTTTCGGCAAAAAGGCCATGTCTTCCGACATGCAATAGACGCAGCGAAAATCGCACCGGTCAGTGACCGAGACGCGCAAATAGCTCACCGCACGCCCGAAAGGGTCGATTATGGTGTCCGTTGCCGCGTTATGTGCGTTCATCGCTAAGCCAAGCCTCCATTTGTTGTTTTTCTTCGTGGGTTGTAGACGGTTTTCGTTGTGTGGGACAAGTCCGATGAGACTCGGCTGTTATTCGCTTTAGTTTCAGGAGAAGATCAGCTCATGACCGATACGGATTGGCCCGATGAAATCCGACTCTCGCCGGAAAAAACCCGTCTTTCGCTCGTTTTTTCGAGTGGAGATCGGTTAACATTGGACGCCGAGTATTTGCGGGTCGAAAGTCCTAGCGCAGAGGTGCAGGGCCATGCGGCACACGAGAAAAAGCTGATCGCCGGGAAGCGCCACGTGAAAATTCTGGGGCTCGAACCCGTTGGAAATTATGCCGTTCGCATCCGTTTTGACGACGGTCATGATTCAGGTCTTTTTACATGGGCCTATTTGAAGAAGCTCGCCGCTGAGCGTGATGTGATTTGGCAGGCTTATCTCGACGCTATGGCGACTTCCGGCCAAGCCCGCTAGGCAAAGCTCACGGCTCGATGATCACCTTAGTCCCGACCCGGACGCGGTTGTAAAGATCAATCACATCCTCATTGGCCATCCGGATGCAGCCCGAGGAAACGGCCTGTCCGATGGTCTCAGGCTCATTTGAGCCGTGAATTCGGTAGAGTGTGTCCCCAAGATAGAGCGCGCGTGCGCCCAAGGGGTTATCGGGCCCACCTTCCTTATGTTTAGGGAGGTCAGGCTGGCGTTGGAGCATCTCAGGCGGTGGCGTCCAGTCCGGCCATTGCCGCTTCATCGAGACTTGGAATTCACCCGACCATTCGAAACCGTCGCGGGCAACACCAATTCCGTATTTCATAGCCCACCCATCGCCGAGAATAAGATAAAGTCGCCGCTCGGACGCCCGTACAATGATGGTTCCCGGCTTTTCGTCACTCGGAAACCAGGCTTGATACCGTTTGATTGGCGAGGATGCTTCCGACATTTCTGCGATTATCTGATCAAAAGCCTTCACATCCCTCGGACTGGCCGCAACTACGGAAGTGCACGTGGAAAAAATAAGAGAAAAGGCAATCAGAAGCCGCTTCATGGGCAGGGCAGTCCTTAACTTGTTTGCTTCACAATGCCACTCATTCTTCATGCGCTTTCCGACAGACCACATAAAAATGATCGCGCGGAAGTGAAGCTGGGGAGGCAGGGCGCTGAGTGGCAATGCCATGGTTTTTCCGTCAACTCAAGCGATCCGCCCGGGGTTTTCCGCCGGTGAATCAAGGCTAAAGGCTCGTTCGCTGATCAATGCACGGCATTTTTTTCTGCGGGAGACTACTGATAGCGGTCGGTCATGCCGACCCCTTTGGTGACCGCCTCAGAACGGATACATCGGCCATTGCGCGACCCAATATCACGGTCATGCCAATGGGGTCGGAGATTACGCGATCACTGAGGGTACAGGGCGAGCCAGATCCCTATGCCACCCCTATTTGTTCATACGATGTCTATTACTGGAATACGATTTATGCCTGTGATCCGGCCCATCAGGGTCGTCCCGATTTCGAAAGTCGTGGCTCGAGAGACCGCTGAGCCAAATGAGTAAGGGGCCACCCGTCTCATTCTGTCGGGCGGTTCACTTTCACCCCAACGAAAAAATCTCGACGTCGACTATCCGCGTCAGGCTTGCCTAACGAGGGGGCGGAAGCTAGAGAACATCCCAGACCGGCGCTTGGGCTTACCAAGCTGTCTTCCGGGCGCGTAGCACAGCGGTAGTGCGTTCCCTTCACACGGGAGAGGTCACAGGTTCAATCCCTGTCGCGCCCACCATTTAAACCTATGAAAAATAAGGGCTTTTCTGGCTACTACCATCACTCATCATCGCCAAATTTCCCGTCTGACACTCGTGTGACACATTGGGAGAAAATGATGGCGACAATCCGTAAGCGCGGAGCCAAATGGCAGGCAACTATTCGGCGAAAAAACTGCCCAACGCTGGTAAAATCATTTTTATTGAAAGGCGATGTTGTGTGGGCGCGCCAACAATAATTGCGTTTGGATAAGGGAGTTATTGAGCCTCAAGCGTTAATCGCTTGGCCTGCCCCCTGAAAAGTGATCCTCCCTGATGTATGGCTTTTGAGCCGATGGAGGACGGAAGAATGAGCAAGAAGAGACACAAGCCTGAAGAGATTGTCGCCAAGTTGCGGCAAGTGGAAGTATTGACGGCGCAAGGGCGTCCGGTTGCGGAAGCCATCCGATCGATAGGCGTGACGGAAGTGACATACTAGCGGTGGTGTACCTCGATGGAGGCCTACGAGCAGCTCTTCACGTGGTGCTGAGCACGGCGCCAGCCGCCTGTTCGCCCGCGATCACGGCGCCTTCGAACCAGCCAGCCTGCTCCGGCGCATAGTCCGAAGACGCAAATGCGATGCGGCCTTCCAGTTGCCAATTGGCGGCTTCGTATCCCGCCTCATGGCCCACAAATGCGGCAACCCAGGTGCCGCGTGCGAGGGGATCATCTACCCAATTATGCCAGTCATATGAAAGGACGCGCGCGTTGGGAAAGAGCCGCGCAGCTTGTGTCCTCACCCAGCCTTCATCGCCGGGTTGGTTTGTTTCATTCATGAGCCCGAATGCAACGACATAGGTTGAGCCATTGGGACCAGGGCGTTCTGCGAAGGCGAACTCGATGCCGCTACCGTCACCCGTAACCAGCGTGCCAACAGGAACGCCTTCCACCCTGATCCATAGCTTAAAGCTTCGCCCGCCGTGGCCAAGCGCGATAGCCTTGCCTTTGCCGAGCGGAAGGTCCGGCGTAAAGCGGATGGGCTGCAGCTGGTTGATCCCCAGCGCCAGCACGCATGCTGGCGCGCGGTGCGTCGCCGTTCCCGTGGTGACCGCCACGCCCTGATCATCCTGCGCGACATGGGTGACGGGATCCGAGAAGATGGCCTCCGTCCCTTCCCCCCGCGAGGCCGCGATCATCCGTTCGGCCAGAATGCCCATGCCCGGCACGACCGTGTCAGCCCAGAAACTGATCATGCTCTCGGCAAGCCCATTGCCATAAGCGCAGCTTGAGAGAAATTCGGAGGCGGCCAACTCCCTGTGATCGCCATTGCCAGACACCGCCCACCAGGCGGAAAAAACCGCGCGCGTGGCGGCGGGACATTGCAGTCGGTCGAGATAGTCATGAAAGGAAATCTCGGTCAACGCCTCGCCCCGCTCATTCGTCGTGATGCCTTTCTTCAATAAGATCGCATCCGCCGCGACGCGCGCGATGGCGCGTTCATGCGCGACGGTATCTAAATAGGACTTTGCAACGTCGCAGAGCCTCAAGCGGTTGGTGATAGGATGACGCGGGCGGAGCGTCAGCCCATGCTCCGACACCAGGGCTCGGAGGCGGTGATGCCAGGGGGTGATCCATGCGCCGCCGAACTCCAGCTCCGGCCCGTCGCCCCCATAAGGTTTCACATAGGCACGGCCGCCGCAGCGGGACCTCGCCTCGATCAGCCGTACGCGGCGGCCGGCCTTTGAAAGCTTCAGCGTGGCCGCAGCACCGGCCAGCCCCGCACCCACGACGATGACGTCTGGTTTCTCCATTCGGGGATACTAACAAAAACACGCGACCCTGCAAACGGTTGCCGACCGATGCCAAGTGGAAGCTCGCCGCCTAGACGGAAATGCAGAAATCCCGGAAGCGCCCTTTTGGAGGATGACAGATATATTATTATCTCACGGGTGAAACACCAGCCGGAGCAAATGTCTTGGCGAATTTGGCAACACACCCCATGTCAACTATTTCGACCGGCTTAATCGCGGTGAAGAACATGCAAAAATTGGCTCAATGAAGGTGGGGGTTAACAGGCTAAGATTTGGGTGCAAATGTGTGGGAGTGGATTTAGAATGGTAACGCAAATCAAAAAGGCACGCGTGGTGGATCGTGGTGGTACGGTAAGGCGCAGATGCATCGCGATCACATTGGGACAAACCTAGCAATATCGCAGCAGTCTATATCAATTTTCAGTGTGGAAATCGATTGCTGTTGAATTACATGACGGAGTGCCGAGATCATGACATTCACGAGACGCGGCTTTATTTGCGCTGCAGTCTTATCAACAATACTGCCATACAGAGCCCAACCCAATCCGCTTGTTTTAAATCCTATTATAGAGGGGCTCAGCCACCCATGGGGTATGGCTTTCGTTTCAAATGAACTCATGCTCGTGACTGAGCGCGAGGGGAAATTACGAGCCGTTAATTTAGTCAAAGGTGAAATGAGTCCTCCAATATCGGGGGTTCCCGACATTTATGCAGAGGGACAAGGTGGTCTCCTTGATATCGTCCTTGCTCCGGATTTTAAAACTTCGCGAGAGGTCTTCTTATCAATGTCTGAGGCGCGCGATGGTGGCGCAGCCACAGCGGTATATCGCGCAAGGCTATCGGAAGACTTTACGCGCCTCAATAATGGACGCGTTATATTCAGACAGAATATTGTGGCACGCGGCGGCCGACATTTTGGTTCCCGCCTCGTCTTCGATCGATCGGGTTATATTTTTGTAACAACAGGCGATCGCGGTAATAGATCAGAGGACGCTCAGGATCCGCAAAGCCATATTGGCAAAGTTTTACGTATCACACAAAATGGGACTGCAGCGCCTGACAACCCCCAAAAAAAAGGATGGGCACCCGAGGTTTGGTCAATCGGTCATCGCAATATTCAAGGCGCAGCTCTTCATCCACAAACTGGGCAGCTTTGGACCGTTGAACACGGTGCGCGCGGAGGTGATGAACTCAATCATCCGGAAGCAGGAAAGAATTACGGCTGGCCTTTCATCACATTCGGCCGCGATTACTCAGGCGCGAAGATCGGAACGGGTACCAAAGCCGAAGGCATGGAGCAGCCGGTTTATTATTGGGATCCGTCGATTGCACCATCGGGTATGATTTTTGTAACAGGTGCGCGTTATCCAAATTGGTCTGGCCATATTCTCGTCGGTGCGCTTGCCGGTGAACATATTGCGCGCCTGCGCCTCGATAAAAACCGCGTTGTTGACGAGGAGCGTCTCTTTGAAGGTTTTGGTCGGTTCCGTGCAATTACACAATCACCTGACGGAATTATTTACGTTTTGACTGATAATGCCCGCCCCTATGGCGGCCTTTATCAGATTCCGTTCATCTGACACGATAGCGGCAGCTGAAATGGTAGTATAGCAACGCCAATTCGTGCTCGATCGAAAGACACGAAACGCGCACTGATCAGAATTCTGATTTGTCCCTAGCCATCATTCATCTGTTCCCTTCGCGTGTGACGAGAGCGAAACCTGATTGCATTTCCGCGACAGCCACTTTCAAATCCCGCTTCGACATTCGAACTAACGGAAAACACAATGAGTTACGGTCTTTATATCGGACGCAATCTAACGAGCGATGGTCATGCGTGACTTGCCGGTTATGGCGATGAGCCCTCCAGCCATTGGCTCGAAATTGTCTTCGCTGAAGTCCATCCCGCCGGCTCGAAAATCACCGTGGGCGTCACACCATCGGTCATCATGCCGGGGCTTTCGTCCGATATTTCGCAAGTGAAAAGAACCGAACGGCAATTGCGCGTTAGCTATAGCCATTGTCGCGGAGTGCCGGCGCCGATCACAAATGGCGGTTTGAATGAACATGGCGTCGCCACTACAACACCGTCAGGTCCCACAGCGCCTTGGGATACCGTCCCCCAGCGCCTGAAACCATCGTCCCGATGGACTCGAGGCCCACGATGAACTAACAATCAAACTGGACCACTCAGTGGGGGCAGTTCAATATTTTTCCGACCTTCCTTGGTCAGATTTGATTACACCTTAAATAAAATCAGGCTTGCGGCGAGAACGCCCATGCCG
>VGCJ01000039.1 GCA_016870035.1 Alphaproteobacteria bacterium
GCAAGAAGCGTTAGAAGTCCGAGCGGATCACAGCCGGATATAAAAACGCGTTGGCCAGCGATTTTGCCGCTAACCCGAATGGCGTGAAGAGCTTGTGCCAGAGAGGCGGCAAAGGCTGTCCGATCAAAAGGGGTCTCTTGCCCGGTTGGAACGGCTTGGCCCTCGGTGCATATTAATGTCTGGCGAAAACCGCCCTGGGTTGCAGGAAAGCGCTCTGCAGATCCGAAAAATTGCCGCTCGCTGCAATGGATTGGGCGTCCCGAACGACACTGGAAACAAAAGCCGCAAGTTTGGGAGGGGTTGATGGCAACGCGATCGCCCGGCCGCACGCGGCTTACCCCACTTCCGACGGCATAGACAGTTCCGGAGATTTCCGACCCGGGAATGAGGGGTTGTTTTTGCCGAGGGTCTTTCGAAGGTCCTTGCCGATAAAGAAGAACGTCTGCTTCCGTGATGCCGCCCCGCGCCACGCGTACGGCCACTTCGCCAGGACCCGGATCGAGTGTCTCAACGTCGCCGATCCGCAGATCATCAGCCCCGTGGATCAAAATGGCAGAGGTTAGGGCGGGCATGGCATTAGATCCTCAACGCAACGAAACACAAACAAACATCGTTTCACCTAAAGCGCTTTGCTTAATTCTGTGATAATCCAAGGCGGATAGCGAGCCCTCCGGGATTTCCAAATTCAGAGATTAAACTTAATAAAATTATTTAGTTAAATCGATAATCTCATGTATTTTCTCCTCTCAAAATTGCTTTGGCTCGTCTTTGCGCCGTCGAGTTTTCTGATTTTGTGTATCTGTATTGCGTCGGCTCTGATTTTTTGGGGCAAGCGGCGCGCGGGTTTCGCGCTCGGGGGCTCGGCACTCTTCATCCTGACGATCCTCTCATTTTCACCCGTTGCTGAAAAACTGGCTTCGGTGCTCGAGGATCGCTTCCCGCCCGCGACGAATGACGAGCGCCCGATAAACGGCGCCATCATTTTAGGAGGCGGTCTCAATCTCTCATCCTCCGTGGTGAGAGAGCAGCTGGTTTTGGGAGCGGCGGGGGATCGTCTCGTGGCCATGGCCGATCTCGCACGCCGTTACCCGGAAGCCACGATCATATTCACCGGCGGTTCGGGGTATCTTGCAGGTTCGACCGCGTCAGAGGCCGATCTTATCGAGCAGCATCTTTCCCGTCTCGGCATTGGGCCCGGACGCATTCAGTTTGAGCGTGTCTCTCGCAATACTTATGAGAATGCGGCCTTCACCAAAGCGATGGTGAAATCAGTTCAAGGTGAGCGCTGGGTGCTTGTTACGTCGGCTTTGCATATGCCACGTTCGATGGGGCTTTTTAGGTCCGCCGGTTTTGACCTCGAAGCCTATCCTGTTGATTGGCGAACCGCCCAAGGCTTCACCGGAATCATGAGTGATGAGCCTGCGTCATCCCGCCTGCGCTTATTTGACTCATCCATTCGTGAAATCATCGGTCTGATCGCTGCACGTATTACTGGTCAATCGCACGAGTTATTTCCTGCACCGCGATGAACAGCGTGATCTATTCAGAATAGGGCAGGCCGATCCGATAGACGCCTTTGAAATCATGCGGATCAACCACTTTACCTTTGCGATAGATCACAAGTCGCCCTTCATCAGCCAGCGCAATTGCTTCTCGACGGACAGGTGTCATCAAAGGACCCCATCCATCGAGATGAGAGCCGCCAATCAAACGCGCCGCTTCTGATGGGCAAAATGTTTTGCTCGCACCACGCGTTGTTGCGAGATCAAGGAGGGTTTCGCGCAAGCGATTTGCGATTGTTTGTGGAGCAAAGTTATTTATCGTCATGCGCGCCTAATGTGTTTCATCATAAGCGGCAAGCGCTTTGATTGCCGCATGCGCGCGTGATCGAAATTGTCGTTGTAACATCGCAATAAGCGCCGCAAGCATGTGATGATCAAAGCGACGGGCGAAACAAAATAGCCGACATAAGAGAGTGTAAAAAAGAAGGCGCGCTGACCACGATTAAATTCACGGCCTGCATCGGTAATGACCGCGGTCAAAGCCTCAGCGTGTTGAGATCGATCGAGCGGTGAGCCCCGATCAGCGGTGGGTGCGGCACCCAGTAAAATCGCCGCATAATTGAACAATCGATATGACCAAGCAAATTTGAAAAACGCATAGACGAAAATCAAAGCGAGGCCAGAAACTTTGATCTCCCACATAGTACGTGTGGTCATGATGCCGAGCGGAAGATCGGAGAAGATTTTCAAAACATCATCGGCTGTACGAATAAGTGCAAAAGCACCACCGAATGCGAAGATCAATGTGGACGCGAAAAAGGCGGTTCCATTTTGAAGACCAGCGAGAACCTGTGTGTCGAAAATCCGTTCAGCGCGCTGTTCCATCTGTTTGACCCAGCGCGCGCGATAACGATCCATGAGGCCGTTGAGGCTTTGCTCGCCCGCACGGGGATGTTCGAAAAAATTTTGGTACAAAAGCCAGGCGAGACAAAAGGTCCCAAATGCCAAAGCACCGAAAAGCGTGAAATCGGTCACGGTCCAACTATTGCGCAGTTGATTTGTGCTTCGCAAGCGGCAACATAAAGAAATCGTCGATTTCGGGGAAATTCGGACTATGCCGCAGACCATCACCAAAGGCTATAAAGCGCTTGTCGATGACGCGACAAAGGAAATCACCACGCTCTCGATCGCCGAGGCTCAGGGCCTGCTCGCCGATCCTGAGGTGGTTATAGTGGATTTACGCGACCCGCGCGAACTTGAACGCGAAGGCAAAATGCCTGGTGCGTTTCATTGCCCGCGCGGCATGCTTGAATTCTGGATTGATCCCGAGAGCCCCTATCACAAGCCGATTTTTGCCGAAGACAAACGCTTTGTCTTTTTCTGCGGGGGTGGCTGGCGCTCGGCTTTAGCTGCCAAGGCGGCGCAGGATATGGGCCTGAAACCCGTCGCCCATATTGATGGTGGCTTTACCGCATGGAAAAAAGCGGGCGCGCCTGTTGTCAGTAGTTGATATCTTCGCCTAAGACATCGTGCGGGGTGGAACCGCCTCCAGCCTGTCGCTAGAGAGAATTCATGTCTCTTCATCTCGTCAAACTCTGTGTTGGCTGCGAGTCGATCGCCGATCTCGAAGGCTGGATTGCCGAAACTTCGGCAGAGCGTCGCCGCCGCAAGCAGGTCGATGAACAAATCCACACGACCCGTATGATGCCCAAACGCGTCGAGGATATTCTCGCCGGTGGGTCGCTTTATTGGGTTATCAAAGGCATGATCTCATGCCGACAGACCATTCTCGATTTGCGGCAAGTGACAGGCAGCGACGGCATTTCACGTTGTGCGATTGTGCTTGAGCAAAAAGTTATCACCGTTGAGCCGCGCGCGATGCGTCCTTTTCAGGGCTGGCGCTATCTTGAGGAAAAGTCGGCGCCACGTGATCTGAAAAAAGTCGGAAAATTTTCTAAAGATATGCCCGAGACAATGCGTCGCGAATTGGCCGAATTAGGTTTGTTGTAAGATCCTACATACCGCTTCCACGCGGATGTTTATTTTTAGGGAGTCCGGTGGTGCCCGTTATTCTTGGTTTACTGGCACTGGCTTTGGTTTTGTGGCTTGCCAAATCCTATATCAAATTTGATCCGGGAATGCTGAAACGCTATGGCCGCAAGATTGGTGGTTATTCGTCTTTCGCCGCAGCAGCTCTTCTTGTTTTCAAAGGTCGAATTGATGCCGCGCTTTTGCTCGGTGGTTTGGGGGGATGGCTACTCGGTGTAAGAATTCCGATATTGCCGTGGTATCAACCGAACGTATCTCAACAATCACTTCGAACGGCTTGGCTTGATCTCACAAGTGCAGGCGATGGTTCTTTTGATGGCCAGGTGATTGGCGGCCCTTTTGCAGGGCGCACGCTCAACACGCTTGAACGCGATGATTTGTTTCGTTTGTTGAATGCGCTCTCGGACGCCGATCCGGCAGGCTATGATTTATTTCAAACCTATTTGGACCGCAGGCTTCCCGGTTGGCGTGAGACAGCGGAGAGTCACGCACATTCGCGGCAACGCCGCACGGCCGCGACGTCCGCGATGACCGAGCAGGAAGCTTACGAAGTCTTGGGGATTGAGATGGGCGCGAGCGAAGATCAAATCCGCGAGGCGCATCGGGCGTTGCTGAGAAAGCTGCATCCCGACCAAGGGGGAACCACTTGGTTGGCGACCCGCATCAATATGGCCCGAGATGTGCTCTTGAACCGCCATCGCTGATGTCCTCAGTTACGCGAGCGCTCTGATTAACTGCGTGATGCGAAACATGCACCGCCCTGTTTTTTTACAAGCGCGCATGCGGTTTGCGCATCATCAAGCGACATACGCGTAAAACGCGTGCGCCACATGGATTTGCCTTTGACCTGAACTTTTTCAATCGAAGGTTTTGCATCACCCAAGATCGATGACATTTGTCCTGACAAATCATCAATCAATGATTTGGCTTTCTTCTCATTGGTGGCGACACCAACTTGAATCCACCAGCTTTTTTCAGTGCCATTTGATGGTGTACGCGCAGCAGACGTTTGTGTCTCTGCATAGCTCATCGCTTTTGGTGCAGGAGCGGGTGCAGCGCCCGGTTTCCACACTAGCTTTGATTGTGGTTCGGGTGACTTCGCTGCAGGTTGCGCCTGCGGTGAAGGCGATGCAGTTGGGTTTTCCGCTGCATCTTCATTATCAGAAGAGGGGCGCTCAACATCAACAGGCGTTGGCAAAGTTGAGATCGCTTTAGCGGTTTTCACCGGGGCTTTGCTATCACCATTCGAGGCAAAATCGAAATAGGCGTCAACCAGTTCGACCATGCGACGATCACGCGAATTGCCGGAACGTCCGCCCAAAATCACAGCGAGCAGAGAGCGTCCATCACTATGGACAGATGTCAGAAGATTGAATCCTGACCGCGCAGTATAACCTGTTTTGATACCATCGACGCCGTCAACGCGACCGAGGAGCTTATTGTGATTGGCGATAGTTGCACCGTCATAATCAAATGAGCGCACCGAAAAATATTGAAAGTAACGCGGGAAGCGGGTCTGAATGGATCGGCCAAGAACGATAAGATCGCGCGCGGTTGTGACCTGACGCGGATTAGGAAGACCAGAGGCATTCGCGTAGACCGTACGTTTCATTCCGATTGAGCGTGCCTTCTGAGTCATCATGTCGGCGAAATCTTTTTCGCTGCCGCCAACGGCTTCGGCGACCGCGACTGCGATGTCATTGGCCGACCGTGTGATGAGAGCCTTGATCGCGTCTTCCACGGTGATCGTTTCGCCAGGTGAAAGGCCGAGCTTGGAGGGCAACTGCCGGGCAGCCCATTCCGAGATCCGAATCGGAGTAGAGAGCGACATTTTCCCCGCCTCGAGCTGTTCGAAGAGGAGATAAAGCGTCATTACTTTGGTGATCGAAGCGGGATGGCGAGGCTGATCGGCATTCATGGCGCGCAGGATTTTTCCCGTCCGCGCATCAACTACCAATTCGGAATAGGGCGGGGCATAGCCACCTCCCTTTGACTTTGATGCGGCTTCGGCTCCAGTCGAAACGAGGCCAAAAAGCGCAAAACCCACCAAAATCCGGGCCGCAAACCGCGCGGCGACCGTCAAACCCATCATGCTTATCACTCCTGCCCCGGGCCGTGGCCCATGATTCCGGAGCCACAGGTTTTTCTCACGAAAAGCCAAAACGGACAAGGCACCGGTCGGGAGGTTACCTTAAGTGTGACCGGTTACGTGTTTGTTAAATTTGACGAAAATTTAATCGAAAGTCGTATTTGTTGCATCGCACAATTTTACTTGACGAATTATATTGCAGTGCATATAAAAGTATCATGAATTCCCTCGGTCCCCGATCCGATGTCGGGGCCACCACAATGAGAGACACAACCATGTTTAACCAATTTGAAGATCTTAAGAAATTCAATAAAGACGGCATTGATCTCGCGGTGAAGAGCTTCGGCGCGACCACCAAGAATGTTCAAGCCATTGCGACTGAAACCGCCGATTATTCGAAGAAGGCTTTTGAGCAGAGCTCAGCCGTCGTCGAAAAGCTCGTTTGTGCCAAGACCCTCGATAAGGCTTTTGAAATTCAGTCGGATTTCGCCAAGTCAGCCTATGAAGGTTTCGTCGCTTATGCTTCGAAGCTCGGCGAACTCTACACCGACATCGCGAAGGACAGCGTGAAGCCTTACGAAGCGATCATCAGCAAGGTGCAGGCTGCTGCCAAGTAATTTCAAGCCGGCATTTAGCCGTTTTTGAGAATTTAAAGAGATCAGGGTCCGGATTTTCCGGGCCCTTTTTCGTTTTTCAGGGCTTATTTCTTCATTTTGGGAGCGGCTGCGACTTCACTTCCTCTGGCAGTTACCACTTCGAATGCATAACTTGAACAAAGGTCGCGATCGGCGCATTCTTTATTAAATGGTCTCCGGGATTCTGGAGCAAAATGGCATTCAGGCGGATATGAGGGCATTTTTGACTTTTCTGATTGGTTTTGCGGCGAAGCGGTTTGGCGCATTCGGAGCACCGCGCGCGATGGCGGCCCCCACGCGTCGGGGCGGTGAAGACTCGCATACCGGCACGGCGGTGATCACCCGCACAAAGCCAGTCACCAAAAAGCCGAACCTCTACCGTGTTTTGCTCTTGAATGATGATTTCACGCCGATGGAATTTGTCGTTCATGTGCTGCAGCACTTTTTCAACAAATCTCAAGACGACGCCTATCGGATTATGATGCATGTGCATCAAAATGGTGTTGGGGAATGCGGTGTCTTTACTTATGAAGTCGCCGAAACCAAAGTGACCCGGGTTATGGATTTTGCCCGTCAGCATCAGCACCCGCTGCAATGTGTGATGGAAAAGAGCTGAAGGACCTTATCGATGCCCTCATTTTCAAAAAGCCTCGAACTGGTCCTGCATAAGGCGCTCTCGCTCGCCAATGAGCGGCGCCATGAATATGCAACGCTTGAGCATCTTCTTCTCGGGTTGACGGAAGAGCGCGATGCGGTCGCTGTGATGCGTGCCTGCGGAGTCGATATTGATCTCTTGCGGCGTAATCTCTTCGATTATCTTGATGGTGAATTATCAAGCCTTGTGATGGCTGCCCCTGGGGACGCGAAGCCAACGGCAGGCTTTCAACGCGTAATTCAACGTGCCGTAATCCATGTGCAATCGTCGGGGCGGGAAGAGGTGACGGGAGCAAATATTCTCGTCGCCATTTTCGCCGAACGTGAATCCTATGCGGCCTATTTCCTTCAAGAGCAGGATATGACGCGTTATGATGCGGTGAATTATATCTCGCACGGCATAGCGAAACGTCCTGTAACGCCAGATTCTGCGTCAAATGATGAAGACGAAGAAGCGGTTGGCAATGATCAAGCAGCGGGCAAGAGTGGCAGCGCACCGCGTAAGAAAGGCGAGGCACTTGATACCTATTGCGTCAATCTCAATAAGAAAGCGGTTGACGGCAAAATTGATCCTTTGATCGGCCGTGAAGCGGAAGTGAAGCGCACGATCCAAGTTTTGTGTCGGCGCCAGAAAAATAATCCGCTTCTTGTCGGTGAACCGGGTGTCGGCAAAACGGCGATTGCCGAAGGTCTTGCCTTAAAGATCACGCGTGATGAAGTGCCTGCAGTTTTATCAGGCGCCACGGTCTTCGCGCTTGATATGGGTCTTCTGCTTGCTGGCACGCGTTATCGCGGTGATTTCGAGGAGCGTTTGAAGCAAGTTGTGAAAGACATTGAAACGCATAAGAATGCGATCTTGTTTATCGATGAGATTCACACAGTTATCGGTGCGGGTGCGACTTCAGGCGGGGCCATGGATGCCTCGAATTTGTTGAAGCCTGCGCTTGCACAAGGCACGCTTCGCTGTATCGGTTCAACAACCTATAAAGAGTTCCGCCAATTCTTCGAAAAGGACCGCGCGCTTCTGCGTCGCTTCCAAAAAATTGATGTGAATGAACCTTCAATTCCCGATGCGATTGAAATCCTCAAAGGGTTGAAACCCTATTACGAGGATTATCATGGTCTAAAATATTCCAATGATGCGATTAAAGCGGCGGTTGAACTTTCTGCGCGCTATATTCATGACCGCAAATTGCCGGATAAAGCGATCGACGTGATTGATGAGAGCGGCGCAGCGCAAATGCTTGTTGCTGACAGCAAGAGAAAACGTACGATTGGCGTTGCAGAAATTGAAGCCACAGTTTCGACCATGGCGCGCATCCCACCAAAGACTGTGTCGAAAGATGATTCAGAAGTTCTGCAGTCGCTTGAGACCACATTGAAGCGCGTTGTTTATGGTCAGGATCAAGCGATTTCGGCTTTGACTTCGGCGATCAAATTGGCGCGTGCTGGTTTGCGAGATCCTGAAAAGCCGATTGGATGCTATCTCTTTGCGGGTCCGACCGGTGTCGGCAAAACCGAAGTCGCGCGCCAGCTTGCCTCTTCTCTTGGTGTTGAAATCAAACGATTTGATATGTCCGAATATATGGAGCGTCATTCGGTGTCGCGTTTGATCGGCGCACCTCCGGGCTATGTCGGCTTCGATCAGGGCGGCTTATTGACCGACGCGGTGGATCAACATCCCCATTGCGTGTTGCTGCTGGATGAAATCGAAAAGGCGCATCCGGATCTCTTCAACATTCTTCTGCAAGTGATGGATCACGGCAAGCTTACAGATCATCACGGCAAGACCGTTGATTTCCGCAATGTGATTTTGATCATGACGACGAATGCCGGTGCGGCCGATCTTGCCAAAGCCGCATTCGGATTTACGCGGACAAAACGCGAAGGGGATGATCAGGAAGCGATTAATCGTCTCTTTGCACCCGAATTCCGCAATCGCCTTGATCAGATTATTTCTTTCGCGCAATTGCCGAAAGAAGTGGTTGGCAAAGTTGTTGATAAATTTGTACTTCAACTCGAGGCACAATTGGCGGATCGCAATGTCACGATTGAACTTTCCGATGATGCGCGTGTTTGGCTTGTCGATCATGGTTATGATGAGACGATGGGTGCGCGGCCTATGGCGCGTCTCATTCAATCTGCGATTAAGCAACCACTTGCTGATGAATTGCTCTTTGGCAAATTAAAGCAAGGCGGCGGCGTTCGTGTTGTTGTTGAAGGCGAAGACAAAGATAAAAAACTTGGCTTTGTTTATCTTGAAGGCCCCGTGACCCCGAAGCCCGAAAAGGCAGTGGCGGAGGCGAAAGCGAAGACCGGCAAGAAAGCGCCCCTTCGTAAAGCGTTCATGAAACCCGTACGCTCCGTACCGAAGGTTCCGCTCTGAGGAGCTTTGTGAGTTAAAGGAGTTTTTAAGGGTGAGAACGAGCCGCCAACGTCGTATTGATCGGTATCGTGCGCGACTGTGTTATGAAAATGCAGTCGCCTGGCTTGTCGTGCCTATAACTCTTGTTGCACTTCTCTATGGCGCGATGATGCTGTGGAAGCAGGTTGCGGACACGCCGATCGCGGGCATGATCACGGGACAGTGAAATGATTATGCGGCGAGGGCTGCACGGATTTTCTCTGCATTCGCTTTGATGATCTCGGATTTTTCCATTTTTCCCGAATGTGCTTTCAGCGAGATGCCCTCTTTGCGCGGAAGAATATGAACATGAAGATGGAAGACGGTTTGCCCAGCGGCCGTGCCATTAAATTGCATCAGCGTCACACCATCAGCGTGCATGGCCGCTTTCGCGGCTCGCGCCACTTTTTGCACCGTTGCAAAGAGTGACGCGAATAGTGTCGGGTCAGCATCAAGCAAACCGGTTGATGGTTTTTTGGGAATGACAAGACAATGTCCTTCTACTTGCGGCATGATGTCCATAAAAGCGAATGTGTGTTCGTCTTCATAGAGTTTTTCGCAAGGAATTTCGCCACGCAAAATTTTTGCAAAAATATTGTTGGGATCATAAGTCATCTTCGTCGTCTCCGGAAGTATTCGCTAAATCACTGTTGAGGGATTTAGCTTTTCGAAAAGGTAAATGCTCGGACAGAACACCGCCAAGTCTTTCGACATAGGCGCGTTCTTCTTCTAGATAATTGGCAACCGCTTGATGAAGTCCGGGATCGCGCAAGAAATGCGCGGATCTCGTCATCACAGGGCGATAACCGCGTGCCAACTTATGTTCGCCCTGTGCACCCGCTTCAACAGAAGCGAGCTTGTGCGCGAGCGCAAAATCCATCGCCTGATAATAGCATGTCTCGAAATGCAAAAATGGATGATGCTCAATCGCTCCCCAATTGCGTCCATAAAGAGTGCGAGAGCCGATGAAATTAATGGCACCGGCGATGTAGCGTCCCGCGCGTTTTGCCATCACGAGAAGAATCTTTGCCGCCATTCTTTCGCCGATCAGCGAGAAAAATTCGCGCGTCAGATAAGGGCTTCCCCATTTGCGTGAGCCTGTATCCATATAGAATTCAAAAAACGCATCCCAATGATGTTCTTTGATGTCAGACCCCGTGACCCATTCCATCGTGATGCCGGCGCTTAACGCATCGCGTCTTTCGCGTTTGATGGATTTTCTTTTACGTGAGGCAAGGCTTTCGAGAAAATCATCAAATGATGAATAGTGATCATTCACCCAATGAAATTGCTGATCATAACGCTTAAGATAATTCGCCGCTGAGAAACTCTTTAAATCGGCTTCTGTGACAAAAGTCGCGTGAACCGAAGAGGCATTTGTTTTTGCCGCGACATTTTTTAAAGCTAAAGCTAATTGTTCTCGCGATTCATCTTGCTGAGACGTTGGGGCAACGAGAAGGCGAGGGCCGGTGACCGGCGTAAAAGGCACGGCAATTTGCAGTTTCGGATAATAGTGACAGCCAACGCGCCGATAGGCATTTGCCCACGAGTGATCAAAAACATATTCGCCGCGCGAATGGCTTTTAAGATATGCAGGCACCGCGCCGATCAATTCGTCTTTGTCATCATGCATCAAAAGATGCGCGCCACCCCAGCCGGTTTCAGCAATGGCAGAGCCTGAATCTTCTAACGCTGACAGAAACGCATGAAGGAGAAAGGGATTATCCACTTCACCCTTTTCATCAGGCGTGCCTGTTGCGCAGCGATCCCAAGCGTCGGCATCTACCGCCTTAAGGCTTTGTGTCAGCGTGATCGTGACATTCATCTTTGATCCGCTCGTGAGATTAAGGGAGAAAACCTTCAAAGATGATTTGGTCGGCGTAACGCTTAGTTTTTTCTCTCTGCTCGGCGTTGCGCACGGTCCAGGTCATGATCGGCAACCCTAAGGATCGCCGCGCCATTTGTGGCGTCGAATGATCAAGATCTTTGATATACCAAGAGAGAAAATCGAGTTTCATCGCATCGAAAGACTGCAGTGTCGCGAAATCTTTTTTTTGATCGGCACTTAGAAAATCCCATTCGGGATCATCATAGACACTCTCTCCGATAAATCCACGGGGACGATCGGGCGCATTATGCGCCATGGCTTCCACCATCAGCGGATCAAAGCTTTTCAGCGCGATGGGGCCTTCATAAGCACCGATCACCTCGGCAACGCGTTTAACGGCATCAGTTGAACCATCAAAGCAGCTTTTGATTTCGCAAATAAGGGGCACGCTTCCGGCAAGCACATTAAGGAACTCACGTAATGTCGGCATGTGGTCACGTGTGTCTTTTAAAGACAATTCGCCGATTTGTAACTTTGAAAAAGATTTAAAGTCGCCGCTTCCGCTAGTGAGGCGGTCCACCTCATCGTCATGAAATACAAAGACCTCGCCATCGCTTGAAAGCTGCACATCGCATTCAATCGCGAAATCTTTTTCAATCGCTGCGCGCGCGGCCGAGAGTGTGTTCTCAATCACGCCTGATGCGCGGTGATGAAGACCGCGATGAGCAATGGGAGACGCAGTCAACCAGAGCGGGGCTGCCATTAAGCGATCTCAAAAACCGCTTCAACTTCGACAGCGGCATCAAGCGGCAATTGCGCGACGCCGATTGTCGTGCGTGCGTGGCGGCCTTTGTCACCGAGGGCAAGCACCATCAAATCCGAGGCGCCATTCATCACTTGCGGCAAGGGTCCGAAGTCCGGCGTCGCATTGATAAATCCGCCCAAACGTACGCAGCGTTTGATACGGCCTAAATCACCAAGGGTAGCTTTCGCTTGAGCCAATAAATTGATCGCGCAAAGCCGCGCCGCAGCCTGACCGGCTTCAACCGAAACCGCACCGCCGAGTTTGCCTTTGTGAGCGGCTTGCACGACACCTTGATCGAGACATAATTGACCCGAAATAAAGAGCAGTGATCCGGAAATGACCGCAGGCACATAATTGGCGACAGGGGCTGCGGCTTCCGGTAGCGTGAAGCCGTGGGAGGTGAGAGTGGATTCGACGCTCATGAGGTGTCTCCGGATCAAATAGTGATGGTTCGTGCTTCCGGTTTCGCGCGCTCACTCGAGAAGAGCAAGATGAAAATACAAAAACACACACGCGTCATAGGGCCTCGGGGTTTCGGTTTGGTCTTTGCGCTTCTGATCGGTTGTCTTGCACCCGCTTTTTCCGGGCCGGCGGTGCTCGCGCCGCATCGGGCGGTTTATGATCTTGTGCTCGATCGCACCAAAGGTTCGTCCGGTATTGATATGGCACAGGGGCGGATCGTTTTCGAGCTTGAAAGCGGACGCTGCAAAGGGATGGTCCAGACTTTTCGCCAGCTCGTTATTCTGGGTGGCGGTGAAATCGGCACCAAGGTGGTCGACAGCCAGTCGATCACCAGTGAAGACCCTGATGGCAAGACGATGAAGTTTTCGATTTTAGACCGCGTCGGCGATCAGCCAGCCATTGAAACCTCTGGCATCGCGACAAAGAAAGATACGGGACTTGATGTAAGATTGTTTGCGCCGATCAAATCGGTTTTATCATTTCCGGCAACGACCTCTTTTCCCGGTGAACATTACCGCGCTTTGATCGAGGCTGCGCAGGCGGGGCAAACGCTTTTCTCGCGACAAGTTTATGATGGTGCTGATGAAGGCAAATCGGCGCCGGACACATTCGCTGTGATCGGCAAAGCGCGCGCGCTTTCGGCGGATGATCGCGCGGTTATCGAAAAAGCGGGCATGACCGGCAGCGCGGTGTGGCCGGTTGAGATTGCTTATTTTGATCCTGGCAAAGATCCCGTCGATGAGCCAAGCTATCGCGTCTCGATGGATCTTCTTGCGAATGGTGTTTCAACCGCGCTCCGGCTCGATTACTTGAATTTCAGCTTGAAAGGTCGATTGGTATCGCTTGAAAAGAAAGAAGAAACGCCTTGCCCGTAAGGACAGCACCTCAATAGGCATCATGTGCGGGATCAACCGCTTTATGGAGCTTGCGATATGCCGCTACCACGGTCTCGGGCGAGAGTGTTTCTGAAGCTGCAAAAGCAAGAAGCAGCGGCTCGTCTGCCATGAGAAAGTCGAGTACGGCCAAAAGGAAACGCTTGTCAGATGCCGCCGCGCGGACGTCACCCGGATCAAGGCCAGTGAGTTCCAAGAAGCGCGAGAGTGTTTCGGTTTCCGCCGCAATGACGAGCAGGGCTGAAATCGCCAAAGTTTCCGGATCGGGCGGCGGTGCAGATTTCATCGGTTAAACCCTTCCAAGAAATGGGTGCAATTGCCGACTCGGCTTCAGATCGCGTTTAATAGCAGGAAATCGGGGCGTTGCGCAGGATCCAGAACGACATGGCCAAGACGGTTCTCATCGTCGAAGACAATGAGCTCAATATGAAGCTCTTTACCGATCTTCTCGAAGCGCATGGTTATCAAGTTGTCTCCACCGCGAGCGGGACCGAGGCGATGGAACTCGCGCGAGCCCATCATCCCGCTTTGGTGCTGATGGATATCCAATTGCCGGAAGTCTCCGGCGAAGTGATCATCCAATGGATGAAAGCGGATGAAGAGTTGAAATCCATCCCCATCGTCGCAGTGACGGCTTTTGCGATGAAGGGCGATGAAGAGCGCATTCGCTCGAAGGGCTGCGAGGCCTATCTCTCCAAACCGATCTCGATTGGAAAATTTGTCGAGACGGTGAAGGCCTATGCCGGACCGGCGTGAGCGGCGAGGCGAAGGACGTCCCGCCAAAACAACTCATAAAACAAAACAGCCGCCGAAAGGCGGCTTTTGCACATCCAAAAACGATCTATCTTACTTGATCTTGGTTTCTTTGAACTCGACATGCTTCTTGGCAATCGGATCATATTTCCGCTGCGTGATCTTGTCGGTCATTGTGCGCGAATTCTTTTTGGTCACATAAAAATAACCTGTCTCGGCGGTGGAGAGCAGCTTGACCTTGATTGTGGTGGCCTTGGCCATCGTCTTTATCCTTGCTTTGGTGCCACCGGAGGCGGCCGCATCAAATTTCAAGAAAAATTAGTGGCCGGTGAGGCGGGGGTGCCCACTTCCGATCCTTTTCAGGCGAACGCATAGCAAGTGGGGCGGCTTTGTCAAGAAAGAGAGAGGCGTAATAGGCCTTTATCCGCTGCGCCCCAACGCCAATCGGGTCCCCACAAGAGCCGAATAACCGATGAAGATCACCGAGAGGCTCCAGAAAAACCCGTGCGGGGGCAGGGCGTCCATCGCCGCGCCGACAATGGGCGGGCCGGTCAGAAGCCCGATATTGTAAAGAATCACGAAAGTCGCATTGGCATGGGCGAGATCCGCCCCGCGAAACCGCGCGCCGAGCAAAGTGAGCCCGATTGTATAAAATCCTGAGGCAAGACCACTCCAAATGAAAATTCCGATAAGAAGCGCCAGAGGATAGGCGGACAGTGCAGGCAGGCTCAGCGTCAGACCCGCGCCCACAAGCCCGCAGGCCAGCAGCATGAAGCGGCGGTCGATCCGGTCGGCGAGGATCCCGAGCGGGATTTGCAGCATATTGCCGAGCGCCATCGCCGAGATGAGCGCGGTTGCCTCCGAGAGTGGCAGCCCAACACCCAAGCCATAAAGCGGCAGAAGGTTAAAGGCGCTCGGTTCAATCATTCCGAAAAGCAAACCGGCGATGGTCGCAATCGGCGCGCTCAAAAGAAAAGTCATGACATTCGCGCCGCTGCCACCTTCAAGATCGGGCGCACCTTTGGTCATCAACGCAACGGGTACGATGGCAGCAATAAAAACGCCCGCACCGATATGAAGAGCCGTTGGATTTTGTGTGCCGACAAGATCAAGGATCATGGGACCGGCCGCAAAACCGATCGCGAGAAAGGATCCATAGATGCCTAAGATCAAGCCGCGATGTTGTTCGGGTGCAGCGGAATTGATCCAGAATTCACCCATGATGAAGAGCGCGCCAATCGCCGCGCCTGTCAAAAAGCGAAGCGTCAGATCAATGGCGGGATAAGGGAAAGGATCAAACAGCATCAAGCACAGGCTTGCGACGAGCAACGCACCCACAATCACCGTTTGCACACCGAAGCGTTTTGCGAGTGCTGGAATGAGCGGTGCGACAACAATATTGCCGATGCCACTGATCCCTGTCGCGATGCCGATATAGAGACGTGAATAGCCTTGATCGGCGAGTTTCAAAGCGAGATATGGAAACACAAGCGTGAAGGAGAAGCCGACCAAAGCCACAGTTATTGTGGCGGCGGCGATGATGCGCAAACGATAGCGGGGCGACATTTCGGTCAGTGTATCGGTCAATGTTTTTTCTTTTGATATTAGAGCATGTCGCAAAGATGCTGCCCATTCTTTGAATAGAAGAACGGTATTGGACGAAAGCGCGGAAGCCCCGCTTTCCATTGTTCACTTAAAGCATCAAGGATGAGCGCGGTGATTGTGGGGATGTCGAGTGTTTTGGCTTCCTCGAATGTAACCCATTCAAGCGCCGTTAATTCTTTATCTGGCCCCGCGTGCCCTTCAATCTGTTTGATGATCTTTTCTGCGAGGCAGAGAAAAAAGCGCGTGTCGTAACGGCGTGGATAGCGTGGCGGTGTGATGGCGCGCGCAACAAATTCAAGCCCGTCAAGCGAGGGCCAAATCTTTTCGCTTTCAAACTTCATCCAGCCACTGTTTTTTGGGGCTGAATAATCTCCAAGTTCCGGTTCACCGATCAGGATTCCGGTTTCTTCATAAGTCTCGCGCAAAGCGGCGAGCGCCAAAGCGCGCGCGCGGGCCGGACTTGCGCGTGCAACACGCATACATAATTTTGCTTCCACTTGATGATCAAGCGCACCAAAAGCAGATGCTCGACGATCCGACAGATCAAGTCGCCCACCCGGAAACACAAATTTCGATGGCATGAATTTAAGTTCGTGATGGCGCTTGCCCATGAGAATTTTGGGCACGCGTTCCCGATCATCGATAAGGATCAGACTTGCCGCATCGACTGGCCGCGTCGCGCTCATGTCTCGTCGCCACCGAAGCCATAAATGCACAGTGCCCATTGCAAACCCACAACCGCGCCTTTGACCGGTTGCAAAAAAGCGAGACTTAATATGAGAGTCATAAAAGGCCAGATGATCATGTGAAGCCAAAGCGGCCACACACCTTCGGCATCGGTAGACATCAACGTGCCGATGACAACATGGCCGACGATGAAGAGCACGATATAGGCGGGCAAATCATCCGCGCGATGATGAGAGAGATCCTCACCACATGAGGCGCATTGAGGATTGACTTTCAAATAACGGCCAAACATCGCGCCTTGGCCACAATGAGGACACTGGCCAGCAAAGCCACGTCTTATCGATAGCCACCGATCACGTGGTGGCAAAACCTCTTCGCGGGCGGGATATTCAAGTTCACTCATCGCGGTTTCCGTTTCGTTTTGTGAGGTAACGCTTTGCGATCAAAAGCGAGCGCGGCACGGGCGACATCATTCACGCGCGGGCCTTTTTTCGCCATCCTTAGGCCTTTGCTTGTCATGCGCTTTTCGCCAGCTTGCAAGAGCGACGAAGAGCCGCGCAGAATTTCAAAACGCAACGCGCCGGCAACAGGCGCGGCTTCGACAAGACGCACTGAAACAGAATCGCCTAAGCGGAATGTTTCGCCGGTGCGCGTGCCCACAAGCGCGTGGAGTTGCTCCTCAAAACGATAATAGTCGGCACCGATTGTAGAGGCGGGTACAAACCCGTCTGCACCCGTATCATGCAGTTTCACGAAGAGACCTGAACGCGTGACACCTGCAATGCGGCCTTCAAATATATCGCCGATTTTTTCATAAAGATGAAAGGCGATGAGACGATCAATCGTCTCGCGTTCAGCCGCCATAGCGCGCCGTTCGGTGGCTGAAATCTCGGCTGAAATTTCGGCAAGCTGCGGCATATATTTTTCTGATAATCCATCATCACCCAAAGCATGAGCACGGATCAAAGCGCGATGAACGATGAGATCGGCATAGCGGCGAATGGGCGAAGTGAAATGCGCGTAGCGTCTCAAATTCAAACCAAAATGACCGATGGATTGTGGTGAATATTCCGCTTGCGCCTGAGAGCGCAACATAATCTCATTGATGAAAATCTGATGTTCGGTGTCGTGGAATTTTTCCAAAATGCGATTAAACTGCATCGGCGTTAACCGCTCGCCCTTTGGCAGATCCAAGCCGAGATCGGCAAGGACTGCGCGCAATGTTTCGCGTTTCTCCGCGCTTGGCTCATCATGCACGCGATATATCGGAGGCACTTTCTCGCGTTCAAGAGTTTCTGCCGCGGCAACATTCGCAAGGATCATGAAATCTTCGATCAAGCGATGTGCGTCCAACCGATCCGGCACATAGACACGTTCGACCGCACCTTGAGAATTCAATTTCAATTTGCGCTCGGGCAAATCAAGATCAAGCGGGTTGCGCGCGCGGCGCTCGTCACGCGTGAGCGACCATGCTTGATAAAGCGTTTTCAACCAGGGATAGGCTTCATGCGTGCGCTCATCTTTATCAATAATGTGTTGCGCGTGTTCATAGGCAAGTTTTGCATGCGAGCGCATGAGAATGCGATGAAGCGTGTGCTTTCTCACAATTCCATCAGCACCAATCACGAGACGCATCGCAAGCGTTGCGCGGTCCTCATTCGGGCGCAGCGAACACAAATCATTTGAAATACGCTCGGGCAACATCGGCACGACGCGATCAGGAAAGTAAACCGAATTGCCGCGTAAGCGCGCTTCGCGATCCATGCTTGACC
>VGCJ01000040.1 GCA_016870035.1 Alphaproteobacteria bacterium
TTTCAACGACGAATTCGGCGCCATTGTCGGACCTTATGAATCTGGGCGGCCCGCGCAGAATGAATAGGTCAGTCAGAGCATCGACGACATCGATGGAATTTAGCTTGTGGGTGCGGTCATTCAAGCGCGTCAAAAGTGTAGGTTATCTGAGCGGCGGACATGCGAGGTTCTTGGGATTGCCCGCAGCACCCTTCGCTATGAGACGAGCAAGAAGAATGATGACGATCAGCGCCTGGCGGTCATCCGGTTGGCCAAGCAATATGGTCGATACGGTTACCGCAAGATCTGCGAGCTCTTGGAGATCGAAGGCCGATTGATCAATCACAAGAAGGTTGAACGGATATGGCGTGAAGAGGGTTTACAGCTGCCGGCCCGTCATAAACGCCGTAAATGGCTCTACCACCACGACGCTTCGATTATCCGGCTCAGGCCTCACTTCCCGAACCATGTCTGGTCAATCGACTTTGTGCACGACAAGCTCAGCAATGGTCGGCCCTATAAGATGCTGACAGTGCTTGATGAATACACTCGTGAAGCCCTTGCCGTCACCGTCGCCAGCAAGATGGGATCCTCGGACGTTCTCGAAGCGCTTTATCCGTTGCTGCTCAAACGTGGAAAACCGGAATATCTGCGCTCTGACAATGGTCCCGAGTTTACATCCGAGCCCTTCAAAGACTGGCTCATCAAAGTCGGCATAAAACCGATCAATATCTATCCGGGATCACCTTGGGAGAACGGATACAATGAGCGCTTTAATGGAACACTGCGTCGTGAAGTCCTCAACGCAGAATGGTTCGCAACAACAAGGCAGGCCCAGATCGTCATCAATCAATGGCTTAAACAGTACAACCACATCCGGCCGCATCACGCCCTCGGCATGCGCCCACCCGTCCCTGAAACCATCTTAGTAAAACCCCTGATCACTGGTACATAAAAAGGGGGCTGGAAATTTCACGAGTGTATTAAAGTCGTGGTAGTATAACTCGGGTGCTGGTTGAAATCTCAGTAATGATTGCGTAAAAAATGGACATTAAACAACTCAAATATTTTGTTGCCATTGCCGAAGAAGGGTCTCTCTCGGCCGCATCAGCGCGTCTGCATGTCGCCCAGCCATCACTCTCCCAGCATGTGATCAAGATCGAAGAGGAATTGGGCGTTCAGCTTCTGGATCGTTCGCCGCGTGGCATTGTGCTCACAGAAGCGGGGCAAATTCTTTTGAAGCATGCTCGTGACATTTATCAGAGCATGGAGATTTGTCGCGCAGCCGTGCGTGAATCGGGTGGTGTACCGCGTGGCTCTGTGTCGATTGGGTTACCAAGTTCGGTGTCGATGGTTCTCTCCGTGCCACTGGCTGAAACTGTACTTGTCGATTTGCCCCAAGTGAGATTGCGCGCGATTGAGGCCATGAGCGGCTTCATCAAGACATGGATCGAGGATCAGACCATTGATCTCGCATTTCTTTATGAGGTTGATAATCTGAAGAATTGTCACGTACAGAAACTTATGGCAGAGGATCTGCATTTCTTTGCTGCATCCGACAATTGGCCGCTCAAGACTCCGCCGGGTACGCCCGTGAAGCTTGCTGATCTTTATGCTCTTGATCTAATTCTGCCTTCGCAACATCATGGTCTGCGTCAGCGGATAGAACGCTGCGCACGTGAAATCAACACTCAACTCAATGTCATTATCGAAATGGATTCACTGGCGCAGATTAAGGAACTTGTCACGCGCGGCAGCGGCTTCACAATTTTAGCGCGTGCAGCCGCTTATGATGGCCTTCAGCGTGGGGAATTGGTGTCGTCACGCATTCTCGATGAGCACATGTCTCGACCGATCTACCTCGTGCGCAACCAATCCAAGCCCATAACCGAGGCGAGTAAGGCCGTTGAGCGTATCACTCTTGACGTTGTGAATGATCTTGTGAAGCGTAAGATCTGGAATGCGACATAGAATCGGAAAAGTTGAGTGGCTATGAACGAGTTAATCAAGTGCATCGGGCGTAAAATTGAACGTCGCGACGTCATCAGCGAGCGTTTGATTGCAGAATTTGAGGCGACGTTTTCACCTCATCTTTTTGCAAATGGTGCGGTGCCGCTCGGCGCTCAGTGGTGCCTCTCGCCAGATATCGTCGTGCCGGATCAGATTGGCGGTGATGGTCATCCCAAGCTTGGTGCATTTCTCCCCAATGTCGGCCTGCCGCGCCGTATGTGGGCCGGCGGCGAACTGACATTCCATGGTCATTTTTCTCTCGGCGACGTCGTTAAAAAGCACAGTGAAATTGCCGATGTGTCGTTCAAAGAGGGCAAGAGCGGAAGGCTCTGCTTCTTCAAGATCAATCATCACTATTTTGTCGGCGATCGGCTGATCGTCGCTGAACGGCAGGATGTGGTTTATCGTGAGGCGGCGACGGCACAGAGCGTGAATGCCCCGCAACCTACCGTGAGTCCGCAGGGAGACGTCTGGAAGGTCACGCCGACCTCGACCATGTTGTTCCGCTATTCGGCAATGACGTTTAATGGTCATCGCATTCACTATGATGATCCCTATGCGCGTAATGTTGAATTCTATGAGGGGCTTGTCGTTCATGGTCCTTTGCAGGCGACATTGTTGATCAACCTTGCAGCCACTCTATTGGGCCATGCCCCAAAGACCTTCTCCTATCGGGGTGTTTCACCCCTTATTCTTGGCGAACCGTTTCTCGTTGATGCCGTGAAAACAGGCGGCGCGGTTACGGTGCAGACAATCTCATCGTCTGGCGTGGTCACGATGACGGGGCAGGTTGCGGCATAACACCCGAACCTTAAGGCCATAGTAAAATCCTATACCCAGATTAAGAACTGTGTATTTCCGAATGCCTCATTTGGTGTGGAAGATTTGTGGCCGAAGACGGGACCGAATCTATGAAAGACCTCGAGGGCATTACCGTTGTAGCGTTGGAACAGGCGGTCGCGGCACCCTATGCCTCGAGCCGGCTTGCCGAGGCAGGTGCGCGGGTGATCAAGATCGAACGCCCCGAAGGCGACTTCGCGCGGGGATATGACGCGCTGGTCAAAGGCGAAAGCGCTTATTTCGTTTGGCTCAATCGTGGCAAGGAATCGATACGGCTTGACGTCAAAAAGCCGGAGGATCACGAGATCCTGACGAATATGATCGCTGAAGCCGATGTGTTTATCCAGAATCTGGCACCGGGTGCGGTGGCGCGCCTTGGCTTTGGCGCTGAAGAGCTGACGCAACGTGATCCGCGTCTGATCTATGTCTCGATATCGGGTTATGGGGAAGACGGGCCTTATCGCGATCAAAAAGCCTATGATCTTTTGATTCAGGCCGAGAGCGGCTTGTGCATGATCAGCGGCACGGAAGAAGGCGCCGTTCGGGTCGGGGTTTCAGTGTGCGATATTGCGGCGGGTATGACGTCCTACAAGGCGATTGTGCAGGGGCTTTTTGCGCGCGAACGTACGGGCAAGGGTCGGATTATCGAAGTCTCGCTCTTCCACGTTATGGCGGACTGGATGAATGTTCCTTATTTGCAATCGCGCTATAGCGGGAAAAAGCCGGCGCGCATGGGTCTCAAACATCCCACCATCGCCCCTTATGGCGCCTATTCCTGCGCTGATGGCAAAGCGGTTCTGATCTCCATCCAGAACGAACGTGAATGGGCCCAATTTTGTGCCGATGTTTTAGGAGATGCGGCGCTCGCGACCGATGCGCGCTTTGCCAGCAACGCGCTGCGCGTCGCCAATCGACCTGCCCTCGAGGCAATCATTGTTCCCGTTTTTGCCGCGTCGCCACGCGAGGCCATGATTGAGAGGCTTGATCATGCGCGCATCGCATTTGGTCGCTTGTCGGACATGGATGATCTGATGGCGCATCCTCAGAACCGGTACGTCACGGTTAAGACGAACGCTGGCGAGATTGAAATGCTGGCGCCCGGGATGATTGTGAGGGGGCAAACATCCGCGCCCGGTCCGGTGCCTGCGCTGGGCGCGCATGACGAAAAACTGCGCGCCGAGTTTGCCGGAAAAAGCCATAACAAGCAGGCCGTCTGATCCATGAGGCACGCTGCAACCTTCCTTTTTGTTCCAGGCGACCGGCCGGATCGTTTTGCGAAGGCGCTGGCGTCGGGGGCTGATTGCGTCATTATCGATCTCGAGGACGCCGTTCAGCCCCAAGCGAAGGCTGAGGCGCGCCAAGCCATCCTTGCCGCCGATATTGATTGGTCGCGGGTGGCCGTGCGGATTAATAATGCAAATTTGCCCTATTTTGAGGAGGATCGGCAGTTTCTGCGTGTCTGTGCTGCGCCCACAATCATTTTGCCCAAAGCAGAAAGTCCTCACACAGTGGCGCAGATTCGCGCCGCTTGCGCGCGCGATGTTGATGTCATTGTCATGATTGAGACCGCGCGGGGCCTTGCCAATATGGCCGCACTTCTGTCCGCCCCCGGTGTCCGGCGCGCGGCTTTTGGTCATTTGGATTTCGCCCTTGATCTTGGCTGTGCCAGCGATTGGGAGCCACTGCTCTTCACTCGGTCTCAGATGGTGTTGCAATCCCGCTTGGCAGGCGTTCTTCCACCTATTGATAGCGTGACCACCGATTATAAGAATGCTGAAGCCGCGGTTGCGGATGCTGTAGCGGCCCGCCGCCTCGGGTTTGGCGGCAAATTTCTGGTCCATCCCAATCAGATTGCGCCCGTAACGTCGGCTTTTAGGCCATCAGCCGGCGAAATTGCTTGGGCCGAACAGGTCATAGCCGCCTGTAAAAGCAAGCACGGCGCTATCGCGCTTGACGGCAAAATGATTGACAAGCCGGTCATTGAATCCGCGCAGCGCATCCTTGTGCGAGCAAATCTGCACTGATGGGGAGCATTTCCCCTGAGGCTCTGCCGTCTCCTGAAAGATCGCCGGCAAATCGCCTGATGGCAAAGATTTTGCGAATGTTTCGAAGCTAAGTTTGCGAACCGAATTTTTCGGTATGATCGAGCTTCCGGTCATAAGTTTGAAAAGAATTTTCAAATTTGATGGGAGCCCCAACCAATGTACACAGAGCGCTGACCCGATATAATAATTTTTATCTATTAATATCAATATGGTAAGTCAGTATACAGTAATGATATGCCTGACATAACAATTTGCTATTACTTTGCTCCTCCTATCACGAACACTCTCCTAAGCTGAACCAAAAACGGTTCTTTGCAGAAGTGGCCTATCGACGCCGCTGCATATTCGAGGAGGAATCAATCGTGAATATATTCAAAGCCAGTCTGGCCGCTCTTGCAGCGGCTGCCTTACTCTCATTCTCACCGGCGGCTAAAGCTGCAGGCGTGGATGAGTTACCGAAGGACATCCAAGACAAACTTTATAACAAGGAATTTATGGACTCAGCTCAGCCGCTCGGTCCTAGTGCGTATCGTGACTTTAAGGCCAAAAAAGGCCCGCCCTGGAAGATCGGTTATGCCTCGTCTTATGCGGGTAATACCTGGCGCGCGGGTGTTATGGACCGTTTGCAGAACTCGCTCATTCCGAAGTGGAAGCAGCTCGGCCTTATTTCGGAAGTGATTGTTACGCAGTCGAACCTCGACGACAAGACGCAGATCCAGCAGATGCGCCAACTTGTTGATCAAGGGGTCGACGCCATTATCGTGTGCTGCTCCAACCCAACCGCGCTGAACCAGACGGTCGATTATGCGAAAAACAAAGGCATTCCTGTGTTCTCGGCAGTCGGTTATCTCACGTCGAAAAATTCAATGAATTCGTCGTCAAACTATTCGGTCGCGGGCAGCATGATGGGCGACTGGCTTGCGAAAGAAATTGGCTTTAAAGGCAACGTCTTGATCGTTGAAGGCATTCCCGGTACATCAGCTTCGGATGCGCAAGATCGTGGCGCGAAGAAAGCGCTCTCGAAATACCCGGACATCAAGATTGTTGGCTCAATCGCCGGCATGTGGACGGACCAAGTTGCGCAGGCTGAAATTCAGAAGTGGCTTGCAACCAACCCGGGCGAACTTGATGGCATTCTAATCCAGTCGGCTTCGGAATTGGGTGCGATCCGCGCTTTGAAACAGTCGGGCCGCAAGATGCCGAAGATCACCATCGGTGGTGAATTGGGTGCGCTTTGCTACTGGCGCAAGAATCCCGATTTCATTTCGGCAGCCATCCAAACTTGGCCTCCCGGTGATGATTTCGAAATGACTTGGAACATCATGATGCGCACGCTTCAGGGTCAAGGCCCGAAAGTGGCGTCGATCCTGACCTCGCCCTATTCGATCAACATCGAAGACCTCAAGAAGATCATGAAGGAAGATTGCAACGAAGATTCTGATGGCTGGCACATGCCGGGCGTCGAGACCTGGGCTTCAAAAGCCTATCTCGATCAGTTCTTCCTGCGTCCTGCAGATCCTGAAACCTACAAGCCGTAACATTTGAAAAGGGGCCCGCGTACTTAATGTGCGCGGGCCACGTTATTTTCATGGCTGTAGCAACCGTCGAAATTTCAGCTGTCCGAAAAACATTCGGACCCACCGTAGCGCTCGGAGGTGCAAACCTTCGTGCCTATGAGGGAGAAGTGCATGCAATTGTTGGCGGCAACGGATCAGGCAAATCAACGCTTGCTAAAGTTATGTCCGGCGTTTTGATACCCGATAGCGGGCAAGTTTCAATTCTCGGCAAATCTGCTTCCACTCCGGTTGAAGCGAAAGCGCTTGGCATCGCCAATGTCTACCAAGAAGTCCTGGTCGCCGATGAATGCTCGGTGCTTGATAATCTCTATCTCGGGTCAGACAATTTGTTCAGCGCCAATATCGGAAGCGCAGACAAAATTGAAAAGGCAGAAAAGCTTCTCGACGAGCTTCTGGGTTTTGATCTTGATGTCTCAACGCCTGTTGGTGAATTGCCTCTGTCTCTCAAGCAATGGATCACCATTGCGCGGGCGTTGCTCACAGATCCAAAAGTTCTCATTCTTGATGAATCCTCCGCGGCACTTGATTTTGACTCAACCGAAAGGCTGTTCAAAAAAGTGCGCGAGATGAAAGCCAAAGGCTGCAGCATTTTCATCGTCACGCACCGCATCGCCGAGCTTGTGCGCATTGCCGACCGCGCGACTGTTTTGCGCGACGGCGTTAGTGTCGGTACGCTGGCGAAAGAAGAAATTACCGAAGCGCGCATTCTCGAATTGATCGCTGGAACTGAGCGCGGCAAGACAGCGAGCACACAGCAGGTTGCTGAAAGAAAAAGTGACCGCGCTGTAATGCGCGTCGACAATGCGCGCGTCTGGAACGATGGCGGCAAAATCAATTTCTCGCTCCATCCCGGCGAGATCGTTGGCGTCACAGGTCTTGATGGGCAAGGGCAAGCGGATTTTGCATGTTGTCTTGCGGGTGTGCAGTCCTTAATCTCTGGTAAGATCAACATGTTTGACGGCATTGGCACAGAAGAGGTGCATGATCTCGCCACTGCGAAAGAACATCTTGTTTCCTACGTTTCCGGTGATCGTAAGAAGGAAGGTATTTTCCCCAATCTCAGCATCTTTGAAAACTTGCTGATACCAATTTATCAAGCTTCGAGCTTAGGGGGCTGGCTTAATATTATTAACCGTAGCAAGTTGCAGCCGATTTTTGAGTGGGAAGCAGACAAGCTTACGGTGAAGATGGGATCACAAGACAATCTCATAACGTCGCTGTCGGGCGGCAATCAGCAAAAAGTTCTGATCGCGCGTGCTTTCGCCGAGAAGCCGGAAGTGCTGATCCTCAATGATCCTGCACGCGGTATCGATATCGGCGCCAAGCTTGATCTTTATCGCAATCTTCGTGACTTCGCGTCAAAGGGCAAGTCGGTTGTGTTTCTCTCCTCAGAAGTCGAAGAATTTCTCAATCTTTGCACACGCGTGATTGTCTTCCGCAATGGTGTGATTTCATCGGAATTCACGCCACCCTACAGCGGTCACGGATTACTGAACGCGATGTTTGGACGCAAAGACAGCGATGATCATGTTGGTGATGTCCATCATGAAGACGTCGAACCAGGCTTTGATCCGCTATTAACTCCGCCGAAACATTAGGAAAACGGCGGCCTCGAAGAGAAAAGATTGCCACAATGAATTGGAGTTTTGAAATGTCTTTCAGGAGGAAATCATGAGTCGCATGGGTGGCCGCAAGGCCTTTGACCTTGAGTGGGTTGAGCGCTGGGCGCGCCAAGTGAACGAAGACCGCCGCTTGCCTGTGATTGGTCGTTTTTTCTCGGGTCGCTTTGTGTTGGGCATCGATGACACCGACTATCTGATCGAAGTCAACAAAGGCAAAGTGCAAAAAATTGCTGAAGGCCTCGCGCCTAATGACTTCGGCTTTGAATTCGCTTTGCGCGCGTCAAGCGTCACTTGGGGCAAATTCGCCCAACAAGTTCCACCACCCATGTTTAATGACATCTGGGCCATGGCGCATCCGCTTCACCGTCACTTGCGCATCGACGGCAATGCAATGACATTTTGGCAAAATCTGAGAGCTCTGACGCATATGCTCTCGCTCATGCGCAAGGCTTAAGGAGAGTTCGATGAATCAACATGATCCAATCGTTGGTCGTTACGTTTACGTTCAGTGCCAAGGCAAAACATATCGCACCTATTACGAAGAGTGCGGCGAAGGCGTTCCGATGGTCTGCCTCCACACTGCCGGCACCGATGGTCGTCAATACCGTCATCAGGTTTGTGATCCCGACTACTACAACAATTTTCGAATGATCGCGTTCGACATGCCGTGGCATGGTAAGTCGCTTCCACCAAAAGATTTCTATTTGATGGAAGATGAATACAAGCTTACGACGAAGTTCTACGCTGAATTCATTGTTGCCTTCTGCCACGCACTCGATCTGAAGAAGCCCGTGATCATGGGCCAGTCGATGGGCGGGAATATCTGTCTCGAGTTGGCCTTGCGCTATGAGAACGAATTCAGCGCCTTGATCGCGCTCGAAGCGTGCGACTATTCGCCGGGTTGGTGGATCGATGCGTTGCATCATCCGCATATTCACGGTAACGAAGTTGTGGCTACGTCCACCTTTGGCTTGATGTCGCCGGAAAGCCCCGATGAACATCGCTGGGAAACATGGTGGCTTTACGCGAATGGTGGTCCCGGCATTTTCAAGGGCGACCTTTACTTCTACTCGGTCGACTCTGATTTCCGTGAACACACATCGAAGCTCTCAGGTCGCTTGCCGATCTATTTCATCACGGGCACTTATGACTTTGCCTGCACGCCCGAAATGACAGAACGCACGGCGGAGAAGGTGAAGAATTCAGAATGCATCATCTTTGATGGTGGCCATTTCCCGACATCGGAAGATCCTGCCAAGTTCAAGCAGGTTGTGACACCGGTTCTGAAGAAGATCTTGGCGCTCAATCATCCTGAGTGGCGTTCAGGCTCTTCAACGTCGTTCTCGGACGGCAATCGTTCGCAGACGCAATTAGGATCACATGGCAACGCGCGTCCGGCACCCACAAGCGGTCGCCGCGTGATTGATCTGTGATCATGTTGAAATTGAACTCCGCCATAACATTTGTCGTCCCCGCGAAAGCGGGAACGACTTTTGGCGGGGTGCACAAAGGGGTGGGCCATGGCTGAGGTACGCAGTCCGCAGAGCACTTATATGCTCATTCCCATTCTCTTGCTCAGCATATTGCTCAGCATCGCGGTTATTCGCGGGCCGGCCATTGTGACGCTTGAAGGCTTGGGCAGCGCGATCACCGTGGCTGCACCCTTGTGTCTTGCGACCTATGCGCTGATGTCTGTTGCTATTGCCGGTCGTGGCACGGTTGATCTCGCTGTCGGTCCACTTCTCGCTTTTATCAATGTCATTATCGTTTCGCTGAACGAACTTGATCTTGTGACGTCGCCTTTGGGCGTATTCGTTCTCGCTCTAGCGATTGGCATTGCCTATCAAGTTGTTTTCGCACTCGTCATCATTATTGTGCGCGTGCAACCGATCATCGTGGCGCTCTCGGGCTTCCTTGCGCTGTCGGGCATCAATCGTGTCATCATGCAGCGCCCTGGTGGAACCGCGCCTGAATGGATGAGCACTTGGGGCAGTGGTAGCACGATTTTCTCGCCCATCTTGCTTCTTCTCGTTATTGCCACCGGTGGCTGGTTGTTGTTCACACTATCGCCTTTCTACAAGCATCTCAGAATGATGGGCTATGATGAGCGCGCCGCTTTCACTTCGGGCGTTCGTGGCAATCTTGTGCGCGTTGGCGCGCATGTCATCTCGGGCATCTTCGTGGCACTTGCTGCCATCTGTTATACCGCACTCATCGCCTCGGGCGATCCGACGCAAGGCACAACGATATCGCTGACCGCTGTTACCGCTGTTGTGCTGGGCGGTATTTCGCTCGCAGGCGGACGGGGCAATGTTCTTGGTGCATTGCTTGGAGCGATCAATCTCTTTTTGATTGGTTATGTGCTCGCCACATTCAACTTCGGCTCGGTGCAGGCCTTTGTCACGCAGATGAGCTATGGTCTCATCCTCATCGCGTCATTGTTGCTAACATTGCTTGTTCCGGTTGTCGGTCGGCATATCAGTTTTATTACGCCATTCTCTGCCTTCATGGTTTTGGGCGTGGTAGTTGTAGCGATCATGCTGACGGTTGGCATCTCGATGCCCGAAGGTGCTTTGCCTGTCGCGACAACAAATTATGATTTGCTGCCCACTCCATGGACCGCTGAAATCGCTGACTTCGTCCCCACACCGCTCCAGAAAGTGATGATGGTGGCGCTTGCTGTCTTCACCTTGGGCACAATTATGATGCGTGTCGTCGTGGTTGAAGCGTCCGCGCGCCGCTTTGGTGTCTTTGGCCACGCATTGGTTGCCGGCATGCTGTTTCTGGGCCTTGCGGTTGTTGCGCTCTATAGCCTTCCAAGCAGCGGGGGCTTGCTCAAATGAATTTTGTGCCCCGCTCAACAGCCTTAGTCACACTTAACCTCATCATCACATTTGTGATTGCGGCGATTGGTTTTGGAGTGGGCTTTGGCCAAGGCATGCTTGCACAAGAAGTGATCCTCTACACGATCATCTCTGCTGCGGTTCTATTCTGGATCTTGAACTATATCGCGGTGATTTATGAAAGCCGCTTCCAAGCTGACAAGCCTGCCGACAGTGCCGAGAGTGCAGTCGGAGTTGGCTCGGTATGGCGGAACAATCGCGTGTTGATCATAGCGATGGTTTTGCTCCTCGCCGTCTATTTGATCGTCACAGGCGCCTATCCACCGTTCCGTTCGATTTACAATCTGATCGGTTTTCTCGTTCTCGAAGTCATCCTTATCTTTGCCTTCAAAGTTTCGAATGTCTTTGTGCATGGACGTAGCGCATTTATCGGCTTGATCGTGTTGTTGGCGCTCATTGTGATCAGCGCCTTTACGATTGTTGGCTTTTTGTCACCGGCAAATATACGTGCTGTTCTGCTCTTTGCCTCCTTCTTGGGGATCGCTTGTATCGGCCAGACCATGGTGGCTTTGATGGGCGGTCTTGATCTTTCGATCCCATTTTTGATTGGTGCGGCAAACATTCTCCTCCTTTATCTCGTCGGTCTCGGAGTCCCGCCTTGGTTCGCTTTTGTCGCGGTGATTGTTTTGGGCTGCGGCATCGGTTTCCTCAATGGCATTATGAGTTACAAATTGCAGGGCCAAGCGCTGATCATCACTTTGGGCACAGGCTTCACGGTGACGGGTTTGGTGCAGATCATCACGTCGATTGGTTCGGCATTCGCAGGCAACGTTTTTGGCAAAGTGCCTGATTGGCTCGCTAATCTCGCGGCAATGAATGGTAAATTCTTTGGCCTGGCTGTACCGCCGACAATTCTTTTATGGATCGCTCTGTCGATCATTGTCGTTATTGCACTTCGTTATTCTGCTTATGGACGTTATGTTTATGCTCTCGGCGGCAATCGGCGCTCGGCCAAGCTCGTTGGCATATCCGAACTTAAATATTGGCTTTTGGCCTATATCATCAGCGGTGGTTGTGCGGCGCTGACCGGCGCCTTGCTTCTCGGGTGGAGCGGCGGCGGATTCATCGGCGTCGGTGATCCCTATCTTTTCACGACACTCGCAGCCGTCGTGATCGGCGGTACTTCACTCGCTGGTGGCTATGGCGGTTATGGATTCACTGTCATCGGTGTTCTCGTGCTGCAGGTTCTAAGTTCATTCTTGATTGGCATCGGCCTCAAATATGAGTGGCAGCAATTCATTTTCGGAATTCTCATTTTACCGATGGTGGCGCTTTACAGCCGTCAACCATCAATCCGCGCTCAGGTCTAGGAAACGGATATGTTTACAACGCTCTTCAATACCAGTGACATCACATCAAGCGCATTAGCGACAGCAACCATGGGCTGCTTTGCAGCTGCGGGCTTACTGGCTCTCGGCCTGTCGTGGGCTGCTGAACGCTGGCGCATCTCCATTGCGTTATGCGCGGTGGCGATGGGGCTTTCCGGTCTCTATTATTTGGGTGCGACCGAGGTGTGGATTGCAACGGGTCAAGCCTCTGCAGGTCCGCGTTTCGCAACATTGGCCGCTGTTCATCCCTTGCTTGTGGCAGCCGCATATTTCTTCGCCAATGTCACAGACCGTGTGCCGCCAGGTGTCTTTTGGCGCGCAACGGTCGCTGCTTTTCTGATGACGCTTTCACGCTATCTCGGCGATGCGCAGATCTTCAATCCAACGCTTGGCGTTCTTCTCTCGATCGCTTTCTGGCTCTATATTCTCGGTGAGATGTATTTCGGTAAGATGAGCGATGTCGTGCGCAAAGCGACGCGCCCCGTTCAGCTTGGCTATTTCTGGATCAGACTGATCATGACGATCGGCTGGGCCATCATTCCAATTCTGCACTTCGTCGATGTCGTGATTGGAACAGGTCATTTTGCGCCTATCGTCATCCTTTATACGGCAGCGGATGCCGTCAACCTCATTACCTTGTCGCTGATCTATATCGCGGTCGCTGGCAAGGAACGTTACTAGTTCGGGAAGGAATAGGCTCATGAACATTACCGCAGCAGACGCAATTGCTATCATCATTCTGCTAACGATTCTGATCGCGGTGGGTGTCTACCTGCTGCATTGGCTCTATCGCCATTCGTCGAAGGATCAGGCTTTTGTCCGAACCGGCTCAGGTGGTGAAAAAGTCGTGATGGGCGGCGGCGCCCTCGTGATCCCGATTATTCACGACATCACCTTGGTCAATATGAATGCCATCCCGATTCAAATTCGGCGGGCCGGTGAAACATCGCTGATTACCAAGAATAAAATGCGCATCGATGCTCTGGCAGATTTCTCGGTACGCGTGATTCCGACTGAGGAAAATGTTTCTCTTGCGGCTCGTACCTTTGGCGGCCAGACCGGATCGCCCGAGCGGGTGAAGGAAGTCGTACAAAGCCGCTTTGTGGATGCCATGGCCGCAACTGCTGCCATGATGACGATGGATGAAATCCATCAGAATCGCAAAGGCTATATCCAAAGTGTTGCTGAACAAGTGACCGCGTCTTTGGCTTCAAATGGTCTCGAGCTTGAAAACGCCTCATTGGTAAGCCTCAATCAATCAGACATTTCTGTCTTTAATCCGGCGAATGCATTCGACGCGGAAGGCCTTACCCAGCTCACGCAGGAAATCGAAGAGCGCCGCAAACTGCGCAACCGCATCGAAAATGAATCGCGCATTGATATCAAACTGAAGGATTACGAAACCGAACAACGTGCGATCGAAATTGATCGTGATCTCGAATTTGCGCGCATCGATCAGCAACGTGATATTGAATCGCGTCGTGCAGCGCAGCTTGCCTTGATCGAAGAGGAAAAATCCACCTCCGCGATCTCAATCAGCCAAGCTCGAATTAAAGCCGAGCAGGAAGCCGAACGCATCCGCATCGCCAAGGAAAAACTGGTGAGCGCCGAGCGCATCAACAGCGAAACGGAAATCCGTCTTCTGTCGATTGATCGTAACAAGGACAATGAAGAGCGCTCGATTACCGCGACAAAGCTGATCGAGACATCGCGCATCAATTCCAAGCGCGACATCGATGCGGAGCGCATCGAAAGAGAGCGTGAAATCAGAGAATTCGAGATCAAATCTCGTGAGGCGATCTCCGTCACTGAAGCCAATGCGATGGCGACGATCGACAAGACCAAGCTTGAAAGCGGGAAGATCGTTGAAGCAAGCCGCATCGAAGTCGAGAAGACGATTGAAACGCTTGCGGTTGAGAAGGACAAACATGTACGCGTGACCGCCGAGATGGCCAATGCCGAGAAGGAGAAGGCCGCCATTCTCAAGCGTTATGATGTGGATATTGAGCGTTTGAAGAAGGACGAGGAAATTGTTCACTTCGAGATTACCAAGAACCAAAATATCAAGCTTGCCGAGACAACGGCGTTCCGCAAGATCGAAGATGCCAATATCGCGACTCATCGCGAGGTGGACGAGCTTCGTATTGCTGCGCGCATATTTGTCGAGAAATTCGAAATCGAGCGTAACAAAGAAGTCGAGATCATCGATAAGGAGCGCCTGATCGCGGTTATTAACAAGTCGATTGAAGAGGCTTACGCCAAGACCGAAGCCGCAGAAGCGCAGCGCAAGCTCGCCTCAATTGAAGAGCAAGTGAATACGGCGCGCGAAGTCGAAACGGCCAACCGTGCGAAGATCGTCGAAGTGCTTGACGCTGAAACCAAGGCTGAGCGTGAACGCATCCGTGTCACGGTCGCCGCCGCAGCAGCCAAGGATGCCGCTGAACAACGTGCGCTGGCCGAGATTGCGGAAGCGAAAGCCGCAGCCGTGCGTTACGAGAAGGAAGCGGAAGGGGCTCTCGCCATCAACGCTGCCGAGAATACGCGTAATGACGCGTCGCGGCGCAGCGCCATCTACGAAAACCTCGTCAAGAATCTGCCGGAGATCATCCGCGAAACTGTCAAGCCGATGGAAAACATCGAGTCGATCAAGATTCTGCAAGTCGATGGCGTGCCCGGAATCAATAGCCCGTCAGAGCGCTCTGGTGGTGCAGGCGGCGTGATTGAAGGCGGTGGCAACGATGGCAACATGACCGACCGTGTTGTCAATTCGGCGATGAAATACCGAACACAAGTGGCGTTCGTCGACGGGCTGATGAAGGATCTTGGTCTGCCGATCAATCAACTCGGCGCTGCTGGCGGTATGCAATTCCGTAATTTTGCGGAACCCGAAAAGCCGGCAGACGGCTCCGCGCCTCCACCGCGCAAAAAGTCAAAAGATGATGATTGAGCGCGTTTGGAGCCGAGGTTAGATCATGACCGATCGCGATATGACCGACCACGAAATTAAATCCTTGGACCGTCACGCCCTTGTTATGGCGTTGTGGCTGGGCTTTGCTTTCGTGGCGGTCACGTTGTTGAAGCTCGGCATTGAACATGGGAATCTATGGGCTTTGAGTTTGGGCTTTGCTTCTGTGCTCATCGGTTTCATTGCCCATGTTCTTGTCAATATCGTTTTCAAGACGCTCTTCACACCGAAAGAGGTGGCTCTCGGTCTCTCTGTTTTCGCAATCTGTCTGTTGTGGTTTGGATTGGCCGTCTTCTTTTATCCGCAATATCGCATGACGTTGTTCTTGCCTATCGCACTCGGCTTTGTGGTTCTGACATCGGCTGTGATTTTTACGATGATCACGTGGCTCGGTGTTCGCGGTGCGTTTGAGAGCTTTGACATTATCCGTCGCTTTGGTCCGGAGAAGAAGCGCTGATGCAAGGGCTTTTGACCATCATTCTGGTTTTGCCTGCAGCTTACGCGCTTTACATGGCTGCGCAGGTGTCGCGGCGTGTGACAAATGGATCAGATCATCTTGATGCTGGCGCCTCACTTACAAACTGGACTTATATTTTTGCAGCAGCCGGTGTGCTCATCGCAGGCCTTGGCCCCTTTGATCATCTGCGTCTTGTCGCAAGCTATGGCTATCAGGCCAATATGCTGTTCTTGTCGATCGTGTGCATGGGGCTTGCCGGCGCTCTTTTCCAAAAAAGATTGTGGCTTGCTTCACGGATCCTTGATGCTAAATCTCCCGGTGAGGTTTTTGCGCGCTATTATGACAGTCCCTCGATCCGCATCTATATGCTTGGCGTTGCGTTTCTATTCGCTGTACCGCTGGCATCATATTTCCTGAGTGAAGCAGCCGGTCTTTTGGCATCGGCCAGCGCCGGTGCAATCAGCAGATTATCTGTGGTATTTTACATCGGCATTTTCACTTTCATTTTTGCCGCGCTCGGTGGTTGGCGTGCGGTCGTTTATATTACCGCTGCGCTCTCCGTCCTCATGGGCCTGCTCGTGATATTTCTGGGTGGCCTCATTACGACCGCTTTGGGTGATGTGGCGTTGTTCCATGACGGGCTGAAAGTGGCTCAGGGTGTTTTGGTTGATGCTATTCCCGGCGTCATTCAATTCACGGGCGGATTAGGCCGCACTCCGGCAGAGGGCGGCGTGTGGACCGCATTGGCGATTTTGTCTTTTGCCGTATCGGCTGTGGGCATAGCCATCAGTCCGAATTTTTCCTTTTTGGGTCTGACAACCAAACCCGGTCGTGGTTTTGCATTCTCACAAGTTTGGATCGTGGCTGGTCTCGGTGCTGGGCTTCTCATGAGTCTTGCTCCATTCTTTGCCGCAGAGATGGACGGCACCAAACAAGATGCTTTCCATGCGCTCTTCAAGAAACTTACTGATCTTGATGGCATGGCGGGTGCGGCGCTTATTCTCATGCTGCTCGCGGGCTTGTTGTTGGGCTTCGCTTATTTCGCAATTTCGGGTGCAAATATTTTTGCGATGGAAGTGGTTAATCGCTATCTGCTTCCAAATTTGAGTCACAGCGGACAGCACCTTTCCGCGCGCATTGTTCTGGCTGTCACATTCGCTTTGATTATCTTTATCAGTGGCTTTGTGCCGATGCTTGGAGCCAGCTTCGCGCCGCTCGCTGCTGGAATTTCAGTGCAGCTTTTCATGGCCTATCTCGGTCTTTGCTGGATGCCATGGCTTAGCCGTAGCGCTGTGCTTGTGGGCATGTGTTTTGGTGCGTCGGTTGTGTTCTTCACTGAAGCGCCCGGCCTCATACTTTTCGATAAACTCTTTGTACCACTGCCTTGGGGCCGTTGGCCGTTGACAGTTCACTCCGCCGCTTGGGGGCTCTTGGTCAACATTTTCTTCTGCTTGCTAGTTGCCATTTTTAATCGCAAGGGTGTTGAACGTACCCATCGTGATCGATTGCATGATATTTTTGCACGCGATCACAAGACCGATTTTGGCGGACGCGCAGCACGAGGTGCCAAGTGGTCGTTGACCCTACTCTGGGCCTTCCTTGCGATTGGTCCGGGTGCAGTCCTTGGCAATACATTTTTCTCAAAGCCCATTTTCAGCGACATGGACGTCAAGCTCGGCATTCACTCATTGTGGGTTTGGGAAATTTTCTTCTGGGTCATCGGCGTATTCTTGGTCTGGTGGCTCGCCTATCGAACGCAATTATCAATCGTTCACACCGAACGCTTACGCGTTGGAGAACTTGCTGAGGATCCGCGCCTCGTTACTCGTCAACACCAGCCACAATGGCTCAAGCAATTGGTTGACCGTCTATCGACGCGCCCCGCGCAAACTTCGAGGGTACGATGAGCCACGGACCCTTGCCCTATCACGCGCGTCGCCTCGGTTATTTTTTGGCCGTATGCGAGCATTGCGGTATTTCAAAAGCTGCATCCGCGATTGGCGTGGCGCAACCTGCGCTCACGCGGCAAATCAAATTGCTGGAGCAGGAACTTGAGATCCAATTATTCCGTCGCTCTGGTCGCAGCGCCGAACCCACAGATGCCGCGCGGCATTTGATGGAACGTATCAAGCCGCATATGGCCGCTATTGAACAAGCTCTCACGGAAATCCGCGAGGACGCTCACGAGCAGCCCCGATTGAGAAAAGAAGCGATATGAATTTTACCGACATCAACCCCGATCTTGCTGAAATTCGCGATGGCGTTGCCAAGGTGTGCGCCGGATTTCCTGGCGAGTATTGGCGCAAATGT
>VGCJ01000041.1 GCA_016870035.1 Alphaproteobacteria bacterium
TTCTTTGACTTCCTTGGCGACGCGGAAGGCGACCTTCTTGCTCGCCTTGATCTTGATCGCTTCGCCGGTTGCTGGGTTACGGCCCATACGTGCCGCACGCTTGCGAACCTGAAGGATGCCGAGACCTGTCAAACGAATGCGAGCACCCTTCTTGAGGCCCTTCACAACTGTGGCAATGAATTCTTCGAAGATTTCATTAGCCCGCTTCTTTGTCAGGCCGTGTGATTCCGCAATGCCCGTGGCGATATGGCGGATGGTGATCACATCGGCCTTAGCCTTCGATGCTGCCGCTTTGGTCGCCTTCGGAGCGGCCTTTGTCGCGGTTTTCTTTGCTGCTTTTGCCATTGTCTTTACCCTGTTCGAATCATCGCTTCGAATGAGCGATGCGCTTTTTTATAACAAATTCGCGCATTTCGAAACGTTCCCTCGCAGTCATGCGGATATCAAAATCACTTTTCCCGTCTGTTTTTACCTTATTTTTCAGGGTTTTTTCCAATTTTCAATTTTTTGGTCTTGTCACACGCGGCATAAGAGACAATTTCGAATCACATGGAAGACCGCATTGATTCGGGTTTGCGGCTTCACTTCTGACGATTTTAAGCAATGCTCAAAGCCTTTCTGGCAGAGGCGCTCTTTTATTTTTTCTCGCGTTTCCCGCAACGGCTCAGTGCGTTTAAAGCGTGATCCTAGAAGGCCTCTTGCATTCTAAAATGCCGCGCGCGATTGTATCTTTATGATGACTTCGATCTTCACTTCCGATTTCAAATCGCGCCCATTTTGGTGGGAGGCCTATGAGCCTCAGCCCTTGCCAGAGATGGATCTTCCGCGAGAAACGGAGGTCGTGATCGTCGGCGCTGGCTATGCGGGTTTATCTGCCGCGCTCGAATTGCGTCGTAATGGTGTCGATTGTGTTGTGGTTGATGCGGCGGAACCGGGCTTTGGCGGGTCAACGCGCAATGGCGGCATGGTCTCGGGCGGCGTGAATGTGGGCAAAAGGTATATCGCGAAAGCGCTTCCTGCAGAGGAAGCTGAGCTTTTCTTGAATGATGCCGCTGAAGCCTTTGGCCATATTGAAGATTTAATCGCACGCGAAAAGATAGAGTGTGGGTGGCGACGGGCCGGCTATTTTGTTGGCGCTTGGAGTCGTGCGCATTTCGCGCCGATGCAGAAAAAAGTTGATCTTCTCAATCGACATTCAAAGGCTGAAGCCTATCTGGTGCCGGAAGAAAAACAGCGCGAGGAAATTGGCTCAGATTTTTATCGGGGTGGGATGGTTGTGGGTCGTGCAGGCCATCTCCATCCTGCACTCTATTTCAAAGGTCTTCTTAATTTGGTTCAGCGTGAGAAGACAAAGATTCTTACGCGCACACAAGTTCTCTCGCTCGCTCAATCGAAGGGGTTCATCGATGTTGTTACATCACGTGGCACGATCAAAGCGCGCGATGTGATTGTCGCAACCAACGGCTATACAGGCGATGCGACGCCGGAGTTCAAGCGGCGCGTGGTGCCCATTGGTTCCTATATCATTGCGACCGAAGAATTGTCTGAAGATCTCGCGAAGGCGCTTAGTCCGCGCAATCGTTCGATTGCGGACACGCAACGGGTTCTCTCTTACTATCGTTTGTCACCCGATGGACGCCGAATGATTTTTGGAGGCCGCGCGAAATTTTCGCCGGCCGGTCCGAAAGAGGCGGCATCCATTCTCTATAAAATGATGACAGATCGTTTTCCAGCTTTGCGCGGCACGCGCATCACTCACGCGTGGACTGGCAATGTCGCCTTCACCATTGATGAATTGCCGCATGTGGGAAAATTTGAAAATGTCCATTATGCGCTTGGATGTAATGGATCAGGTGTCGCGATGATGTCCTATCTCGGTCATCAGATCGCGCGTAAAGTGATCGGGAGCGCTAATCGAGTCTGCGCCTTTGATCGTCCCGAATTTCCGACACATCCGCTCTATCATGGTTCACCCTGGTTCTTGCCTTATATTGGCGGATATTTCAGAATAAAGGACTGGCTTGATCGTCGAAAAGATCGGCCATGAAAAATAAAAGCGGCGAGGGTGTGGATATATTCTCGCACGAGGAAGACAAAGATTATGACGCTACGCATTGAGCTTACCGAGACCCTATTCGGTGAGAAGGAGCGTCAGCTCCTCACCATGGGAGCCTTTCGCGTCTCAACATTCCGCCATGACAATGGCATCGCCGCGTTGCGTGTAGCCAATTTGCGTGGTGAGTTGATCATTCTCCCCTTTAAAGGTCATCAGATATGGCGCTGTAGTTTTGATGGTCGTGAATTGGCGATGAAGTCGATGTTTGATGAACCGGTGGATACGCGCTCTTATCTTGAAACTTATGGTGCGTTTTTCATTCATTGCGGTTTGACGGGCATGGGCGCGCCGGGCCCTCAAGATCGTCATCCGTTACATGGCGAATTGCCGAATGCGCCTTTCCAACGTGCCTATCTCGATTGCGATGAAACGGCGAAGACCATTACGGTTGGCGGCACCTATCACTACACGGTCGCCTTCACCGTCAATTACCGTGCGACATCAACCTATAAAATCCATGAGGCGGGAACACTTTTTGACGCGAAGCTTGATGTTGAAAATCTCATGCAGATCCCGATGGATCTCATGTATTTGGCGCATGCGAATTTCAGGCCCGTTGACGGCGGTGAGTTGATTTATACGGCGAAGAAATCGCCAGAGACGGTGCGCGTGCGTCAATCCATCCCGGGACACATCACGCCGAAGCTCGGTTATCGCGAATTCATTGCTGATCTCGCTAAAGATCCCTCGCTTCATCATGTGTTGAAAGCCGGGCAAGGTTATGATCCTGAAATCGTCTTCTATATCGATATGGAAAGCGACAAAGAGGGCTATGCGCATGCGATGCTAAAGCGACCTGATGGGTTTGCCGATTATATTCGCTACAAACCCTCGGAGGTACGCAAATGCGTGCGCTGGATCAGTCGTACCGGTGATCAAGATGCGATCGGCATGGCTTTTCCGGCAACGTCGGAGCCTGAAGGCTATACGGCCGAGAAAGCGAAGGGCAATGTTGTCACGCTTGATCCGAAGGGTCGTTGGTCCGTCGCTATGCGCTTGGGAAGTCTCACAAAAGCCGAGGCGGAGTCTGTCGCGCGGGCGATCGGTTCTCTTTGATCAATGTTCTTTTTTGAATTCAGGCACTGGTGCGCTTGAAGGCGAGAGGGCTTTCGATTAGGGCTCTTCGCATCTCTCACGGCTCCCGTGTCTGCGACCTCTTTGATTAAGGATAAATGACGATGAAAGCGAAACTGGGCATTTCTCCGATCTCCTGGTGGAACGATGATCTTGTCGAATTGAGCGATGATGTTTCGCTTGAGGAATGTTTGCGTCAGGCATCAGTCGCGGGTTTTACCGGCATGGAAACGGGCCGTCGCTTTCCGCTTGATCCAAAAGAATTGGGATCAATTCTGTCGCGCTATGGCATTTCAGTTTGTGGCGGATGGTTTTCCGGTCTTTTGCTTGATGGTGATATGGAGCGCGAAAAAGAGCGCATCGCGGCGCAGATGACTTTGTTCAAGGCGATGAATGCGCCATGCATTATTTATGGCGAAACCGCACGCACCATTCAGGGCGATCGCTCGAAACCGCTTTCGACAAAGCCGAAACTCTCGGAAGATGAGATCAAAATCTATGCGCGCAAAATGACGGCCTTCGGTGAATGGTGCGCGGATCAAGGCATGCCGCTTTCCTATCATCATCATATGGCCGCCGTGATCGAGACCGAGCATGAGCTTGATCTTTTCATGAAATATTCGGGCGAAGGTATTCCGCTTCTCTTTGATGCGGGCCATATGGCTTTTGCGGGTGGTGATGTTTTGCGGGTAATTGATAAGCACCATAAGCGAATTACGCATGTTCACACCAAAGATGTGCGCATGGATGTGATCAACGGCCTTGATCGTTCGAAAGAATCTTTTCTTGACGCGGTTATCAAGGGCGCTTTCACAGTGCCGGGTGATAGATCGCTTGATTTCGAAGCGATTGTGAAAAAGCTTGCCTCTTATGGCTATGAAGGGTGGTTCGTTGTTGAAGCGGAGCAAGACCCGGTGAAAGCACCGCCTTTGCAAATGGCCCAAATCGGTCACAAGGAATTACTGCGTGTAATGGCAGCGGCGGGTTATCAGGTTGTGGCTCGTTAAGTGAAAGTCTTTGGTATATGGTCGCGTTTTTCAGTTTTTTAAGCGGCTATATTCTCAGCCAATTTTTTCGCTCCTTTTTGGCGGTGATCGCGCCGGAACTCGGGCATGAATTGGGACTTGATCCGCAGGCTGTGGCGGCGCTTCAAACCGCGTGGATTCTTGGCTTCATCGTTATGCAATTCCCTGTTGGTTGGGCGCTTGATGCGTGGGGTCCACGACGTACGGTGCCTGTGACAATGATCGCTGCCGTTATCGGCGCGCTTCTTTTCGCCAATGCGCAAAGTGGCTTCACATTACAGATCGCGCTCGCTTTGATCGGTATTGGCTGCAGCGCTATTTATATGGGTGCGGTCTATGTGTTTGGCCGTATCTATCCGCCGCAACGCTTCGCGCTTTTGTGCAGCTGGTTGATCGGCATTGGCTCAGCGGGCAATTTGATTGCCGCTTCGCCTTTAGCGCTTGCCACAAGTGTCATCGGATGGCGTGGCGCCATTCTTGTCTTGGCTTTGGTCACAGCGCTTGTTGCGCTTCTCTTAGCGCTCATCATTCGAAACCCGCCGCGTGTCACGACTACACGTGCGGAAGGATTGATTGATGGATTGAAAATCATTTTGTCGATCCGCGCTCTCTGGCCGCTTTTGCCCTTGGCCACCATTAGTTATGCGGTGATCATCGCGGAACGTGGTTTATGGGCCGGTCCCTTTTTGAGCGATGTTTATGGGCTTGCCCCTGTCGATCGCGGATTCATTTTGTTGATCATGGCGACATCCATGTCCGCAGGCGCCTTAATCTATGGTCCGCTCGATCGCGTATTTGGCGGTTATAAATGGATTCCGGTGATTGGCACCGCGCTCTCCGCTGCAGGCTTTTTGGGTCTCGCTCTTTTTGAGCCATCATTAACAACGGCGGCGATTTTGCTTTCGATCCTTGGGGCTGCCGGTATGACCTATGGCGTGTTGATGGCGCATGGACGTGCTTTCGTGCCGGATCATTTACTGGGGCGCGGCATCACTTTTCTCAATATTCTCTTTATTGGCGGCGCGGCAATTATCCAGCCGATCTCAGGCGCAGTCATGACGCGGCTTTTGACGGGACCGGCGGATTTTGCATATGCGGTGTTGCATGGCGGTTTTGCGGTACTTTTACTCATAAGCCTTGCGATCTATCTCTTTGCGAAGGATGTTCGGCGCGATCATCTCTGACCCCTCTTGACGAGAGGTATCGCTTCGCGTCGAGTAGAGAGTGTTTTCTGAGGCGGGCGATATGAAGATGAATGATCGGCGATTTGCGGATACGGGTGCAGAACCGCCTGATCAGGATTTGAAGACGCGCATCGCTTGGCTCTATCATATGGAAGATATGACGCAGGAGGCGATTGCGGAGCGTCTTGGCCTCACACGTATTCGTGTTGTCAAACTTCTCGCGCAATGTCGACGCGATGGTACGGTGCAAATTCGTGTTACCGGAAAACTTTCCGAATGCGCAGCGCTCGAGCGTGATCTTGAATCGAAATTCTCAATTCGCGAAGCGATTGTCATTCCCACCCCTGATGATGCATCGAAAATTTCATCGCTGATTGGTCTGCGTTTGGGCGCGCTTGTTGATACACTCTTGCACGACAAAATGACGGTGAGCATGGGATGGGGCGCGACATTGCGTGCAAGTCTTGATGCGATGACCGCACGACCTTTGATAGACTTCACGGTTGTGTCGCTTCTTGGTGGATTAACGCGGGCATCCGGACTTAATCCATCAGAAATGGCGTGGCGCTTCGCGGATCTCTTTGGCGGTGAATGTTATATGTTGGCGGCACCTGTTTATGCGCCAGATGAGCAAACGCGCGCGGCACTCTTCGCGCATAAAGGCTTGGCCGAAGTACGCGAACGCGCACGTAGCGCTGATTTATCGATCGTCAGCGTGGGCGACTTCTCACCGCAATCAACTATTTTTCGCTATCACATGCTTGAGCGCACCGATCTTGAGGGGCTTACAAAAGCTGGTGCTGTGTGTGATGTTCTTTGTCATTTCATTGATCGCGATGGTCAACTTATTGATCATCCGGCGAACAGACGTGCGATTGCGATCACGCCCGCTGAGCTTGTGAAATCACCGAAACTTATTTTAGCGTCCGGCGGCCCTCATAAAATTGAGGGCATGGTTGCGATGATGAAAATCAGCAAGCCTGCTTATGTTGTGACTGATTCAGATACCGCGCGCGGCATGTTGGCTTCACAATAAAGCCTGTCGCATCACACTGCCACAATCTTTCCCGGATTCATGATGTTTTGCGGATCAAGCGCTTGTTTGATCGCGCGCATCGTATCAAGGGTCGCAGCGGGATGTTCTTTCAACAGATATTTCATCTTTTCTTGGCCGACACCATGTTCGCCTGTGCATGTACCTTCCATTGCGAGTGACCTTTCTACCAGTCGATGCAAAAAGGCGCGGCATGTTTCAACTTCCTGAGCGCTGTCCATGTCGCAAAGAAGGGTCAGATGAAAATTGCCATCGCCCACATGGCCGACAATGGGCGCGGTTAAGCCGGTCGCTTGCACATCTTTTTGTGTTTCCACAACACATTCGGCAAGACGTGAAATCGGCACGCACACATCGGTGGCGATCACTTTGCAACCGGGGCGGATTGCGAGTGCTGACCAATAGGCATCATGCCGCGCTTGCCAGAGCCGCGTGCGGTCTTCAGGTTTCGTCGCCCATTCAAAAGGTCTGCCACCATATTCCGCCGCAATATCGCCGAAACGTTCAGCCTGTTCTTTCACGCCTTGGTCCGTTCCATGAAACTCTACGAAAAGCATCGGCGTTTCAGGCAATGAGAGTTTCGAATGAAGATTGAAGGCTTTGACTTGCCATTCATCAGCGAGTTCAATGCGCGCCACCGGCAGGCCTGATTGAATTGTGAGAATCGTCGCGTCGCACGCGGCCTTCACACTCGGGAAGGGACAGATGCCTGCCGAGATCGCTTCGGGGATACCCGAGAGGCGCAAGGTGATTTCTGTGATCACGCCAAGCGTGCCTTCGGCCCCCACAAACAAACGCGTGAGATCATAACCGGCCGATGATTTTTTCGCGCGCCGCGCCGTCGTCATCACTTCCCCATTCGGCAGCACGACTTTCAATGACAACACATTGTCTTTCATCGTGCCATAACGCACCGCATTGGTGCCCGACGCGCGCGTTGACACCATGCCGCCAAGCGAAGCATCCGCACCCGGATCAATGGGAAAGAAAAATCCCGTATCGCGAAGCTGCTCATTGAGGGCTTTGCGCGTGATGCCGGGCTCGATCACGCAATCAAGATCTTCGGAATGAATGGCCAACACGCAATTCATCTCTCTCGTATCGATGGAAACGCCGCCCCATGGCGCGTTCACATGACCTTCAAAAGATGTGCCTGCGCCAAAGGGAATGATCGGCACGCGATGGTCTGCGCAAAGTTTGACGATGGCCGACACTTCTTCAGTCGAATGCGGGAAGACAACAATATCGGGCGGTTGCGGCGCAACCCATGTCAGCGTGTTGGCATGTGTTCCGAGTACACCCGGATTGGTAACTGCGCGATTGCCGAATTGTTCAGACAGGGTGCGAATCACAGTCTCAAGCGAAGCCTTGTCGGGGCGGGCGTTCAACGCGGTCATAGGTCTTTCCCCTGTCAGGTGGAGTAGATTGGCTTTTTAGACAGTTTCCACGGTTTCAAAACGGTTGCAAGAAAAGCCTCGCTTCGGTTGAATGGACAGGGGGAGATCCAAATGAACGGCGCTGATCACCTATGCGATACGCTCATCGCTCATGGCGTTGATGTGTGCTTTGCCAATCCTGGCACATCCGAGATGCATTTCGTGGCGGCGCTCGATCGCAAGCCGCAAATGCGCTGTATCTTGGGTCTCTTTGAAGGCGTGGTGACCGGCGCGGCCGATGGCTATGCGCGCATGACGGGGAGGCCTGCGGCGGCACTTCTTCATACAGGGCCGGGGCTCGCCAATGGTCTTGCCAATCTTCACAATGCGCGGCGCGCGTTTTCGCCGGTTGTCACCGTTGTTGGCGATCACGCCTCTTATCATCTCGATTATGATGCGCCTTTAACGAGCGATATTGAGAGCCTTGCGCTTCCGATGTCTGAATGGGTTTATCGTGTGAAGAGCACTGATGATGTCGCTCGCGGGGCAGCTTCAGCATGTGAAGCGGCGCAACGACTTTCCAGCGTCGCAACCATGATTCTCCCTGCGGATGCTGCTTGGGGTGAAATGTGCGCGAAGAAAATCGGTAAAGTTTCTCCGGTGACAAAGCCTGTCATTGACGATCATCAAGTGAAAAGCGCCGTCAAAGCAATCCGCGCTTATCCGGGCCGATGCGGCATTCTTCTTGATGGCGAAGCGCTTCATGCGGAAAATCTTTCGCTCGTTGAAGAGATTGCCGCGCGCCATGATGTTGATCTTTATGTCCCCGTTTTCATTTCGCGATTATCACGCGGTGCCGGTCGTCCATCGCTCAAACGAATTCCCTATCCGGTTGATGAAGCTGTGGCGATGCTCGCGCATCTTGATGTGTTGATTCTGATCGGGGCGATTGCGCCTGTTGCCTTCTTTGCCTATCCGGGAAAGCCGAGTGCGTTGACGCCGAAGACATGCAAACCCATTTCATTGGCCACCGTGCGTGACGATATTCCTGATGCGCTCGCGCGTTTGGGTAATGGTCTTGGTGGCCAACCACTAAAACGTAAAAATAAAATCAAAGCCGCGTCTTCGAACGGCATGCCAACGGGCCCTCTTACAGAAGATGCGGTTGCAGTACTTCTTGCGCAAGCGCTTCCGGATCAGGCGATCATTTCAGATGAAGCGCTCACATCCGCACGGCGTTTTTATGCGCTTTCAGAAAACGCATCTCAACATGACTATATGATGGTCACAGGTGGTGCGATCGGCGTCGGCATTCCCCTTTCAACCGGTGCTTCTGTTGCGTGCCCAAATAGAAAAGTCATCGCGCTTCAGGCGGATGGCAGCGGCATGTATACGCTGCAAGGGCTTTGGACACAGGCGCGCGAATGTCTTGATGTGGTGACGATCATCTTGAATAATCGCGGCTATGCGATTTTGCAGCACGAAATGAAAAATGTCGGCGTTCCCGTTCATGGCGGTAATGCCGAACGTATGATGCGGATCGATGATCCGGGGCTCAACTGGGTGTCGCTTGCTGCCGGTATGGGTGTTGAGGGCGCGCGCGCGACAACATGCAGGGAATTTTCTGACCTGTTGGCAACGGCATTTCGGCAGAAGGGTCCGTTTTTGATCGAGGCGATGATTTGAAATGCGGCCTTACTTTTTGCTCTTGCCTTTTTACGCTTGCTTTCGCGTATCACCTCATTTCTAGTATGATTACAAAAGACGCAGGCGGCGGGATATCCTGTGAGCCTAATTAAAAAGGTGGGGAGTTTCGCATGTCTTTTTCGCTCATGGATCGTATTCCGCTTGGCAAATCTGGTCTTTCTGTAACTCGTGTCTCGTTCGGCACGGCAGGGCTTGGGAATATGCCGGAAACATTCGGCTTCGCGGTCAGTGACAAAGAAGCGGAAGAGACTCTCGCCGCCGTGTTTAAAAGCCCGATCAATTCGCTCGACACTTCGCGCAATTACGGCATGGGCGAAGCGGAGCGGCGGATTGGTCGCGCGATCAAAGCGAATGGCGGCTTACCAAAAGATTTTGTGCTCGCGACAAAACTTGATCGCGATTTCAAGACCAATAAATTTGATGTCGCACGCGCACGTCGTTCGCTGGAAGAGAGCTTAAAAGCGCTCGGTCTTGATCGTATTCCGCTCCTTCATTTTCATGATCCGGAATATGCTTTGTCACTTGAGGATGTGACAAAGAAAGGCGGCGCGCTTGATGAATTGTTCAAAATGAAAATCGAAGGTCTTTGCCAAGCTGTTGGCTTGGGTGCCGGTCGCACCGACATCATGATGGACCTCGTCAAAGATTATCCTTTTGATGTCGTGCTCACCCATAACCGTTATACGATCGTGAACCGTCACGCTTCACCTTTGATTGATGCTTGCGCCGCGAGCGGAATTGCGGTGTTCAATGCGGCCCCTTATGCGAGCGGTGTGTTGGCGCAAGGCAGCGCGACCTACAAGCGCTATGTCTATCAAGAAGCCACCGATGAAGTGTTAGCGCCTGTGCGCACGGTTGAAGCCATTTGCGCCAAACATGGCGTGCCAACGGGCGCGGTCGCGTTGCAATTCTCGATGCGTAATAAGAATCTCGTCTCCACCATTTGCGGTGTCACGAAACCTGAATTCGTGACGCAGACGATTGAATGGGCGTCTTATCCCATCCCCGATGCCGTGTGGAATGAGTTGGCGAGCGTCGCTTATTCAACCGAAGATCCGGAAGCATCCCGCACTTATGTGTTGGGGTGAGGAGGCTTCTTTCGTTTAGAGCACAGGCTCCGGAGCGGGCTTATAGGGACGTGCGGTTGCTGGCAAAACGCGTTTGGCGAAGTAGGTCGGATCGCGCAATTGCCGGATCACGGTCGGAATGATTTCTCTATAGGCCTCTAGAAACCCTGAATAGGGTTTTGGGCAATCATTCTTCATCACTTCATGTAATTCCGGCAGGCGATAATAAGGAACCATTGGGAACATGTGATGCTCAACATGATAATTCATGTTGAGATAGATGAAGCGGCTGATCGGGTTCATCAGAACGGTGCGGCAATTCTGGCGATGATCCAGAACATCTTCGGCAAGGCCAATATGTTGCGTCACGCCGCATAAAAGCCCGTGCCAACAACCATACATGCGGGGCAGCCCAATGATCATGAAGGGCAGGATCGAATGCATCCATAAGGCGGTTGCCGCTGTTGCGAGATAAATTGCAAACCAGATACGCGCGACGAAAAATACTTTTTCATATTCGCTTTCGGGTATGTAATCTTTCTCCGCATCATCGAGCTTGCCGAATGTATAACGCACCATTTGCGACATGGCGGTTGGCACATCGATAAGTCCAACAAAATTGATGAGAAGTTTAAAAAGATCCGGCGGACGCATCGCGGCGATTTCAGGATCGCGACCGACGATGATTGTATCAGTATGATGGCGTGAATGACTCCAGCGCCAAGTCACGGGATTCCGCATAATCACTAAACAAGCGATCTGATAGAAAAACTCATTCTTCCATTGTGTTTTGAAAGCTGTGCCATGGCCGAATTCATGCCAACGACTATCACCGCCCGAACCATAAAGAACGCCATAGGCCATGAAGAAGGGGATCGACCACGGGCTCGGCCAGAGATAGGCGCCAAGACCGGCAAAGATGATCATGAAGCCGATCCAGAGAATTGTGTCGCGCGTGGCGGGGCCGTCAGAGCGTTGCATCAATTCTTTCATGCGCGCGCGTGGAATTTCGGTTTTATACCAGTCGGCATTCGCCAATCCGATATCAAGCGCTTGACGGTTCAAAGGTCCGGTCAAGCCGTAGTTGCGCGGAAAACTCTTCTCATGCGCGCCCTGTGCGTCAGCAAAGCTCATCCTTGATCTCCACCCTTAGTCGCATGGGCCTTTGAGGGCATCGCGCCTCTGGCCCTTAAAAGATGAAGATAGAACGAGTTTTTGATCCGCTCAACCCGCTTTCCTGATCGAATTTGATCAGATTATTCGTTGGTCGCTCAGCGCGCCATTTCGCTTTTGCGATACTGGGCCTTTTCAAGCCATTCCGGATTAATCTCAACGCCCCAACCCGGTGCATCCGGAATTGTGGCTTTACCATCCTCGATTTTATAAGGATCGCCGAGGAAAAGCCCATATTGCCAAGGGTAATAATCCGCTTCCTCAATGGAGAATTCGAGATATTTCCCAGCATTGGGAATCGCTCCCAAGAGATGCATCGTGCACATGGTTACCAGCGACAAATTGGCGGCATGCGGTGTGATTTTAAATCCGCGTTCAGCAGCCATTTCACAAATTTTTAATGTACGCGTGAGGCCGCCAATATACATGATGTCGGGTTGAACAATATCAACTGCCTTCAGATCCATCATGAGTTTGAAAGTGACATATTCACAATCTTGCTCACCACCGGTGACATCAATCTCAAGAGCTTCAGTCACTTCACGGGTCTGTTCATATTCCCAATAAGGGCAGGGCTCTTCAAAATGCGAAATGCCATTTTCGGTGAGGAGTTTCCCGACTTCAATCGCGCGTTTTGGCGAATAGCATGAATTCGCATCGACAAGCTTTGTGATGCCATCGCCCAAAGCTTTGTTGACGGTCGGCACAACCGCTTCCGTTCTGCCCGGCCATTCATCGCGATCGCGTCCGCATTCACGGCCCACACGCCATTTGAACGCATCAAAACCGAATTGATCACGCAATTTCACAAAACGTTTGGCCTCATCTTCTGGCGTAATGTCACGCTTCATGGATGAAGCATAGGCGTGCAATTTTCCGGGCTTGCCACCAATCAAAGAGACAACCGGTTTGCCCGCTCGTTTGCCCGCCATATCCCAAAGCGCTGTATCAAGACCCGTCATCGCGCGACGCAAATAAGAGCCGGGATATTTATGTTCACGCTCACCGATGAGAGTCAGTGTGTCTTCGAAATCGAAGGCATCGGTACCGAGCGCATGAGGCGCGATTTGACGATGGAAAATGTCACATGTGATATCGGAATTATAGGTGGATACTTGGCCCCATCCTATGGCGCCTGATTCACTCGTCGCCCTAACGAAGCCGACAAATTCATTCGAGAATGTTTCGAGCTTAACGAGCTTATCCATCTTATTGAATCCTAATGCTTCAAAATCATGTCGGCTGCGCGCCAGCCCACCATGATGGCGGGTGCATTGGTGTTAGCAGACGTGATATTCGGGAAAGATGACGCATCAACAACGCGGAGATTTTCAACGCCATGCACGCGTAATTCGGGATCAAGGACGCCGCCTTGATGTTCAGGCGCCATGCGGCAGGTGCAAGACGGATGATAGACCGAGCCCGATCTCTTGCGGAAATCGGCAATCAAGGACTCATCGCTTTCTTTTGACGGATCGAATTTTGGCGGTGCGGATAAAAGCGCTTGAAGTGTGGGCGTGTTTTGCACGTGCCCAATCAAGCGCGCACCTTTGATGACATCGGCATGATCATGTTCTGTCGCGAGATAATTGAAGAGTATCTCGGGGTGCTTCAGAGGATCAGGTGAAGCGAGTTTTACATGGCCATGGCTTGTCGGGCGGCAGGGATTGAAGCTTAGAATAAAGCCCGGCCACGGATCAGGTTCGGTGAGTTTTCTTTTGCCCGCATTCTCGGTCGAGTAGCTGAGCGGATTGAAATAGAGCTGCATATCGGGTCGCGTTTGTGACGAAGACGAACGCACGATGCCGCCATATTGATTGACGCTTAACGACAAAGGTCCCCTGCGCGTTAAAACAAATTGGATGCCTGCAGCAATGCGTCCGGCCCATGTGCCAAGCACGGCATTGAGTGTGGGTTCTTTCGCACGGTAATAATAATTGATACCGACATGATCTTCGAGATGAGCGCCTACGGCATCATTGGAATGAAGAACGTCAATGCCATTCTTTTGCAACAGAGCACCCGGACCGATGCCCGAGAGTTGCAAGAGATATGGTGATTGAATAGCGCCCGCGGAGAGGATCACTTCACGCGTGGCGTTAATTTCTTGCATCATGCCGTCGCGACGATAGCTCACACCTACGGCGCGTTTGTCTTCGAAAAAAATTTTTGTGACCTGCGCTTCTGTGAGGATCGTCAGATTGGTGCGATGTTTGACAGGATGCAAAAACGCATCAGCTGAAGAACAGCGCAAACCACCACGCGTGTTGATGAGATAGGGGCCGAAACCTTCATCCCCTTGTCCAACGGTGCCATCAGTAATCGGCAAGCCCGCATCACGCGCAGCACCAATAAAATGACGCTTTAAGGGATGATAATCATTTTGACGATCAGAGACCGTGAGGGGACCTTTGCCATCAATCGAACCATCTTTGCGAACATGACGTTCAATCGCTTCGAAAGCGGGTTTGACATCCTCCCATCCCCAACCGTGATTACCAGCATCGCGCCAATCATCAAAATCTGTTTTCGCGCCTCGGCAATAAACCATTGCATTAATCGAGCTTGAACCACCGATCACTTTGCCGCGCGGCACATAGATTTCGCGATCATTGAGTCCGGGATCTTTCTCGCCGTCAAAACACCAATTTACGTTGCGATCGAAAAAGGTCATGCCATAACCGATCGGTGTGCGGATCCAGAATTTGCGATCACTTCCGCCGGCTTCAATCAGCAGCACCTTATGACGCGGATTTTCACTGAGACGGTTGGCAAGCACGCATCCGGCGGAGCCTGCACCCACAATGATGAAATCAAAAGTCTGCACGAAATACTCTCCCCTCGCATTACGCAAAGTTTATGCGCACCACGCGCTGTCACACTGTCCGGCAGGCGACATGAAATCAAGGCATCCGCGTCGCTTTTGCGACGGTTTTGACTGCGTCATTAAGGCCGCGCCACGCGGCGTGCTAAAGCTTCAGAAACGAGAAGGCCGATGAAGGAAATCGCAATCGAGACGAGTACGAGTTTGAAAGCGGGACCATCGCCTGCGGGCGTTTGGATGAGCGCGTAAATCGCCGAAGGAATGGTTTGCGTTTCACTCGGAATGCTTGAAACAAAAGTGATGGTGGCGCCAAATTCGCCAAGCGCTTTGGCAAAGCCGATGACCGCGCCTGCAATCAAACCGGGGGCTGATAGCGGCAGTGTGATCCTTAAAAATACGATCATCGGCGGGGCGCCAAGATTGCGGGCGGAATCTTCAAGCCGTTTATCAACCGCTTCAATAGAGAGGCGGATCGCACGCACAACAAGCGGGAAGGCCATCACAGCCGCGGCCAGCGCAGCGCCTGTCCAGCGAAACGCGAAGATAAAACCGCAACAGGCTTCTAACGTTGAGCCGATCATGCCGTTACGACCGAACGCTAAAAGCAGCAAATAACCGGTCACCACGGGCGGCATCACGAGCGGCAGATGCACAAGCCCGTTCACAACCGCATGGCCAGGAAATTTTAATCGCGCAAGTACAAAGGCGATCACAATACCAGGCGGTAATGTCCACAATGTCGCGACCAAAGCAACTTTGAGGCTCAACAGCAAAGCCGCCACATCGGAAGGTGAGAGAAATACGGACACTGACCCGGCGAACCTGACAATGGCTCCCATCGGTGGCCCGATGAAGAGGAAAGATTTGAAAACCCGCTCCTGCCGGAGCCACGAACCATTTTCCCGCCGGAAAACAGCAGGGATGAGGAAACAGAGCGGCGCCCGACCTGTCAAGTCGGACGCCGCGATTTAGGGATCAACCGAACCGCCATTGCTTCAGGCGGCGAAGAGTCGCCTCGTACTTTGGGGTTCGAGAACCGAACCTGTTATGCCGCAAGCAGAACGGTTTTTACCGCGCGCTGTTTCGCTGATTTCGAAAAGACCCGCATTCGTCATGTATTCACCAATCCGTTGCGGACGCCTAATGATACAAGCAGGGCAGCCTGCGCTCCGAAATATTCGCACCATTCGCGCATCGAAAACCGAGACAACTTCCGTAAGGCCGGTGAGAAGTCCCACTTCTTCGATGGCCGCCAGCAACTCCCCTGTTACCGAACTTAAGAGCCGGCCGGGCTCTGGCGTTTCAGCTCCCGGTTCCATGGAAAAGCGAGAGCTTTCCCAAATTGTTGCACTTTCAACCACTTCGCCGGGAGGTAAAAGAATGGGGAATACATCACGCAACATATTGGGGCCCGTTGTTGGTAAAAGCCGTAATGTGCCCCGAACATTCCCTGTCACTTCATCGACGGAAATCAAATAGAGCGGATTTTCTTGATGAAAGCTGTCTTTCTCAAGGCCATCAATGACATTGACATCCCATTTCAAACGCTCATGAAAAACTTTTGCCCTAATGCAGAACGTTTTATTCGTGAGATACGCATAATCAGCTTGTTCATTACCATTGACGAGAATGATCATAGTTTGCTCCCTTAGGAAATTAGAGGGAGCACAAGCCTAACAGAGAGATTTTATTTGCCGACTGTCCGATGTCTCCAATACGTAAAGTAACGAATCTCTCTATCATGGTGGATTTATGATTCTGAAATGAATGCCTTTGGCAACGGCATGGGCGAGATTGACCGCATTGAGTTTAAAAATGATATACTCGATGTGATACCGCACGCCACGTCGCGTGAGACCCAAGATCATTGCTGTCTCTTCGCTCGTTTTTCCCGCAAGCGGCCCAATGAAGGCATTCAGCCTCGCGGGGCGTGAGCTGAACTTGAAATTCCGAATTTGTATAAGTGCGTAAAACGGACTGGTGAAAAAAGACAGCAAGTGTTTGAAAATCGCGAATATAATTTCTCTTCATCGACGACCAGTCATGCTCATTGGCCTCGCAGATTAGGCTAAATAAAGACATATCACCATGCCGACCACGAACGGGAATCGAAAGCCCTTGATTGCCAAGTCCCGCTTCACGGCTCTCGCTAAATAATGCGCGCACCTTCGCATCGCGTCGATCAAAGTTTGACCAATCAACAGGCAAGATAGATTTCAAACCTTGGTGAATCACGGGATCGACTTCAAGATAATCACATGAACGATAGTGATTGATCCATTCTTGCGAATAGGTCACCAAAATATCAGGTTCACTTTTATTCAACGCGCCAATGTTAAATCCCATAAAGGCAAGACTCTTTAAGCCGTGACGATTTATCGTATCGGCGAGAACAAGTTCAAACTCAGATTTCTTTTTAATCTGATCAATTCGGTTAATAGTTTCGTCAAATGATGTATCGCCTTGGACCATTGTGAAATAATCCATCTGAGCGTCAAAAAATTTACGGATGGCGGGGTCATTTTTTGTTGAACGGACAAGGATGATATCAAATCAAGAAAAAAGAACAATGAAAATTAAGAACGTGACGCTGAGTAGATTTTACTCTTACCTTTCAATGAATAAATAGGTTTTTCTATACAATCTAAAGTTTGGAAAACATTTTTACGCTAATTCATAACCATATTCCGCAGCGGAACTCTCAAGCCAATGCAAAAGATCACGACCCATGCTACGAAAGACTGCAAGGCGATAGATTGGTGCGTCATGGGTTTGCCAGAGCGTGATCCAGAATTGAACTGCAAAGCTTGTCGCCGCATCGCCCGTGCTGAATGCAACCGGATCGAGATCAATCATGACGCCTTTAGCGAGCGCGCCGCGGGCTTTGTCGCCGGAGATTTCGACGAGCGCGCGGGCATCAGATTGATCGACAACTGCGGCGAGCGAACCTGTCGCCTTTTCAAGTTTTTTGACGAGATCCAGTTCGGCATGGCCTTCGCCCGTCACGAGCCATTTGCCTGGCCTCACGGTCACGAATGTTACGCCATCTTTTGATACAGACTTGTTGGCGGCGGGCAGAGCGATGTCGAAGCTTGTCACAATAACAGTCGCAAGCGCTTCTTTCTGTCCCTTGAACGCGGTGAGCTCTGCAAGCGCGCATGCGGTGACTTCGCGCAGAGTGACGCCGGTTTTGCCTTCTGCGCCATGATGACCCGCATGAAGGAAAGGAGCGAGCGCGGAACGGGGAGCGAGATTAGCCACGGATACGCACTCCTTCAGGATCGAAGAAAACAGCATCACAAATTTCGACTTCGAATTCCGTGCCACGTACGAAATCGACAGCGCGGATCGTCTCGCCAATGCGTTCGCGTCCGCGCTTCACAATGCCGAGACCAATCCAGCTCTTAAGCATCGGCGAATAGGCG
>VGCJ01000042.1 GCA_016870035.1 Alphaproteobacteria bacterium
CATGAAACCATGGCGCATTTCCGTGCGGTCGCGAAAGCTGGTGGCCTACCGGTCATGATTTACAACAATCCGGTTGCCTATGGGGTCAATCTCACGCCTGAAATGATTGCCGAACTTGCGCAGGATCCTCTGTTCGTCGCTGTTAAAGAAAGCTCTGACGATATTCGCCGCGTCTCAGAACTCTTCAATCTCGTTGACGATAAATTCCGCGTCTTCACTGGCGTTGATAATCTCGCGCTGGAGAGCCTCGCAATGGGTGCGCATGGCTGGGTCGCTGGTCTCGTCGTCGCTTTCCCGAAAGAAACAGTAGCGATTTACAAGCTTGCGCTTGCTGGGCGCATGGCTGAAGCCCTCAAAATTTATCGTTGGTTCCGCCCGCTGCTCGATCTCGATGTGTCCGCGCGCCTTGTGCAAAACATCAAGCTCGTCGAAGCGGTTGCGATTAATTCGAATGACCGTTGCCGCGCGCCGCGCATCGCGCTCTCAGGTGCGGAACGCACGCGCATTGAAAAGATCGTCAAAGACGCGATGGCAAAACGTCCTTCATTACCGACGCTATAATTTAAAACCGATCATATCATCATGAAAGTTGCCGTCATCGGCGCAGGCATTGTCGGCTTAGCCACCGCGCATGCTTTGGCTGATGAAGGCCATGTTGTGACCGTGATTGATCGCGAAGGCCCGGCTTCGGGCACCTCGCACGGCAATGCCGGCATGATCGCGCATACAGATATCGAGCCTATGGCGTCGCCGAAAATGCTGCGCCAAGTACCGCGTTTTTTGATGGATCCCCTGGGGCCCCTCACCATCCGCAAAGAATATCTTTTGCCGATCTTGCCTTGGCTTAAGCGATTGATCCTCGCTTCGCGTCCAAGCGAAATTGAAAAATCGATCACTGCGATCACTGCCATTCAATCGCTTGCGATGCCGTCATGGGATAGACTCTCACGGCAACTCGGGATCGAACAATTGATCCACCGGCGCGGTTGTTTGTTTTTGTTTGATGATCCGTCACTCATGCAAAGCATGAAGCATCATTTTGAGCTCCAGGAAAAAGCCGGTGTTGCAGTTCATCTTCTTGATGCATCCGAAGTCCGTCAAATGGAACCGGGTCTGACCAATCGTTTTGTCGGCGCGGCTTTCTTTCCTGATAGTGCCCATGTGTCTGATCCGCGTGCGATTACGCTTGCTCTTTATGATGCGGCGCGCGCACGCGGCATTGATCATGTGAAAGCAGAAATCACATCAATTGAAAAAGATCCGACGCTTCGCCTATTTGCAAAAAACCGCGATGTACTCAATACCGATGCGGTTGTGATCGCCGCAGGCGCATGGTCGAAAGAGCTTGCGGCTTCTGTTGGTGATCGCATTCCGCTTGATACTGAACGCGGTTACAATATCACCTTTCCGAATGCAAAAAATCATCTCAATCGACCTGTTTCATTCCAAGGTCACGGATTTGTTTCATCACCGCTTGATATCGGCTTGCGGATTGGTGGAGCGGTGGAACTTGGCGGTCTAAAACTTCCGCCCAATCATGAACGAACAAAGGCCATGTATAAGAAGGCTGGTCGTTTCTTCCGTGAACTTCCGGCATTTGATGAGGGCACAATCTGGATGGGCTTCCGTCCGTCAATTCCGGATTCGCTTCCCGTTATTGGTTATTCGAAAAAATCGCGTCGCGTGATTCACGCCTTTGGCCATGGCCATTATGGTTTGACGCAATCAGCGGCCACCGGTCGCTTGGTCGCGGATTTAATTGCCGAACGCACGCCGTCAATTGATCTCACGCGCTTCAGTCCGCAACGTTTTTAGACTTGATCTTCGAAGGAGCTTGTTATGGCGACCCACACCTTCTTCTGCGTTGACGGCCATACTTGCGGCAATCCTGTGCGTCTCGTTGCTGGCGGCGGACCGCGCCTTGAAGGTGCGAATATGGTTGAAAAACGCGCGCATTTCTTGCGCGAGTTTGATTGGATCAGAACCGGCCTCATGTTTGAACCGCGCGGCCACGACATGATGTCGGGAGCTATTCTTTATCCGCCGACACGGCCTGATTGCGACCTTGCCTTTCTCTTCATTGAAACATCAGGCTGTTTGCCCATGTGCGGCCATGGCACAATCGGCACCGTGACAATGGCGCTTGAACGCGGGCTCGTAACACCGCGTGAAAAAGGCATGTTGCGCATTGATACACCTGCCGGACTTGTTGAAGCGCGCTATCAGGAAAAAGATGGAAATGTTGATAATGTGCGCATCACCAATGTCGGCTCCTTCTTGCATTCCGCCGGTCTTGAAGCCGAAGTCGAAGGCTTGGGTCTTATCAAAGCGGATGTGGCTTATGGCGGAAATTTCTACGCGATCATCGAACCGCAAAAGAAATTCCCGGGACTCGAACATGTGAACCCATCGGATATTTTGCGCTGGAGTCCGAAAGTGCGCGAGGCTTTCCGTGCGAAATATCATTTCGTGCATCCTGAAAATCCGGCCATCAATGGACTTTCGCATGTTATGTGGACGGGCACGCCCACGCATAAAGAAGCGCATGCGAAAAATGCGGTCTTTTATGGCGACAAGGCGATCGACCGTTCGCCTTGCGGCACCGGAACCTCCGCGCGCATGGCGCAGTGGGCGGCGCGCGGCACACTCAAACCCGGCGACGATTTCATCCATGAAAGCATCATCGGCACGCTCTTTCGCGGCCGCGTCGAAAAAGCGGTGACACTCGGCTCGTACAGCGGGATCATCCCCTCAATCGAGGGCTGGGCACGGATGACGGGCTACAACACAATTTTCATCGATGACCGCGACCCGTTGGCGCATGGCTTCCAAGTCACCGACCGCGCGAGCACAGGAAAGCATGGCAGAGGCGGAAAAATCGTATAGATTTCTTTGATAATTCCTATGAATTTGGTATTTTTCAGCATTTTTCGCTAAAAAAAAACGGAAAAATCATTAAAATTTGCTTTTATGTGACAAATGAAGGGCGGATCGATTGTCCACTCCTCCATCGGTTGCTAAGAAGCGCATGGGGATCCGGATCGCGAGCAGAATGAGGCGATCTCGACCGAAAATTCGGGGAAACGCATGGATTATCTGGCGCAACAATTGATCAACGGGCTGACGCTCGGATCAATCTACGGGCTGATCGCCATTGGCTACACGATGGTCTACGGCATTATCGGGATGATCAATTTCGCGCATGGCGATGTGTTCATGGTCGGCTCTTTCGTCTCGCTCATTTGCATTCTGCTTTTCGGTATCACCGGATCAACCGACATCGTCATCGGTATTGGAATCTTGATGATCGTCGCTGTGATCGCGATGGCGATTTCTGGCGTCTATGGCTGGACGATTGAGCGTTTGGCCTATCGCCCTTTACGTGGTTCGTTTCGCTTAGCCCCTTTGATCACGGCCATTGGCGTCTCGATTTTCCTGCAAAATTTCGTTCAAGAAACGCAAGGCGCGCGGGTGAAGCCTCTGCAAGCACTCTTCGCTGGTGGCTTCACTTTGCATGAAGGAACAGAATTTACGGTCCGTATCACCTATATGCAGATTTTGATTGTCCTCCTGACAATTGCACTGATGGCCGGCTTCTCGCTCTTGATCTCGCGCACTTCGCTTGGCCGTGCGCAGCGCGCGTGCGAACAAGATTTGAAAATGACGCAGCTTCTCGGCATTGATGTGGATCGCACAATCTCGATGACTTTCGTGATCGGCGCGATGCTCGCCGCCGTCGCAGGCCTCATGTATCTCCTCTATTATGGCGTCATCGATTTCTTCATCGGTTTCTCAGCAGGTGTGAAAGCCTTCACCGCCGCGGTGCTTGGTGGCATCGGGTCATTGCCGGGCGCGATGATTGGCGGCGTGTTGATTGGTCTTATTGAAGTGCTATTTGCCGCTTATTTCTCGTCTGAATATAAGGATGTTGCGGCCTTCTCGATGTTGATCATCGTGCTCATCTTCATGCCACAAGGTCTCTTGGGCCGTCCCGAAATCGAGAAGGTCTGATCACATGGCACAGCCTCAAAATAATCACGCCCAAAATCTCGGTCAGGCGTTGCCTTCGATGATCAAACGCAGCCTGATCGTTCTGGCAATTGCATCGATTATTTTCGCGCCGACTTTGCTTTTAAGATTACAAGTTTCGAAAATCGAGAATACTCTCTTCATCCAATATCGCTGGGTCTTTTTTGCGATTGGCTGTGCTCTCATTCTCGTTTGGCGTTTGATTTACGAATTTCGCGCCTGGCAGCGTGCCAATGTACCTCTTAAAGCCTCGTCGCGTCCACAATCCCAAGAAAGTCGCTTCGCTCCCTATGTCGGACCGGTGTTGTTGATTGCCGCCATTCTTCTGCCCTTCATGCCTTTCACGGATCGCTATATTCTCGACATCAGCATTTTGATTGTCACTTATGTCATGCTCGGATGGGGCTTGCAGATTGTTGTTGGGCTCGCGGGCCTTCTTGATCTTGGTTATGTCGCCTTCTATGCGGTCGGCGCTTATTCCTATGCTTTGCTGGCTGAACATTTTGGCTTCGGCTTCTGGATTTGCTTGCCGCTCGCGGGGGTTTTTGCAGCCACATGGGGCGTCATTCTTGGCTTCCCCGTCTTGCGCTTACGCGGCGACTATCTCGCCATTGTAACTTTGGCCTTCGGGGAAATCATTCGCGTTGTGCTTTTAAATTGGCGCGATTTCACAGGCGGCTCAAATGGACTGTCAAACATTCCCCGTCCATCATTTTTTGGCATTCCCTTTTCGCAAGGTCCTGATGGATTTGCCGCGACGTTCGGTCTTGAATATTCATCGCTTCAGCGCATGGGCTTTCTTTACTTCCTCATTCTCGCGCTCGCGCTTCTCACCTTCTATATTTCGTCTCGGTTGAGAAAATTGCCGATGGGCCGCGCATGGGAAGCTTTGCGCGAAGATGAAATCGCCTGCCGTTCACTCGGTTTGAATACGATCAACACAAAACTTTCAGCCTTCGCGATTGGCGCCATGTTTGGTGGTTTCGCGGGTTCATTTTTTGCGGCGAAACAGGCTTTCATCAGCCCTGAATCCTTCAACTTCATGGAATCAGCGACCATCCTCGCCATCGTCGTTCTTGGCGGTATGTCGAGCCAAATTGGCGTCGTCTTCTCCTCAATCGCAATGGTCGGCGGCATTGAAGCTTTGCGTCAATTACAATTCTTAAAAGCCATATTCGGCCCCGATTTCGATCCGAGCAGCTTACGTCTTTTGTTCTTCGGGCTTGCGATGGTGATTGTGATGCTCTGGCGCCCTCGTGGCTTTGTTTCCTCACGTGTGCCCACGGTATTCTTCCGCGAGAAAAAATCCGTGGGTTCGTCGATGATTTCGCAGGGGCGCGGCTGATATGACAAAACCCTTGCTGACGGTCAAAGACCTCACAATGCGTTTCGGCGGTCTTGTCGCCGTTGATAAATTTTCTTTCGAAGTGCAAGCTGGTCATATTACGGCGATTATCGGTCCGAATGGCGCTGGCAAAACCACAGCCTTTAACTGCATCACTGGTTTCTATAAACCGAGCGGTGGTTCTATTGCTCTGCATCATCCCTCGCGCGGCGATTTTTCGCTTGAAACGATGGAAGATCATAAGATCTCACGCATCGCGAAAGTGGCGCGTACCTTCCAGAATATCCGGCTCTTTGGCGGTATGACGGTGCTCGAAAATCTGATGATCTCGCAGCACAATGAATTGATGCGGGCGTCGATGTTTTCGATTGCGGGCATTTTTGGCCTGCCCTCTTATCGCCGTGCTGAAAAGGAAGCGATCGAGAAGTCGATGGCCTGGCTTAAACGCATCGGTATTGCTGACAAAGCCGACGATGCAGCCGCTGCCCTGCCCTATGGCCAACAACGCAAGCTTGAAATCGTGCGTGCGCTCTGCACCGATCCGGTTCTTCTTTGCCTTGACGAACCAGCTGCGGGCCTAAACCCGAAAGAATCTGATGATCTCGGCGTATTCTTGCGTGAAATCCGCGATAAGGATCATGTCGGCATTCTGCTTATCGAACATGATATGAGCGTTGTGATGGAAATTTCCGATCATATCGTTGTGCTTGATTATGGTCGTAAGATTTCGGACGGCACGCCCGCTCTTGTGCGCAATGATGCTGCGGTCATCAAAGCCTATCTTGGCGTTGACGAGTGAGAGTGAAGGAGAGTTTTAAATGACACGGCCTTTGCTTGAAATTCGCGGCGTCGAAACCTTCTATGGTCATAACCAGGCTCTACATGGCGTTGATCTCGATGTGCGAGAAGGCGAAATCGTCACCATGATCGGGGCCAATGGCGCCGGAAAATCAACATTGATGATGACGATTTGTGGCGTGAACAAAGCCACACGCGGATCAATTCATTTTGATGGCACGCCCATTCATCTCATTCCGCCACATGAGATTATTCGGCTTGGTATTTCGCTCTCGCCAGAGGGTCGTCGGATCTTTCCACGCATGACGGTTTTTGAAAATCTGCAGCTCGGCACGGCGGCCATTGGCCCAGCTCATTTTGATGAAGATGTGCAAAAGATTTTCGCGCTCTTCCCTATTCTCGAACGTCGCCAATCACAGCGCGCCGGTACGCTTTCGGGTGGCGAACAGCAGATGCTCGCCATCGGTCGCGCATTGATGGGACGTCCGCGCCTTCTGCTGCTTGACGAACCTTCGCTTGGCTTGGCGCCACTCATTGCCCGGCAAATCTTTGATACGCTTAAAGAACTCAACAAAAACCGGGGCTTGACGGTGTTTCTCGTTGAACAAAACGCCAATCACGCACTGAAATTGGCGGCCAAAGGACATGTTCTCGTCAATGGCCGGATCACGCTTTCGGGTACCGGTGAAGAGCTCCTTACGCACCCGGATGTGAAGGCCGCCTATCTTGGCGGTGGGGCGCGTTAAATTACCGCTTTTTGAAGTAAAAAAGTAAGTGACTCTGCGCACGCAAGCGGCTAGCGTTTATCCTAAGACAATGGTCCGAAAAGGTCGTTCCTTTCGCGGGCTTTTGTTGATGTTTTTTTTGGGAGGTCATTTAATGATCAAATTAACAAAGACCTTGCCGGTGCTTGCTCTTGGCATCGCGCTCTCATCATCGGTAGCTCATGCCGATGTGACGGTGGCTCTCTCCGGTCCGATGACCGGTGGCTTGGCGGCTTTCGGTGAACAATTCAAAGCCGGCTTCAACATGGCTGTTGAAGAAATCAACGCTGCTGGTGGTGTGAACGGCCAGAAGATTGCAACCGTTGTGGGCGACGACCAGTGCGACCCTAAGCAGGCCGTGGCTGTTGCCAATGATAACGTTTCGAAGAAAGTGTCTGTCGTCATCGGCCACTTCTGCTCGGGTTCATCAATCCCCGCGTCGAAGGTTTACGCCGAAGAAGGCACGATCATGATCTCGCCGTCTTCCACAAACGTGAAGCTCACAGATGAGCGCGCTGGTCCGTCGATCTTCCGCGTCATCGGTCGTGACGACGTGCAAGGCAAAATCGCTGGTGCCTTCATTGCCGCAAAATATAAGGGCAAGAATGTTGCCGTATTCGACGACAAGTCAGCCTATGCTGCTGGCCTTGCCGTTGAAACTGTGAAAGCTCTGAACGCGAATGGTTTGAAACCTGTGCTTGTTGACGCCATCACACCCGGCGAAAAAGACTACACCGCCGTTGTGTCGAAGTTGAAGTCGTTGAAAGTCGACGTGCTCTATTACTCTGGCTATCATCCGGAGTCAGGCCTTCTCGTAAAGCAGATGGCCGAACAGGGCATGAAGGCTCAGTTCATATCGGGTGACGCGCTCGGCGATAATGAATTCGCTCAAATCGCAGGTGCAGCTTCTGACGGCGCAATCTTCACCAACCCGCCGGATCACTGCTTGAACCCAGCGAACAAGGACATCTGCGACAAGTTTAAAGCGAAGGGCACACCAGTTGCCACCTACACGCTCTATGCCTATGTCGCCGTAAAGACCTGGGCAGAGGCAGCGAAGAAGGCTGGATCCTTCGACTCGAAGAAGGTTGTCGCTTCGATGAACGACGTCACGCTCGATACACCCGTTGGCAAGATCAAGTTCGACAACAAGGGTGACATTTTTGATCCGAAATATGCTTGGCACGTCTTCAAGGGCGGCAAATATGCCCAGGACGACTCTATCAAGTGATCGTGATCTGATCTGAATTGAAAGCCCGGAGATCTTTTGATCTTCGGGCTTTTTTTATGCGTTAATTTTTAAGTCTTGTTTTGCGGTGATGATCTTTGAATTGACACCTCTTTGAGGAGTGCCCTTCATGAAAACAGATCGAATGACGATCATCAGCGCCATTACGTTTCTGCTGACCCTCACTCTGATCAATGCCCCTGCCCGTGCGGATGTTTTGATCGGCGTTGGCGGGCCGCTCACAGGCGCGCAAGCCGCAATCGGCCAACAAATTCTCAAAGGCGTGCAGCTCGCAGTTGAAGATCTCAATGCTTCAGGCGGTCTTAATGGCGAGAGGATTCTGATCACTTCAGGGGATGATCTTGCCGATCCCAAACAGGGGGCTCTTGTTGCAAAAAAATTCATCAGCGACGGCGTGAAAATTATAATCGGTCATGCGACCTCAAATGTAAGCCTCGACACATCCGAGCTTTATCAGGAAAAAAATATCCTGATGATCTCACCAAGCGCTATAAATCCGAAACTAACCGAGCGCGGTTTGTGGAATGTGTTTCGTGTGGCAAGCCGCGATGATCACCAAGCGGCGGTTGCTGCAGGTTACATCAAAGATCATTTCGACAATAAAAAAATTGCTTTCGCGCATGATCGCTCGATATCGGGACAGACCTTAGCGGATCATACGAGAAAAAAAATCAACCTGCTCGGTATGCGTGAAATCATGTTCGAGGGCGTCTCGATCAGCGAGAAAGATTTTTCGCCACTGATTACAAAACTCAAAGCGCAACAGGCCGACCTTCTCTATTGGGGTGGTTCTTATCTTGAAGCGGGATTGCTCATCAAACAAATGCGCGAACAGGGTTTGAAGACGGTTTTGATGTCCGGCGATATGATTGCCTCAGATGAAGTGGCGTTAATCGCCGGCATGGGGGCTGAAGGCACAGTGATGACCTTCCCTTTTCTGGCACGCACGAGACCTGAAGCCAAGGATCTCGTCAAAAAACTAGAATCTAAAAACATCGAGCCGGACTCCTATCTTTTGAATGCCTATGCATCGGTACAGGTTCTGGCTGATGCCGCGCGCAAGATCAAATCAACCGACACAAAGAAACTCGCCGAAGAATTGCGCTCGAGCACAAATTTCAAAACCGTGATCGGCGAAATCTCATTTGACAAGCAAGGCGATCGTTCACGATCGGATTACACAATCTTCACTTGGAAAAAATCAGGCGAGAAGTTGGTGTTTTCGGTCTTGGAGTGAGTGTTGTTGTTTCAAGTCCGCAAAATCTTCGCGCGGTATGAAAGACCCCTAACCGAGTTTCCCCAGCGCCGGAAATGTCTCGATCAACCAAAAAGAAAAAGACGTCATCGAGCCCGTCAAAAACGAAATTCCGGTCAAGACGAGCAAAACGCCCATCGCCTTTTCGACTTTTCCGAAATGAGCACGAAAACGGCGAACGAATTTTACAACATGTTCCATAGCAAACGCCGCAAGAATAAAGGGAATGCCGAGACCGAGAGAATAAACAGACAGGAGCAACGCGCCACGTCCGACACTCTCTTCCGATCCTGCGACCGCAAGGATCGCAGCAAGCACAGGCCCGATGCAAGGCGTCCACCCAAATGCGAAAGCGAGACCCATTACATAGGCGCCTAAAGGTCCTGAAGGCTTTTCAACCTGCACACGCTTTTCGCGAAACAACATCGCGATACGAAACACGCCAAGGAAATGCAGACCCATAGCAATGATCGCGACGCCTGCGGCAATCGAGAGCACATCGATATAAGATCTCAAAACCTGTCCGAAGGCCGATGCGGTTGCACCCAGCAACACAAAGACAGTTGAAAAACCCAATACGAAAAGGAGCGCCACAAGCGGCACATCGCGCCGAACGCGCCGCTCGCCACCTTCGATAAAATCTTCAATCGCCGTGCCAGCCATAAAGGACAGATAAGGTGGCACCAGCGGCAAGACGCAGGGGCTCAGAAAAGACACAAGCCCGGCAAAAGCCGCGACAGGATAGGTCACATCGGTCATAGGGTTGTGATAAAGCCACACCCTCTGAGTGGCAAGGTTTGATCCTCAACCAAGGCTTGCGCGAAGTCACGCGCTGCGCCACTCTGCCGCGCGATGAAAAATCTTATCACCGATGTGCCGGGACTAACAATCGGCGAAGCCCATGATGAAGTCGCAGCCACGGGCGTGACCGTGATTGTGTTTGATCGTCCAACAGTGGCGTCAATCGCCACGCTTGGCGGCGCGCCTGGCCTGCGCGACACCGCGCTCCTCGAACCCGAGATGACGGTGGATCATGTCGATGCAATTCTCCTTTCCGGTGGATCGGCCTTCGGGCTTGATGCTGCGGGCGGCGCGATGGCAGCGCTCAAAGAAAAGGGGCGCGGTTTCGAGGTCGGCCCTGTGCGTGTGCCTATTGTTCCGCAAGCGATCCTTTTCGATTTGCTCAATGGCGGGAACAAAGACTGCGGTCGTATGCCGCCATATTGGGAGCTCGGCTATCAAGCAACAAAATCAGCGGGCCTCGAAATGGAGCTCGGCACGGCGGGCGCAGGCTATGGCGCGACAACCGCGACGCTCAAAGGCGGGCTTGGGTCTGCGAGTGTGAAAACCCCTTCCGGTTTTACAGTCGGCGCTGTTGTGGCAGTGAATACGGTGGGCACAGCCACCATCGGCGATGGACCGCATTTCTGGGCCGCACCCTATGAGCACGGGAACGAGTTTGGTGGGCTTGGTCTTTCAAAAGTAATTTCAGTGGATGATCTTCGCCCGCGCCTTAAAGGTTCCGCGCAGCGCGCGAACACAGTCATCGGCTGTATCGTGACTGACGCGATGCTCACAAAAGCCGAATGTAAGAGACTGGCACTCGCCGCACATGATGGGTTGGCGCGCGCCATACGCCCCGCGCATACGCCCATGGATGGCGATACACTCTTTGCGGCCGCAACCGCTTTCAAGCCGCTTGATAAAGGCAACGTGGATTTGACCGAACTCTGCATCGCCGCAGCTGATGTTCTCGCACGCGCTATCGCGCGCGGCGTTTATGAGGCAAAATCTCTGCCTTTTGCGGGGGCTCTGCCGGATTGGAAAGCAAGATCCCGTTAGAACTAAAACCGCTCAACGCGATAAGGCGTCGGATCGATAAAGGGCTCTTCGCCAGCAATCATTTCAGCGATCAGACGACCAGTTACAGCTGAAAGCGTCAAACCATGATGCGCATGGCCAAAAGCGAACCACATGCCCTTATGCTGAGGCGCTTTTGAAATCACTGGCAACATATCGGATGTGCAAGGCCGCGCGCCCAACCAAGGCTCGGCATCACGTCTTTCTGCCAGAGGAAAAAACTTGCGTGCTTTCGGTTCCAATCTTTCAAGTTGAACCGGTGTCGGCTTCGCATCGCGATGCGCAAACTCAGCGCCAGTTGTTAATCTTACTCCCTTCGTCATCGGGGCAATCACATAAGAGTGATCCGCATCATAGACCGTATGATTGAGCACGGCATTCCCTGTGATCCCATAATGCATGCGATAACCACGCTTCACGCCCATCGGTAAATCATAACCGAAATTGCGCACAAATTCTTGCGCCCAAGGACCAAGTGCGATCACAACATCTTTGGCCTTCAATGTGCCAAGCGGCGAGATTATGCGCCATTCTTTTCCTTCTTCGCGCAAACTCTTTGCATCGGCATTCAAGAAGACACCGCCGCGTTTTTCAAAAAGCGCGCGATAAGCAAGCGAAAGTCCTTGGGGATCAGAAACATTCGCGGGATCTTTGTAGTGAACAGCACCAATCACGCCGTCTCCAAGATGTGGCTCGCGCTGAGCCAATCCGGCTTTATCAAGAACATCAAAAATCACACCGAATTGTTTCAGCTTCTCCGCATCGCGCAATGAGGCTTCAGCTTTCTTCTCGGTGCGATAGGCTCTGATCCATCCGGTACGACGAATAAGCGCCTCGGCACCTGCAGCAGCAATCAAGGGCTCATGTTCGGAGAGACAATTTTCAATGAGAGGTTTTGCGCCTGCAATCGCGCGCTCATAACGCTTGGGCTCCGAATTCCACCAATAACGAAAAAGCCAAGGAGCGACCGATGCCAAAGCACCGAAATGATAATGCGCGTCGGTCCGGCGATTGAACGCATACTCAATGAGCTCGCGCACATCCCGTGGAAAAGAGTATGGCATAAAGGAAGCGCGCTCGATGATCCCAGCATTGCCATAACTTGTTTTGGAACCGGCTTCGGCCTGATCAACGAGGAGAACATGCTTGCCCTTCTCCTGGGTCTTCAAAGCCACCGCGAGCCCGACAATACCCGCGCCTAAAACCATGACATCAAAACTACGATCGGCCATACGGAGAAACTCCTACACGTGCCGTCTTTTGACAAAGGGAACGGGGCTCGGCAAGCGCCTTCAGCGCCAAAATCCTCTTCATAGGGGACAATGAGACCTCCGCATTGTGTCGCAGGCGTGTCAATGCTATCGGGCGCTCATGACCCGCCCTGTCCAGATCATCCCCTCGATTCTTGCCGCCGATTATGCGCGCCTTGGCGACGAGGTTATGAAAGCCGATCAGGCCGGCGGCGACCGCATTCATCTCGATATGATCGATGGGCATGTTTTCAAGAATTTAAGTTTTGGGCCGCGAATGTTTCAGGCCCTGAGAGCTTACACAAAAAAGCCATTCGACGTTCACCTTATGGCAACACCGGCTCACGAATGGATCGATGCGTTAAAAGAGGCAGGATGTGATCGGATCCTTATTCATTTGGATCTTGAAAGCAACATTCCAAATTTGATCCATTCAATCCACGCGCATGCCATGAGTGTCGGCCTTGTTCTCACACCGCGCGATAACGCCGAAGAAATCCGACCTTTTCTTGATCACATCCACGTCGTGAATGTGATGACAGTTGATCCCGGCTTTGGTGGTCAACTCTTTCTTCAAGCGATGATGCCGAAAATCTCTGAAGTCAGATCGATCATTGGAAAACGCTCCATTGATCTTTCTGTTGATGGCGGTGTGACACGTGAGACGGCCAAGCTTGCTGCACGCGCTGGGGCAGATTGTTTTGTCGCTGGCACGTCAATTTTCAAATCCGAATCCAAAAACTATCGTGATGCGATCACCGCTCTGCGTGATGCCGCCTCACTGGCCACGAGTAAATCACCGGAGACCGTCTGATGATTCCACGTTATAGCCGCCCTGAAATGGTTGCCATATGGTCGCCCGAAACCAAATTTCGCATTTGGTTCGAAATAGAAGCGCATGCCTGCGATGCAATGGCTGAGCTCGGCGTGATTCCAAAATCTGCAGCAAAAACCATTTGGGAAAAAGGTGGCGCAGCAAAATTTGACGTCGAAAAAATTGAGGCGATCGAGCGCGAAGTTAAACATGATGTGATTGCGTTTCTGACACATCTTGCTGAATTCATCGGCGATGATGCGCGCTTTGTTCATCAAGGCATGACATCATCTGATGTGCTTGACACAACGCTTGCTGTGCAATTAGCACGCGCTTCTGATATTTTACTCAAAGATATTGATGATCTGCTCGCTGCTATTAAACGGCGCGCATTGGAACACAAGACGACTCCGACGATCGGTCGTTCGCATGGTATCCACGCCGAGCCCGTGACTTTCGGTTTGAAGCTCGCTTCTGCTTATGCTGAATTCACCCGCTGTCGCGAACGCCTTGTCGCCGCTCGCAAAGACATTGCCACTTGTGCAATTTCTGGCGCTGTCGGCACATTTGCCAATATTGATCCGCGCGTTGAAGAGCATGTCGCCAAAAAGCTGGGCCTCAGCGTTGAACCCGTTTCAACCCAAGTTATCCCGCGTGACCGGCATGCGATGTTTTTTGCAACCCTTGGTGTGATTGCGTCATCTATCGAAAGATTAGCCACTGAAATTAGGCACTTACAACGCTCCGAAGTTTATGAAGCGGAAGAATATTTCTCGCCCGGTCAAAAGGGCTCCTCTGCCATGCCTCATAAACGCAATCCCGTACTCACGGAAAATCTCACAGGACTTACCCGGATCGTTCGCGCAGCGGTAACGCCGGCTTATGAGAATGTTGCGCTCTGGCATGAGCGCGATATTTCCCATTCATCCGTTGAACGCATGTTTGCACCTGATGCAACCGTTACGCTCGATTTCGCGCTCGCCCGTTTGACAAATGTGATCGATAAACTAGTTGTATATCCTGAAAATATGCAGAAAAATCTTGATCGCCTTGGCGGTCTTATTCATTCGCAACGCGTACTTTTGGCGCTCACTCAAAAAGGTGTAAGTCGCGAAGATGCCTATCGCTTAGTACAAAGAAACGCTATGCCGGTTTGGCGCGGCGAAGGTGATTTCAAAACCTTGCTGAAAGCTGACAGCGATGTATCATCAAAACTTTCATCAGCCGAGATCGATGAACTCTTTGATCTCGCTTATCACTTCAAAAATGTGGATACGATATTTAAGCGTGTCTTTGGTTGATGCAAAAAGCGTTTAGGCCGATTTTTTCTGCCTTGCTTTTTGTGCACGCACATAGATGCGCAAGACTGCATTGATGCGTGTTTGATAACCCCGCCCGCCAGCGCGAAAATACTCAAGTACTTCCTCATCAAGACGAATGCTTACCGGCGCTTTGAAGAGCGCGCGTTCTGCATTTTCCAAGTCTTCGTCACTCATCGGCAACGCATCGGGATCAGAAAGCGCCTCGGCAAGGAGTTGCTCTTCGCTCTTGGCATCAATCGCCGCCGAATCCGTTTGACCCTTCGGTACCGGCGTGAGTGACCCGTCGGGATGTTCTTGATACATGACGCCATCGACAAAACGCGCCCACACTATGACTTCATCGGCCATAAATCGCCCTTTCTTTCTCATGCGCGATACGAGCCGAAATCAAACGAACGCGGCTCTCACGCATTGTGAAAACCACATGCAGCACCCGCCACTCAATTTGACCGAGCAGTACCCAACGTGACTCTGCCAATTCTCGTCCATCGACCGGATAGACCACGCGATACGGATCAACAAAGGCAGGACCAACCTCGGCAAAATTGAAGCCATGCTTCGCGATATTAGCGCGGCGATTGGCTTTATTCCATTCAAACTGAATTTCAGCGTTCATTGTATGTACAATTTGTAAATGTAGAACAATCCCAGGAAGATGACACCCGCCCTCGTGAAGCCGGAGCCCCCGAGCCCGTGAATTCATACTTCATATCGGCAAGTAGTTTGGCACCTGTCTAATGTGACAGGAGCATTCGGCCGCTAAATGGAAGAGGATTTAGCCCACTGCCTTTGGCGAACCATCATAATCTTCAATTCGCCCTGTGCGCGGCGGCTCGGTTGCGCGCAACACCTCGCCAATACGCTCAACCGATTTCATCAAGCGCAATATATTGCCGCCGCAGATTTTCTCGAGCGTTTGATCCGACCAGCCACGTTCGATCAAGGCCGCGATTAGGTAAGGAAATTTCGAAACATCTTCGAGACCTTCCGGCGTTGTGCCTCCGAAATAATCCGAACCAATACCGATATGATTTAATCCAGTGCGGCTCGTGAGATATTCGATGTGATCGCAGAGTTCGCTGATTGTCGCTTTGGGTTGCGGGCCCGCTTCTGAAACATAAGCTGCAACGCGCTCCTCCTGATTTTCAAGAAAAGACGATTTGCCATAATTGTCTTTTAAGGGACGCGCCCAATCACGCGCTTTCTGGCTGATGAAATCAGGAACGAAAGTCGCCATGATCACGCTTTTCTTGGCGCGAATGCGATCTAAGACATCATCAGGCGCGTTGCGCGGATGATCGCACAGGGTCGTTGCATTATTGTGAGAGAAGAGAACCGGTGCACGCGAAATATCAAGCACGCGATGCATCACGCGCGGCGCCGTATGCGCAAGATCAACAATGATCCCGAGCCGATTGAGTTCAAGCACAATGGCTTCACCAAACTTTGTTAATCCCTCATGGCGCGGCGCGTCGGTCGCACTATCCACCCAATCAAGAGTTTCATTGTGACATAGCGTCATGAGCCGCACACCGGCAGCATGCCACACACGAAGCGGCGCTAAAGAATTTTCTAATCCAGTGCCGCCTTCAACGGCTGCGAGCACCGATATTTTACTTGAACGAAATGCACGCTTGATATCAGCAGCTGACGTCGCAAAGGCATAGGTCTCTGGCCAAGCCTCCGGAATCTGCCGGATCATATCAATGAGTTCCAACGTCATACGACCCGGTTTATCCGCAAGCGTAGGCACAAAGGCCGCGAAAAATTGCGCGGCTATCCTCCCTTCCTTAAGGCGAGGTGTATCTGTGTCGGTCTCGGGATGCAGGCGGGATAAATCGTAATTTTTGAGACTCATCCCAGCCGATTTGGTCGAATGCACAACCCAAGGCAGATCATTATGTCCGTCGACCAGTGGAAATTGACGCAAAAGAGCGCGGGCATGATCAAGTGACGCTGCGGACAAGGAAGACATAATCTACGGCCTTTAGAACTCAGATTGACCTTTATTGCGCCTCACGGCGTGTGACACAAGCGAGGCTTGCATCATCGCATAGCGCCATCCCGAAAACCGAAATTGCAATCAGGTCGTAAAAGGGTACGCGGCTTGAATACCCGACTCGTAAACCTCCATTTCCGCCCGACCTGACAGGATGGCTTGATCCATGAATGACTCCGCAACCACCCTGCCCGGCTCGATTGAGAAAGACGCCGCTCCGCTTCCCAAAAAGCGCTCGCCCCGGGCGCTCATTCTGCCCATCGTACTCGTCATTGTTCTTGGCGCTATAGGCTTTTGGCTTTTCTCTTATTAGACCCATGGTCGCTTTGTCATTTCAACGGACGACGCCTATGTCGGCGCGTCTATTTCTACGATTTCATCAACGTCTCTGGCCATGTGGTCGCGGTATCGGTCGTCAATAATCAAATCATGAAAGCGGGTGATCTTCTCGCCAAAATCGATGATGGCAATTATCGCCTTGCGGTTGAAAGCGCCGAACGCAAAATTGAAATACAAAATGCAAGCCTCGCGCGGCTTAACAGTCAATCGCTTCAACAAAATGCATCAATCACTCAAGCGCGTGCGCAGATTGCAGCGGCTGAAGCCGACTCACAGCGTGCACAAGGTGATTTTGATCGTGCGCAAACTTTGGCCGCTACAGATTTTAACAGCCGTGCAAAGCTTGATCAGGCACGAGCGGATCGTGATCGTACACAAACTGCGTTACAAAGCGCACGCTCAGGCCTCGCTGCAGCCGAGGCCCGCCTTGACGTTTTGAAAGCCCAAAAATCGGAACTCGCGAGCAACAAAATCGAACTCGAAACAGTTCTTGCCCGTGCGAAGCGCGATCTCTCATTCAGAGAAATTCGCGCACCTTTCGATGGTGTGATTGGCAATAAGGCGGTGCAGCTTGGACAATTTATTCAACCAGGCATGAGGCTTCTGGTACTCGTTAAACTTGAAAGCGTCTATGTCGATGCGAATTTGAAAGAACACAAATCGCTTCTTTAGAAATCGGCATGCGCGCAGAAATTCGCGCTGATGCATTCCCCAACCGCGTGTTTGAAGGCCGTATTGAAAGTCTCTCACCCGCAACAGGAGCTCAATTTTCTTATCTGCCGCCTGAGAATGCGACGGGAAATTTCACCAAAGTCGTACAACGCGTTCCTGTAAGGATTGCGCTTCCGGATGAATTGAAACGCGAGAAATTTTTGCGCCCCAGCCTTTCGGTTACCGTCGAGATTGATCCGACAAAGCCATGA
>VGCJ01000043.1 GCA_016870035.1 Alphaproteobacteria bacterium
TATCTGGCACCTTAATAGGGCGGGTAACCCTTGCCATGCGCACTCCCAAGCAGGAAGTCACATAGTATGTGAGTTTGTAGCATACGTCTATACTATGCTACTAGAAACCGCTAAGTCATTGATAAATGGTGCTGCCGGAGAGGATTGAACTCTCGACCTCTCCCTTACCAAGGGAGTGCTCTTCCACTGAGCTACGGCAGCGATGGGCGTCCTTCACCAAAAACGCGGCGCCAGAGAGCGGGCGACAAAGTGATCGCACGCGGGAAGCGGCGCGGGTATGCCATATGGGGTGCGGCGAGGCAAGCCACGCGGGGACCACCGAGACGCCTAAGGCTTTCGCCCTTCAACAAGGCAGAGGGGACCGACTGTTGCGGCGGCTTCATGTGGACTTGTCAAGTCGCTGCCAATCGGCCAAAAGGCATCATCCGACACAGACTTGATAATGATTACGTGCGTTTAGCCTGATGTCTCCTTGAATCCTTAGTTTTTCTGCTCCCAATGCCAAAAGACGTTCGGAAATCGCGATTTGAAGCCGCCGCAGTAGCTTTGCGTGAAAATTTGAGGCGCCGGAAGGCCCAGAGCCGCGGCCGGGCCGAGCACGGATCAGAGACCGGGCGGGAAGCCTCGGCCGGTCCGTCTGGCCACGAAACCGCCATCCCGCCGCGCGATACGAGCTAAAAATGAGACAAAGAAAAAGAGATCATGGATCGAATTAAGATCACCGGCGGTCACCCGCTCGAAGGCCTCATCACCATCTCGGGCGCAAAAAATTCCGCACTGCCTTTGATGATCGCGAGCATCCTCACGCGAGAAACGCTAACACTGCACAATGTGCCACGCCTCTCTGATGTGCGTCTGCTCATGCGTATTCTCAGCAATCATGGTGTTGATGCCGCGATCAGCGGTAAACGTTTGGGCCAGTCGGAAGAGAGCGGCGAAACGATCACGCTGTCCGCGCGCGATATTGTTGATACAACCGCACCTTACGAACTTGTTTCGCGCATGCGTGCGAGTTTCTGGGTAATCGCGCCCTTGCTTGCGCGTATGGGTAAAGCGCGCGTGTCACTTCCGGGTGGCTGCGCGATTGGCACGCGCCCGGTTGATCTCCTGCTGATGGCGCTCGAAAAACTTGGCGCGGATATCGAAATTGATTCCGGCTATGTTATCGCGAAAGCGCCTAAAGGTTTGAAAGGCGGTAAAATCGATTTTCCGAAAATTACTGTCGGCGGCACTCACATTGCGCTGATGGCGGCGAGTTTGGCTGATGGCACAACGATAATTGATAACGCCGCACGTGAACCGGAAATTGCCGATCTCACTGACTGTCTCACAAAAATGGGCGCAAAGATTGAAGGGGCAGGCACATCGCGCATCATGATTGAAGGCGTGTCGCGTCTTGATGGTACGCATCATACGGTTCTGCCTGATCGTATTGAAACGGGAACCTATGCGATTGCGGTGGCTATGACGGGTGGCAATGTTTTGCTTGAAGGCGCGCGCGCCGATTTGTTGCAAAACGCGCTTGATCATCTTGAAAAGACAGGCGCGAAAATCGACATCGAGCCCAATGGCATTCGTATATCGCGTGCGCCCGGCCTGCTTGCGCCAGTTGATATCACCACTGAACCCTTCCCCGGTTTTCCAACCGATCTTCAAGCGCAATTCATGGCCTTGATGACAAGGGCAAGCGGTCCGTCAAGCATTCATGAAACAATATTTGAAAATCGCTTCATGCATGTGCAAGAACTCGCGCGGCTTGGTGCGCAGATCAAGCTTGAAGGCGATGTGGCGATTGTCAAAGGGCAAAGCCGTTTGAAAGGCGCGCCGGTTATGGCCACCGATCTGCGCGCTTCTGTGTCACTCATTGTTGCCGCGCTAGTGGCTGAGGGCACGACCACGGTAAACCGTGTCTATCATCTTGATCGCGGCTTTGAAGCGCTGGAGAAAAAACTCGACCGCTGCGGCGCCGAAATTGAGCGCATCTCGGGCGAAGGCTGAACCAATCCGCCCTCTTTTCCATCCTTACAAACCTCGTTCTCAACTAAAGACCCAATTATTAACCAGAGACCAAGCTCGGGATTTGCAGGCCGGGCCAAGGCATGATTTATGACCGCGATAGAAGGCCCAGCGCCTCTTGGCTTGGGGTAAGGAGTGGTTCAAGCGATGAAAATGGCAGCCTTGGATACGGAAGACCTGATCGTGATTTCGAGCTTGCTCGAGGGCGCGCGGTTCAACCTATCCGATATGACCTACCAATCGCTTGAGCAGCGATTTGTCACCGTGCTGAGACGTAAAGACGATCAATCCCATGAGCCTTCAATTGCTGCGGGATTGCATTTTGATCGTGTGACAAAAGTTCAATCCATCAGTTTGCCTCAACGTGCATCAAACACTGCGCTTACTTTAATCGGCATCATGTTCAGTCCGGCAGAGCCTCCTTCGGGCAATATCATTCTCGCCTTTGAAGGCGAGATCGCCATCAAACTAACGGTTGAGTGTCTTGAAGTGGCACTCTCTGATCTTTTACCCAGGACCTGAAAGGCTATAGTTGTGGTCAAGCGCCTTAAGATTTCTGATCCGACTTTTGAAAAGGATTTTATCTCCCTTCTCGCGACAAAGCGCGAAGTGTCAGAAGATGTTGATCATGCCGTTGCCGTGATTATTTCGGATGTGATCGCGCGCGGAGATGAAGCGCTAGCTGATTATACAAAACGCTTTGATCACTTTGATCCAGCAACAAAATCGTTACGGGTGAGTGAAGATGAAATAAATGCGGCAGAAGCAGCTTGTTCTAAGCAAGCGCTTGACGCGCTACAAGTCGCACATGATCGCATCAAATCCCATCACAGGCGTCAAATCCCGAAAGATGATCGCTACACCGATGCGCTAGGTGTCACCCTTGGCCATCGGTGGACAGCGATTGAAGCGGTGGGTCTTTATGTGCCTGGCGGTACGGCAAGCTATCCCTCTTCCGTTTTGATGAATGCGGTGCCCGCGCGCGTCGCCGGTGTACCGCGTCTTGTGATGGTGGTTCCCGCACCGAAGGGGGAAATCAATCCGCTCGTTTTGGCGGCTGCAAAACTCGCGAGCGTTGATGAAATCTATCGAATTGGCGGTGCGCAAGCAGTGGCGGCGTTGGCATACGGAACCGCGATGATCAAACCCGTCGCGAAAATTGTTGGTCCCGGCAATGCCTATGTCGCTGCAGCAAAGCGTCGTGTCTTCGGAACGGTCGGCATTGATATGATCGCTGGCCCCTCCGAAGTTGTGATCATGGCTGATGAAAGTGCTAATCCTGATTGGGTCGCAGCCGATCTACTCGCGCAAGCGGAACATGATGTGGCCGCGCAATCAATTTTGATCACATCGTCATCGAAGCTTGCAGATGCAGTTGAAAAAGTGGTCGAGCATCAGTTGAAATTATTGGTACGGAGCGAGATTGCGCGCCGCAGTTGGCAGGATCATGGTGCCATTATCGAAGTGACTTCACTCAAAATATCGATTCCACTTGTTGACCGCTTAGCGCCCGAACATCTCGAGATTGAATCAGATGACGCCGACGAGCTTGCGGCAACGATCCGTAACGCAGGCGCCATATTTCTTGGCGCGCATACGCCGGAAGCGATTGGTGATTATGTCGGCGGTTCAAACCATGTGTTACCGACCGCACGTTCCGCTCGTTTTTCATCCGGCCTCGGCGTGCTTGATTTTATGAAACGTACATCAATTTTGTCTTGCACGCCGGACTCACTTCGCGCTTTGGCCCCTTCCGCTCTGGCTCTTTCTGAAAGCGAAGGCCTCGGTGCTCATGCGCACTCTATCGCTATCCGATTAAATCTGGAGTGATGGTGTGTTATGAGTCAGGATCCGAGATATCGACTCGTGTCTGTGACGCTTGATGAAGCATCAATCGGTCGCGCCGGTACCGAACAGGAACATGAGCGTGCAATCGCCATTTATGATCTCATCGAATCCAATCAATTCATTATTCCAGAACATGACGGTGGGCCCTACACTCTCACCGTGAGTCTCATCACCAATAAATTGGTGCTTGAAATCAAAGATCAGGGCGGCGCACCGGTGATCATTCATATTTTGTCACTCACGCCCTTCCGTCGCGTGATCAAAGATTATTTTTTGATTTGTGAGAGTTATTACAACGCTATTCGTTCGGCTTCGCCTTCACAAATCGAAGCGATGGATATGGGGCGGCGCGGCCTTCATAACGAAGCCGCGCAGCTCCTCATTGATCGCTTAGAGGGCAAAATTACCGTTGATTTTGATACCGCACGACGTCTGTTTACATTGATCTCCTCTTTGCATTGGAAAGGATGAGCGCGGGTGGAAACGGAGCATCGCGGAAAAATTCAAGCGGTTCTCTTTGCCTGCGCGATGAATGCGATCAGATCCCCCATGGCGGAAGCCATTGCGCGACATTATTTCGGCAAGACTCATTTCATCCAATCAGCAGGCATCCGCAAAGGCGATATTGATGGCTTCACCATCGCTGTTCTTGATGAAATCGGAATCGACGCACGACAGCACAAACCCCACACGCTTGACGAGCTTGCGGAATGGGAAGAGCTAAATTTTGATTTAATCGTGACGTTAAGTCCTGAAGCGCATCACACCGCGCTTGAACTCACACGTACGCTTGCGGTTAATGTCATCTATTGGCCAACTTTAGATCCTTCTATGATCGAAGGCAGCCGCGAAGAAAAGCTTGAAGCCTATCGCACTGTTCGCGAAAAACTCACCGAACAAATTTTGGCGCTGCTCGGATAGATGCGCCTATTCACGTCTTAAGACGCGATCAATAAGCCAATCGCCCCATGAATTGGATTTGAAATCACGCTCAAGCGCCGAAGGATCATAAATCGTTTCCACCCAGGTTTGAAACGAAATACCTTTTTCCAATCCCTCGCGACGATAGCGTTCAAAAAATTCATCAAGAATGCCGGTCTTTGCAAATTTGAAATGACCATAACGCCAAGAGAGTTGTTTAATCGCTTCATCAAGCGGGCGTTTTTCATGAACAAGTAAATAAAGTGCGGACATAAATCCCGCGCGATCCGCACCCGATTTGCAATGGGCGAGCGCCGGATATTGCAGAGTCTCGAAAAATTTTGCCGTTGAGGCGATCCGCTCGCGATCCGGTGCACCGCGGGAGCGCAGCACAAAATCAACAAGCGTCAACCCTTTTGATTCGCAGACCTCACGCTCGAGTGGCCAAGAACCAAATTCACGACCACCACGCAGATTGACGATGGTCTTGATCCCGTCGCGCGCCGCCTGTCGCAATTGTCGAGGCGTGGGCTGGGCCGCGCGCCAAAATTTGTCCGAAACGGGATGTAAATTGAGATAAATCAAGCGGAAAATGCCATGATCGACAAAAACCATATGCACCCAAGCGCGGAAACGCCGCCAGAGTGTATTGAGCGGCTTATTCCAACGAGCCACGCTGCGGCGGCGCCGTAGTTCTCGCGTTTCTTGAGTGGTCAATTTCATCAAAAAGTGCGAAACCCTGCCAAAAGGGGCGGAAAGAGGCTTGATTGCCTTAATTTCGTGCCAAGTTTCTATCATGCAGACGGGTGCGCGGCAAGTAAGGCCAGTTTTTTCTACAGCCAAGACATGCTATGACGCGCAGATACGCATCGAACCGGCCCAGACTGACTGAGGGAGTTCCCATGACCTATCTCGACTACGGCGCGCTAGAAAAAGCGCCCCTTCAGACCGACCCCTACGACTATCTGATTGTCGAGAATTTCGTGAAACCCGAAAAATTCGCAGAAGCTATGGCCGATTTTCCGGAAGTCCCGGGGCCCGGTTCACATCCGCCATCGGAATTAAACGTCTCCGGCCGCTTCCACGCGCTTCTTGACGAATTGCAGGATGAAGCCTTCCGCAAGGCGATCGAAGAAAAATTCAAAATCGATCTTTCGGGTCGACCCACCATGTACACCGTGCGCGGCTTCTTGCGTAAAAATGATGGTTCAATTCACACCGACAGTGAAACCAAAATCATCACGGTTCTTCTTTATCTCAATGATAATTGGAGCGTTGATGGTGGACGTTTGCGTATTTTGCGTTCAGGCACGGACCTTGAAGATTATGTTGCTGAAGTGTCGCCGTCGAATGGAACACTTCTTGTGTTTCGCCGCTCCGACAATTCATGGCATGGCCACAAGCCTTTCGAAGGTCAACGCCGCGTGGTGCAAATGAATTGGGTTCTCGATGAGGATGTCGTCAATCGTGAACAAAGCCGCCACAGCGTTTCAACGCGCTTCAAGAAATTGAAGAATTTCTTCACAGGTCGCGCAGCATAATTTATTGCTTGGCCTGAGATCGTCAGACGAAGCACCTCACGCGGGCGTAGTTCAGTGGTAGAACGACAGCTTCCCAAGCTGTATGTCGAGGGTTCGATTCCCTTCGCCCGCTCCATATTTGATTACCAATCCGCTCCGGACTTTGCTCGACCGCGGATTGGTGAGATTTAAAGACAAACTTAAAGCTTACGCATCTTATGACAAATTTATCTGATCATACGAATTCAGATTCACATGATATGCGTGGCTTAACGGCAACGCATCGTGTGATGATCGGCGTTGCAATCGGCATGACTCTCCTTGTGGGCGTTGGATTTTGGGCCTATCACGGATCGGTCGTTTTCACCGAGCTAGTCGATTTGGCCTTGGCCTATTGTTTTTAAATCAACATGAAACAGCGCATCGGGTTATCGCTCATTGTTGCCTTGGCCGGATTGGTGCTGATCGGCATCATGGCGCTCTTTGTCTTGAACCCCGAACACTCCTCAACTGATGCGATTGGTGGTGCATTTACACTTACCGATCAGCGCGGCGCGCGCGTGACGGAAGCCGCGCTGAAAGGCCAACCCAGCCTTGTCTTTTTCGGCTTCACCCATTGTCCCGATGTCTGCCCGACAGCGCTTTTCGAGATCAGCGAAGTCTATAAGGCCCTCGGCCCGAAAGGGGATGGCCTCAAAACCTTATTCATTACGGTTGACCCCGAGCGGGATACGCCGGACACACTCAAAGCCTATCTCGAAAGTTTCGACCCTCGAATCATCGGCCTTACCGGATCGCGCAAGGAGATCGACGTGGCCACGCGCGCCTATCGCGCCTTCGCCCGCAAAGTGCCGCTTGAGGGTGGCGGCTATGTGATGGACCACACCGCGCTTGTTTATCTCATGAACAAAAAAGGCCGCTTTGTTTCAAGCATGAATTTCGATCGGCCTCCGGAAGAAAATGCAAAACGGATCGCGGATCATTTTTAAGTTTTTGCGCCCTCTCCTTTCACTTCAAAATGCTTTGCTCACCCATGCGGTGTTTTACGCCAATGACTTGGCGCCACCATTAATTCAAAAAACGCAAACCAAGCGGCTGCGGTTTTTAAAAGCGAATAAGGAAATTGCAAAAGAAAATCGCTAATTTTTAAGTGATAAGAGCGGAGACGTGCCGCACGGGTGAGCATGATAAAATTAGTTGTTATATGAGAGAGTAAAAATACACACATAATCCACAAACCGCTCTCTCGAAGGATTTTTCCCGATTGGTCGTCTTTGATAAAATCAATCATAACCGTCGCGATAATCATAAGAAGAGGATGATAAAGTGAAGTGACAAAAGACGTGGTTGCAATAAATGCAATCATCAGTCGTGTCTAAATTGATTGTCTTACACCAAACCGCTTGGTACGACCCAAATGAACAATTGATGTTTGTATCCATCCTTTGGACCATCGCGTTCTTTGTCGAAACCAGATGAAAATTTCATTCAGGGCTGCTTCAAATGTGGTTGATGAGATATGCTGGGTTTAAAAATCAAACCTGCTGAGTCTTAATCCAAGATCAGCATCTTCGGTGACATTCCACGGGTCCCAACCTTACACCACACTTAAAGCGCTCCGGCGCAAATGATTGGATGTTCCGCCCAAGGGAATGGGCATTGAAAAGCGTGCCATTCCTGGAAGAATGATATCAAATAAAACCGCATATTCATAAGAAAACATGCGCGCGAGCCATGAGTCCTTTCGGTTATATATAGCAAGTGATGCTTGGATACATCCAAGTCGTGGCGAAGCTTGCATGAATATGGTTGCTGCACGACGCAATTGTTGTAGTTCAGGTAAATCTTCTGCGTCAAACACGACAATAAACTCACCACGCGCATAGGATTGACCAATAACCAGCGCTCGAGGTTTGGTCTTTGGTAAACCTTCCGGACAAATGACCGTTTCAAAATGGGAAAAATATGATGATGACCTTATAGCCTCTCGCGTCACTTTATCATGCTCCTCGATGAGCAGAATAATTTGTAGCTTCGATCGCGGATAGTCGATCTTGAGCATATGGTCCATGAAGAGCGGAGCGATTTCGGCCTCACGGTGGAAGGGAAGAAGAATTTTATAAATTGGCAGTTTTGAATCTTCTAACAATCGAATGGGTGGCATATCACTTTTTACATAAGTAACCGCTACCTTGAAAAGCAAAGAAGGTGTCGCAAAGAGGCTCGAGAAGACATAAAGTCCTGTTGTCCAAAATTCTGTTTCAATCACCAATCCTAACAAAAATAGAATCGGGAGAATGATCATCAATCCTACAAAAGAACTGCGCTTCAAATCTGTCGTAGAAAATTCCGGCATAGATTGACCAAGACGACCGACATCTCGATCGGCTTGCGTTTTTCCATATTGCGTGAGCAGGGATCGCTTAAAAATTTGATGGGGTTGTAAATACGATTGGGGGGCTTTTTCAGCCGTAAACACCCGCATCAACAAATCTTCAAAGAATACGCCACGCGGCGCCGCGATCACCGAAGTTGCTCCTTGACCATCTTCAAATCTTGCAATACCTGACGACAACAACATTTCAAAAGGATAAACTGAGGTTAGACGAAAAGGGTGATTGATAAACTGCACACCAAGCGCTTCTGCCAGACCACGATAGAGTTCAGTTTCTGCAATCAACCCACGCGCTAAAAGAAATGCATCAAGTGTCACCCGCGCAACCCGCGCTGATGCGATCGCGTCAGCGAGTGTTTTGTCATCAAGTCCAAAATATCGTTGCAAAATGACGTGATGATCCAGCGCATGAGAATTGGAAGCCTTGCTTTAAGGAAGCCTCGCTACACCCTGCGCCTCGGTCTCAGAGGCGACGCGTGTTCGATCTGAGCTCATAAATGCAAAATACGCGTAATAAAAAAATCACCTGTCCAATAGACCAGTCAGGCCGCGCGCGGCAAAGCGCGGCGGATGCAGCCGCGCAACGCGCCACCCCGTGAAGCCTCCCCTTCCCCGTTGGCACGATCTGCTCTAGGGTGCGCGCCTTCCCGCTTCTTTCTTCGCCTTTTTGTGATTGTGAACCCATGATTTCGATTACCGATTTGCTCGCCGACCCCGCCGTCCTTACCGCCGCGCGCGAAAGCGCCGCCTGGCCTTTCGAGGAAGCGCGAAAACTCGTCGACCGTCTCGCCCGTACGGGCCGTCAAACCGTGTTGTTTGAAACTGGTTACGGACCCTCGGGTCTGCCGCATATTGGCACATTCGGTGAAGTCGCGCGCACAACCATGGTGCGCACCGCGTTCCGCATTCTCGCCGAAGACAAAATCCCGACACGGCTTCTGGCTTTTTCCGACGATATGGATGGTATGCGGAAAGTGCCGGACAATGTGCCGAACCGGGAGAGCCTCTTCGACCATCTCCACAAGCCTTTGACGCGCGTGCCGGATCCGTTTGGAACCCATGAAAGCTTCGGCCATCACAATAATGCGATGCTGCGCCGCTTTCTCGATACGTTCGGCTTCGAGTATGAATTTGCGAGTGCGACGGATTATTACACCTCCGGCAAATTCGATTCGATTTTGCTGCGCGCGGCGGAACGCTATCAAGCCTTGATGGACATCATGTTGCCGACGCTCGGCGAAGAGCGGCAGGCGACCTATAGTTGCTTCCTGCCGATCTCGCCTTCAACCGGTCGCGTGCTCTATGTGCCGATGAAACATGTCGATGGCAAAAAGGGCGAAGTGACCTTTACCGATGAAGATAGAACCGATGTTACGGTTCCTGTCACCGGCGGCCATGTGAAATTGCAATGGAAGCCGGATTTCGGCGCGCGCTGGGCGGCACTCGGCGTCGATTTTGAAATGTATGGCAAAGACCATCAACCCAATACGGCAGTTTATGATTCGATTTGCAGTGCGCTTGGCGGTGAGGCGCCGGAACATTTTGTCTATGAATTGTTCTTGGATGACAAAGGCCAGAAGATTTCAAAATCAAAGGGCAATGGTCTCACGATTGACGAATGGCTGACTTATGCAAGCCCGCAATCGCTTGCGCTCTTCATGTATTCGAAGCCGCGTGAAGCGAAGAAACTCTATTTCGATGTTATCCCGCGTCAGGTGGATGACTATCTCACCTTCTTGGAAAAATATCCAAAGCAGGAATGGAAAGAAAAGCTCGGCAATCCGGTCTTTCATATTCATGGCGGCCATCCGCCTCAAGCCGAAGTGCTCAATGATTCCGCAGGACATTCAACAAACGTCAATTTCGCGATGTTGCTTAATCTTGTTGCGGTCGCGAATTCGGACGACAAGCAGGTCGTTTGGGGCTTTTTGAAACGCTATGCACCGACGGCATCGGCCGAAAATCATCCCACACTTGATCAATTGATCTCTTACGCGCTCGTTTATTATCGTGATTTTGTGCGCCCCGGAAAAGTCTTCCACGCACCCACACCGGAAGCACATCAAGCGCTCTCTGATCTGTCGAATGCGCTCGCCGCGCATGAAGGTTCAACCGATAGCGATGCCTTGCAAGCGGTTGTGTATGAAATTGGTCGTGCGCATTTTCCCGATCTCTCAAGCAAATCGAAAAGTCCCGATGGAAGGCGCGGCGTATCGCAAGCCTGGTTCTCGACTCTCTATCGAGTATTACTCGGTGCGGAGCGCGGACCGCGCTTTGGTTCTTTCATCGCGCTTTATGGCGTTCAAGAAACGCGCGCGCTGATCGCAAAAGGGCTCGAAGGCGCATTGATCGCCGATCACGCTCATTTTATGGCGACGCGCGAAGAGCGTTAAGACTTAAAATTATTGGCTCGCCCAGAGAATACGGGCGATCCAGTTTTTCTCGGTCGCTGCGATCATTGTTTCGGATGCACGGCTCGCGCCGAAGAGCATAAGATCAATTCCAGCGATTGTCTTGCGGCGCAAAGTGCCCCCGAGAATTTCGCCCGTCTTCAATTTTAAAATCACGCGATCACCGCGACGCACCGGAATGGTGGTGGTGCAGACAAGAATATCGCCTTCGCGATAGATTGGCATCATCCGGTCATCAGTCAGTTCAAGCGCGAAGAGATCGCCGGCAGGCAATTCAGGAAAACCCACTTCATCCCATTTAGGACCCTGTGGACGACCTTCTCCGTCAAAAGCCTCTGCGCAATCACTCATCGCGATAAGCGGGATCGCGCGCGTGGGTGCAGGCGGGCAATCCGCCAACACAAGCGCCATGAAGACGTCGAGATCGGTCGAGGTCGATTCCAGTATTTTCGCAATCGATTCAGTTGAAGGCCATCTAAGCCGCCCATCAGACGAGACGCGTTTAGATTTGTTGAAGGCCGTGGGATCAAGCCCGCCACGACGAGCCAGCCCTGAAGCCGAGAGGCCGTTTCGCGCTGCCAGAAGGTCAACCGCCTTCCAGATCCGTTCATGCGTCAGCATCAACCGCCCCCGAGCAAGGATATTAATCTGAAATTTCACTGTTTATAGGTTTATTTTCTCTTTATTGACAAGCAGGTTGGGGTTGAGAAAGCGTCGGTTTCATGGCTCTTAACGCGCAGTGCGCTTCAAATAACATCGGGCGATCGACCGCCCCTTCACCTGTGGCTGTGCTCATGCTGATCTATAAAATCATCTCAAAAGAGCTCTGGCAGGACGCCGAAACAACCGGTCTCTTCAAAGGTGCGCCTGTTGATATCGCCGATGGCTTCATCCATTTCTCAACCGCAACCCAAGTGCAAGAAACAGCACGCCGCCATTTCACAGGGCAGAGTGATCTCCTTTTGCTCACCCTTGATGATCAAGATCTGGGCGATGCTTTGATTTATGAACCATCACGCGGCGGTGATTTGTTTCCGCATCTTTACGCTTCACTTTCCACAAAGCATGTGATGCGTATTGCTTCTCTACCCGTACTCGCCGATGGCACGCATGATTTTGAAGGACTCTTGCCATGACTTTGTTATTCACACTGGCAAAGCCCCTCCTTCATCGGATGGATCCGGAGAACGCGCATAATCTAACGATTGATCTCTTAAAGCGCTTCGGACCTCGGAAGCCTATCGAAGATGATCCGCGTTTGGCCGTTTCGCTTTTTGGTTTGAATTTCTCAAATCCCGTCGGCCTTGCCGCAGGCTTTGATAAAAATGCCGAAGTGCCTGATGCGATGCTCGGTTTGGGTTTCGGCTTTGTCGAATGCGGTACCGTTACACCTCTCCCTCAAAAAGGAAATGCAAGACCACGCTTGTTTCGCCTTGCGCTTGATGAAGCCGTTATCAATCGCTTTGGTTTTAACAATCATGGGCATGATATTGTTGCTGATCGCTTGAAAGCGCGTAAAGCAACTTCTGGCATTGTCGGGATCAATGTCGGTGCGAATAAAGAATCGACCGATCGCGTTTCCGATTATGTCAAAGGCATTCGCGCTTTTGCAACGCTTGCTTCTTATTTCACAGTCAATATTTCATCGCCCAACACACCCGGCTTACGCACTTTACAAAGTCGCGACAGTCTTGATGATCTTCTTGCCTGGACCTTGAATGAACGCGATGAAGCCACACGGAACGGACAAAAGAAACCTGTCTTCTTGAAGATTGCGCCCGATCTCTTTTTAGAAGATCTCGATGATGTTGTAGATGTCTCTCGCAAGCGCGGTATTGATGCGTTGATCATTTCCAATACGACGGTCAAACGGCCAAAATCTTTGCATGACCGGCGGCAACGATTGGAGAGTGGCGGATTATCCGGAAAGCCACTTTATCCGCTTTCAACGAAAATGCTCTCGGAAGCCTATATCCGCATTGAACAACAATTTCCACTGATTGGAGTGGGAGGCATCGACTCTGCCAGAGCCGCGATTGGAAAAATCGAAGCCGGGGCAAGCCTCATTCAACTTTATTCGTCACTTGTTTATAAAGGCCCGGACTTGATCAATGAGATCAAAAAGGGGCTTGTTGAACGGATGGAGAAAGATGGTCTTACCTCACCGCTGCAACTTGTTGGACGTGCGGTTGAAGATTGGCAAAATTGGCCGCTTGAAAGTTTTCTTTGAAATTTTTTAGGACCGTAATCGTTTTATGCGATCGATTGCAAAACACCTGTCCACTGTCCAGCGGCTATTTTCGACGCGGCGATCACCGCTTGCGTACGACTATCAACATCAAGCTTTTGCAATATTGCCGACACATGGGCTTTGACAGTGGCTTCTGATACCGACAACTCATAAGCAATTTGTTTATTGAGAAGACCTGTCGAGAGCGTCGTCAACACGCGGACTTGTTGCGGCGTGAGCGTTGCCAAACGCCTGACCATATCACTCGTTTCACGATCAGGCGTCTCGGAAAGATCAACATCATCCAGCGTAAAGACTTGGCCATCAAGTACCGACTTAATTGCCGCTTTCATCGCGCTTGGATCAAGAGATTTTGGCAAATAGCCAGACGCGCCGAGCTCAATATAGCGCCTGATCACCGCGCGGTCCTCATTACCGGAAACAACCGCCACCGGCGCTTCAGGATGAGACGCGTGCAAAAAGAGAAGGCCTGAAAAACCTGGCACGCCCGGCATCGTTAAATCGAGAAGCACGAGATCAATATCAGCATCAGATTGGAACGCCGCAACAAGCTCATCAAAAGAGCCTGCTTCAATCACGGTTGGACTTTTAAGAATTGCGGAGACCGCCTCGCGAAGAGCGCCACGGACAAGCGGATGATCATCGGCGATTAAAATCGTGTGATCCGTTAACTCAACCCCCCTGTACAGACGCATCCGTTCCCGATGCCTTGGGCGCTTATCATTCATTGCAAGGACGTGGAGTGCAACCCCGTCTTAGCCGAGGGGTGGATGCTTTTTGCCAAGAAATCGGAAGACCCCGGCCACCAAGGTTGACCGACGGGACAAATTGGATTCCGATAGGCCCATGACGAATGCGATGGGCCTCTCAAATGACCTCGATCCTTCGACCATTAAGCAGGTCGGGGCGCTGCCGGTCGAGCGGGCCCCGGATGGCTCCTGGCGTGTGATCTTAATCACCACACGGGATTCGGGCCGCTGGTCGATCCCCAAGGGTAATCCGGTGAAAGAGCTGAGCCCTTCTGAGGCGGCGGCTCAGGAGGCTCTTGAAGAAGGCGGATTGACCGGAAACATCGACGACGAGCCAATCGGCTCTTATGTCTTCTGGAAACGGCGCTCGGGCCATTGGGAATTGGCGCGTGTGGACGTCTACCTCATGGATGTCCGCAAACAAGTCGACGAATACAAGGAAAAGGGCCTTCGCAAAATCGAGCGTTTCGGCTTTGATGATGCTGAGGACGCCATTCTCGAGCCCGGCCTCAAATCCATCATCGCAGCAACGAAAGACCGGCTCGCAGGGTCGAAGGCTTGACAGAAAGCACTCGGCCATGCCGAAAGCCTTGACCCTCTGCCAGACCCAGATTGTGAGCCTCGTGCATCGTCAATGGTGATCCGCATCTTGATCCGAAAATTGGCAGGCCTTGCGCTGTTCTTGGCGCTTGCGAGTCTGCTTATCTTTTTAATCGTCGATGTGTTGCCAGGTGATCCAGCCGAATTGATGCTCGGCACTGATGCGCGCCCCGATACGCTACAAGCCCTTCGCCATCAATTGGGTCTCGATCAACCCCTAGTCATTCAATATGTGTCGTGGATCAGCGAGTTGTTGCACTTCGATTTCGGAACGAGCATGACTTATGCGACACCCGTTCTCGCTTTGATTGGTGAGCGTCTTCCGGTGAGCCTCCCTCTTGCGGTCATGGCGCTCATGCTCACGACGCTTTTGGCCATTCCGCTTGGTGCTCTTTCTGCGCAGCATTACGGATCAAGACTCGATCACGCGATCAAAACGGTGTTTCAACTCACGCTCGCGCTTCCCAATATTTGGCTCGCTCTTTTATTGATCATGATTTTTGCAGTGAGTCTTCATTGGTTTCCGGCAGGAGGATTTTCCGGTTGGAAGAGCGGACTCTATTTAAGCTTAAAGTCTTTGTTTCTTCCTGTGTTGGCCTTGGCGCTTCCGCAAGCAGCGATCTTAGCACGTATTGTGCGTGCTGAAATGCACGATAAATCGCAAGAAAATTTTGTGCTCGGCGCGCGTGCCCGTGGTCTTTCTGAAAGAGATATTCTTTGGCATCACATTTTACCGAATGCGATGTTGCCTGTCTTGTCGATTATGGGTTTACAATTCTCGTTCTTGATTACGGGAACAGTGATCATTGAAACGGTCTTTTCGCTTCCAGGCCTTGGGCGTTTGATTTTTCAAGCGATTACACAACGTGATCTACCGCTGATTAAGGGCACAGCCATGTTGCTCGTCGGTAGCTTGATACTCGTGAATTATATCGTAGATTTCATCGCGACTTTGATCGATCCACGCTTGCGACGCAGCGGAGTCGCAGAATGACAATGAGATTCCAAAACAGTCTCATCACCGGTGGACTTCTCTTTATATTGGTCTATGGCACCTTGGCCGTTGCCATGCCGTTCTTGGAGCATCATTATCAAATTCGCATCGATCAACGCCTTCTACCAATGTCTTCATCGTATTGGTTCGGCACGGATCAATTCGGACGCGATACCTTCGCCATGGTGATCGGCGGCTGTTTTGCTTCACTCTCCGTGGCAGCGATGGCTGTGATCATTGGCGCAGGAATCGGCATTCCGCTCGGCCTCATTGCCTCTGCTGAAGAGAGCGCGCTCAGTCGCATCATTCTTTCGCTCAATGATTTAATCTTCGCTTTTCCCGCTCTTGTGATTGCAATCCTGCTTCATAATATTTTTGGATCAGGAATTTTGACAGCCGGATTGGCAATAGGCCTTTTTAATATTCCTGTTTTTGCCCGCACGATTTATGGCGCGTCACGTCCGCTATGGACGAAAGATTTTGTCAAAGCCGCGCGCCTTGCCGGGCGATCAACTCTCACGATTGCTGCGATCCATATTTTGCCCCTCGTCTCTAGCGTGGCGCTGGCGCAGATCGCGCTGCTAATGGGTCTCGGCATTCTCGCAGAAGCGGGCCTTTCTTATGTTGGCCTTGGTGTTGTTCCCCCTATGCCGAGTTGGGGCCGCATGCTTAATGAAGCGCAGACTTTGATTGTG
>VGCJ01000044.1 GCA_016870035.1 Alphaproteobacteria bacterium
ATGGGCGGGTTGAAATTGGCAAACAAGATAAGATTGTTAACGCACTTTTCAAAGCCTATTTTGAAGAAGGCCGCGATATCGGCGATCATTCCGTGTTAATTAAAATCGCTTCTGTGCGTGGTTTTGAGAAAAGCGATATCGAAAGAAAACTAGATGGCGATGACGATATAAAATCCGTGCGCGCAGAGATAGAAGAAGCCCAAAGGCTCGGCATTTCCGGTGTCCCCTTCTTTATATTTAACCGCAAATTAGCAGCCTCTGGCGCTCAACTGCCTGATCAACTTCTTGCCGCAATCAAACAGGCACAAGCCTGATCATGGATACAACTGCACTTCATGATCACCGCGTGAAAGCGGCGCTATCGATCTGTATGGCCATGATTATTGCAGTAAGTTGCGATGCCATTGTCAAACATTTGAGTGCGCATTATCCGATCCATCTCGTCAACACGATCCGTTTTGCCTTCACTTTGCCATCAGGGCTTTACCTTGTTTATCATGCAAAGGCTTTGCCGCGCGTCATCTCTCCCCAATATTGCATTTTGATTGCACGCGGCGTCTTAATCGCTTTCGGCAATCTTTTCTTTATGCTTGCGGCCGCGACAATTCCTTTGGCTGATGGTGTTGCGCTCTTTTTTACAATGCCCTTCTTTGTTGCGGGGCTTGTTCCTTTTTTGATTGGTGAACGTGTTCCGCTGATCCGATGGGTCACGATCATTATTGGTTTCGTCGGGGTTATTGTTATGACTAGACCGGGAACATCCATGTTTCAGAAGGAAGCATTGCTCGCAATTCTCTGCGCATTCTTTTATGGCATGGGGCAAGTACTTACCCGTCGCCTTGATCCAACCCTTCTAACCGCTGTGACAGCTTTGTGGCAAAGCAGCGTTTATACACTATTCTATTTGATACTTGCACTTGTATTTGGTTTTGGCCTTATTGCGCCTTCAGGAAATGCAAGTCTCGATTTTCTGACCCGCGGATGGATTATACCCGAACCTCCCCATCTTGGGCTGATGCTTCTTGCGGGTCTTTTATCTTGTTTTCAAATTCCGTTTCAGGTTGCCGGCTATCGCTATGCCGAAAGTTCGTTTGTCGCGCCCTTCGAATATACGGCAATGATTTGGGCAGTCTTTTATGGAGTCCTAGTTTTTGGTGATATACCTGACAGTGCGACCATTATCGGCGCGATCATTGTCGCCGCCGCGGGACTTGTCATGCTCCGTTTCGATCGAAAGAAGATCTGATTAGTTTTTCTTCTTAGCTTCGGGTTTGTCGATTAGAGCAAGAAGATCACGCAAGAGCGATGTTACACCCTTCATACGTTGGTCTTCGCCTTCAAAATCACCCGTAAAAACGATCCGCATATCAGGGCGTACCTTTGCAAGTGAGCCCTGCGCCGTCACATAGCGGATTAATTCGTCGGGGCGCGCAAAGCGGTTGTCGCGGAATGAAATGATGATACCGCGTGGACCTGCTTCAACCTTTTCAACATTGATGGCCAAGCAAAGCGCTTTGATACCAACAATGGCAAGAAGCTGTCGAACTTCATAAGGCAAAGGTCCAAAGCGATCGGCCAGCTCAACGCCAAAGGCTTCAATATCCGCTTCCGTCTCAAGACCCGAGAGACGTTTATAAAGTTGCATACGCAAGGTAAGATCCGAGACATAAGATTCGGGAATCATAACTGGCGCGCCGATGGCAATGGTTGGCGACCATGCGCCTTGCGTTATATCATCTTCGGTAACGCCGGCTTTTAATTGTGCGACCGCTTCTTCAAGCATTTGCTGATAGAGTTCATAACCCACTTCTTTAATGTGACCTGATTGCTCGTCACCTAGGAGATTGCCAGCACCACGAATATCAAGATCATGCGAAGCAAGTTCAAAACCGGCACCCAACCGATCAAGCGATTGTAATATTTTCAAGCGGCGTTCAGCCTGCTGTGTGAGCATACGATTGGCAGGAACGGTGAACAAGGCATAGGCGCGCGTTTTCCCGCGACCCACCCGGCCGCGAAGTTGATAAAGTGCCGCAAGGCCAAACATATCCGCGCAATGTACAATCAAAGTGTTCGCGCGCGGAATATCAAGACCGGATTCAACGATTGAGGTTGAAAGAAGAATGTCATAATTGCCATCATAGAAAGCGGTCATCACGCTCTCGAGTTCGCCTGCGGGCATTTGCCCATGCGCAACGCCAATTTTGGCTTCGGGCACTTCAGTGGTTAAGAAAGTTTTAACTTCTTCAAGATCTTCAATACGCGGACACACATAGAAAGCCTGACCACCACGATAGCGTTCACGCAACAAAGCTTCACGAATCATCAGGGGATCAAAAGGCGTGACGAAGGTACGAACAGCTAAACGATCAACTGGCGGTGTGGCAATTATCGAAAGATCCCTCACGCCCGTGAGAGCCAATTGCAGCGTGCGCGGAATGGGCGTCGCGGTCAAAGTTAGAACATGTACTTCTGCGCGCAATTCTTTAAGTCGTTCTTTATGACCCACGCCAAAATGCTGCTCTTCATCAACAATAAGAAGCCCCAAATCTTTAAACTTAATCGCTTTGCCTAAGAGTGCATGGGTTCCCAACACGATATCGACTGTGCCAGCCTCCAAACCCTCACGCGTTTCTTTCTGTTGTGCAACGGGGATAAAACGTGAGAGCTGTCGAACAATGACAGGCAGGCCTTGAAATCTTTCAAAAAAAGTTTTGAAGTGCTGCCGCGCCAAAAGCGTTGTCGGCACCACAACCGCAACCTGCTTACCGCTTAAGGCTGAAACATAGGCAGCGCGCAACGCCACTTCCGTTTTGCCAAAACCCACATCGCCACACAAAAGCCGATCCATCGGACGTCCAGATCTGAGATCATCCAGAACTGCATCAATGGAATTTAATTGGTCTTCCGTCTCATCATAAGGAAAGCGCGCAGCAAATTCTTCATAAGAATTATGAGGCACTGACAATTTAGGCGCCTCATGCAATAAACGCGCAGCAGCAATTTTAATGAGCGCATGCGCCATCTCGCGGATTCGGCTCTTGAGTTTTGCTTTACGGGCCTGCCAGCCGCCACCGCCTAAACGATCAAGCTGAACCTCTGTATCTTCAGACCCATAGCGAGAAAGAAGATCAAGATTTTCGACGGGCAAGAAAAGCTTATCGCCACCAGAATAAAGAATTTCAACGCAATCATGCGGTGCGCCTGCAACGTCAATCGTTTTCAAACTCGAAAACCGACCAATACCGTGATCGATGTGAACAACAAGATCACCGGGATTAAGACTTGCGGCTTCAGCAATCACGTCCTGCGCGCGACGTGATTTCCGCGCTTTGCGGATCAACCGATCGCCTAAGATATCCTGTTCACCGATAACGACAAAACTCTCGGTTTCAAATCCGCGCTCGAGCCCCCACACAGCGAGCGCAACTTGATTGGCCTTTAACCCAAGTGCTTCCGAGAAGCGTGACGTTAAACTTAAAGATTTTAAACCATGATCCTTCAAGACATGTGATAATCTTTCACGTGCACCTTCTGTCCAAGTTGCAACAATCACACGTTTTTTCTCTTCGAGCTTTTCATTGATAAAATTTACAACTGCATCAAAGATGTTTTTGTAGTTAGACTCGTCGTGGCTACCACCCAGCGCGCGTTCGGTTGAAAAATTCCTTCCCTGTCTGACCCCGAAATCAATGACATCTTCGCGCGCCTCTTGCGCAAAAGGCGTTAGGCGGATCACAGGATGTCGCGCCAAATATGTTTTGAATTCCTGAGCTTCAAGATGAAGTCGTACGGGCTCAAGCGGTTTATAGGGCATAAGTCCCGCTTGCGTTGTGGTTATTGCATCACGCCGCGCTTCATAATAATCCCTAATCAGGGTCAGACGCTCTTCCGCCGCTTCTTCAACCAGAGGATCAAGAAGCATTGGCACATCGGGAATATAATCAAAAAGAGTGTCAAGCCGCTCATGGAAAAGCGGAAGCCAATGTTCGAGGCCCGCTACGCGACGACCTTCGCTGATACCTTCGTAAAGAAGATCATCACGCCCAGGCGCTCCGAATATTGCTACATAAGACTGGCGAAATCTTTTAATCGTCTCGGTCGTTAATTGAACTTCGCTCATCGGCACAAGATCAAGCGCGCGCAACTGTCCAATTGTGCGTTGCGTCTCCGTATCGAAGCTTCTAATAGACTCAAGTGTGTCGCCAAAAAAATCAAGCCGCACCGGTAAAGGCATACCAGGCGCAAAAAGATCAATGATCCCGCCACGCACAGCATATTCACCTGTTTCGCGCACAGTGGCCGTTTTCATAAATCCATGCGATTGAAGCCAAAGTGCCAGTGCTTTTGTATCGACACGATTGCCTGGGGCTGCTGAAAAACTCTCGGACGCAATCTTCGACCGTGCGGTCACGCGCTGCATCAAGCCATTCGCGGTTAAGATCAAAACGCGAGGCCGTTCCTCTCCCGTCTTTGATCGTGCTAAGCGCGAAAGCACAGTCATGCGCCGCGCGACAATGCCGCCATGTGGCGACACACGATCATAAGGTTGGCAATCCCAATTGGGGAAACTCAACACATCAAGATCAGGCGCGAGGAAAAAAAGTGCAGCCTCCATTTGTGCTTGCCGCTGGCCATCGCGTGCCACAAAGACAAGAGCGGCTGCGTGATCCTCGCCCTCTTGCGCGAAGCGTCGTGCAAGATCAGCAAAAATCAATGCATCAAACCCATCGGGTGCCGAAGACAAAGTCAACGACTTTGACGCTTTTAACTTTCCAATAATCTGATCAAATAATTTTGACATCAAAAGAACGGATCAGAGATTGATCGGAGCTGTGTGATCGTGGAAATTTTTAAGCCGTCGAAACATCTCATGATCAAATTCCGATGGCACCGGTTTTGAGCCATCAATCCAACTTAAAAGCTCTTGATCCTGATTTTCGCTCAACGTTTCAAAAAGATCGAGCTCTTGGTCAGAGAAGCCTAATAGATGCGCATCAGCAAATTGCCCCATAAGCAAATCCATCTCACGCATGCCGCGGTGCCATGAGCGATATAAAAGCCGCCGACGACGAGGGTCGAGATCCGCACTTGACAGCGTCGTTCCGCTCATGACTTTGAACTCATTGAAAATGAGGCGTGCTGATAAAGCGCAATATCGCCGCGCGTCCATCCCGCCTTCGTTTCATCAATAAAATCATTGAGCCTTTGAGCGCGGATCGCTTCGCGTAAACCCACCATCAATGATTGATAATAAGCGAGATTGATGCCCGTCAAAAGCATCATGCCAAGGATCTCCTCAGACTTCACGAGATGATGCAAATAAGCGCGACTATAAATACACGCGGGTTTCCATGAGCTTTCCTCATCAAGCGGGCGAGGATCATCCGCATGGCGTGCATTTTTAAGATTGATTTTGCCGAAACGCGTAAAGGCCAAGCCATGACGACCTGCGCGAGTGGGCATCACACAGTCAAACATATCGACACCGCGCCTGACACTCTCAACGATGTCATCAGGCGTGCCGACGCCCATCAAATAACGCGGCTTTTCTTGCGGCATATGTGGTTCAACCACTTCAATCATTTTGAGCATCACCTCTTGCGGCTCTCCAACCGCAAGGCCGCCGATGGAATAACCTTTTAGATTCATCGCTGCGAGTCGTTGTGCCGATCGCATACGTAACGCTTCAACGGCGCCACCCTGCACAATACCAAACATGGCTTTTCCGGCTTGATTGCCAAATTTAACTGCGCAGCGTTCGGCCCAGCGTAATGACAGCTCCATTGCCTTTTCAGTGTCTCGATCCGAACAAGGAAGCTTCACACATTCATCAAGCTGCATCTGAATATCAGATCCGAGCAAACCTTGGATCTCGATAGAACGCTCAGGCGTCAATTCATAAGAAGAGCCGTCGATATGCGAGCGGAAGGTCACACCCTGCTCGGTAATCTTTCTGAGCTTTGCAAGCGACATGACTTGAAAGCCGCCTGAGTCAGTGAGGATCGGATGCGGCCAATTCATCATGTGATGAAGTCCACCAAATTCATGAACGCGTTCGGCACCAGGTCGCAACATCAAATGATAGACATTGCCAAGGACGATATCAGCACCCAAGGCCCGCACTTCATGCGGATGCATCGCCTTAACTGTACCGGCTGTGCCAACAGGCATAAAGGCCGGTGTGCGGATCGAGCCACGTGGCGTCATTACAGCGCCGGTTCGCGCTGTGCCATCACGATGAGTGATTGAAAATGAGAAGTTTTCGGAAGGGGTCACTGGCTAGACTTGCTGATCTTTGCGGAACAAGAGGCAGGCATCGCCATAAGAGTAAAAGCGATAGCCTGTTTCAATCGCGTGTCTATACGCTTTCATAATCCTGTCCAGACCCGAGAAGGCAGAAACCAGCATCATGAGGGTCGACCGAGGCAAGTGAAAATTGGTCAAAAGGACATCCACGGCCTTAAATTGATAGCCCGGTGTTATGAAAATCGACGTATCCCCTCGCCAGGCGCCAAATGAACCCTCTTCGCCGATAGCAGATTCAAGAAGGCGCAAGGACGTTGTACCAATCGCGACGACACGTTTTCCTGCTCGCCGCGCCTCATTCAGAGCCTTAGCTGTCTCCTCGTTGATCTCACCCCATTCCGCATGCATTTTATGGTCGCGCGTATCTTCAACCTTGACCGGCAAAAAAGTGCCAGCGCCTACATGAAGTGTCACGCGCGAGAGTGAAATACCACGTTCATTCAAGCGCTCGATCAATGCCGGCGTAAAATGCAATCCGGCTGTCGGAGCAGCGACTGCGCCGGCACGATCGGCAAAGATTGTTTGATAGTCCTTCTTATCTTTCTCATCTTCATCGCGTTTGGCCGCGATATAGGGTGGCAAAGGCATTTTACCCAGTTGCGCAATCAAGGCATCAAGATCAGCGCCTGCGTGTGAGAAGCGCAAGAGCACTTCACCACCCTCGCCTTTTGCCTCAACAAGCGCGTCAAGCGTAGGTTCCCTTTCATCCTGACGCGTGAAATGAATGATTTCCTGCAAACACAATTTTTTTGCCGGCCGCACAAAAGTAAGCCATTGATCGGGAGCTTCGCGCTTATGAAGCGTCACTTCGATATTTGCCTTCGCTTCGCCGCGCATGCGATATCCGTTGAGCCGCGCCGGGATCACCTTTGTGTCATTGACAACGACGACATCGCCCGGTGCCAATAAATCTGGTAGATCGGCAATATGGTGATCCTCGAAGCCTTCGCTGTGCGACCGCACAACGAGTAATCGCGCCGTCTCTCTTTTCTCTGCCGGACGAAGCGCGATGCGATCCGATGGTAACTCGAAATCGAAATCATCGACACGCATTGCCGAATTACACCTTCAAAATTTTAGAGCGAAACAACGCTCGCTTTGACGATGCTATCGGGATCACGCACGGGCTCGCCACGCTTGACTTTGTCGACATTGTCCATGCCATCGACCACTTCGCCCCAGACTGTATATTGGTGGTCCAGGAAACGCGCATCGTTGAAGCAGATGAAGAATTGCGAATTCGCACTATCAAGATTTGCAGCGCGTGCCATAGAGCATGTGCCACGAACATGCGGTTCCGGATTGAATTCCTGTTTCAAATTCGGATAGCTCGAACCACCTGTACCCTTACCATGCGGACAACCTGTCTGCGCCATAAACCCATCAATCACGCGATGAAACACGATGCCATCATAGAAACCTTCTTTGGCCAAACGCTTAATATGAGCGACATGATTGGGCGCGAGATCAGGACGGAATTTGATCACCACTTTGCCCTTGGTCGTTTCAAGAACGAGATGCTCTTCACCGGACTTTGTTTCTGTCATTTTTGACGCAGGCTTTCTTGCTGCTGTGTCCTTCTTCGCGCCTGTTGCTTTTGGTTTAGAAGCCATAATTATTCGTCCCTTATTTTACGTCAGCCATTACATGCATGCTTACAATCTTATCCGGCGCTTTTACCGTGCCATTTTGCGCCTGATCGCCCTTCTTGATTTTATCGACAAATTCCATACCTGACACGACTTCGCCGAAGACTGTATATTTATTGTTCAAGAAAGGTGCCGGTTGGAAGCAGATAAAAAATTGCGAATTGGCCGAATTCGGATCATTTGACCGGGCCATACCTAGTGTTCCACGATTGAAAGGTTGCGGTGTAAATTCAGCAGGCAGATTGGTAAGCTTAGAACCACCCATACCGGTCCCAGTCGGATCACCCGTTTGCGCCATAAAGCCTTCAATCACACGATGAAATACAATGCCGTCATAAAAACCTTGACGAGTGAGCGCCTTGATTTGCTCAACATGTTTTGGCGCGAGATCGGGACGAAGCTTGATCACCACGCGGCCATCTTTCAATTCGAGATAGATTGTGTTTTGCGGATCAAGTGCTTGAGCATGAGCTAAAGAAGCACCAAAGAGCAGAGCGAAAACGAAAAAAGCTGCGCGGATCATAAGAAACCCTTTTATCGGTGATGACGCGATCATCATCACAAAAGATCATTAATGGGACTTGAATTTCTCGAGAAGTTTTCCTGCCACAAAAGGCGGTACAAATTCTCCGATCTCACCACCCATTTTGGCGATTTGGCGCACCAATGTGGCCGTGATGGGGCGAACGGAAGGAGATGCCGGAATAAAGACGGTGTTTATCTTCGGTGCCATAACACCATTCATACCCGCCATCCGCATCTCATAATCAAAATCGCTACCATCACGCAGACCACGGATCAAAAGCACCGCTTCCGCTCTTTTAGCGGCTTCAACGGCAAGATCATCGAAAGTGACAACCGATAAAACCGTTTCCGCCGCGCGCGCAATCGGATCACAACTTTGAAGGATCATATCCTTGCGTTCATCCGCGGAAAACAAAGGTGCTTTGCCGGGGTGAACACCGATCGCGATTATCAAATGATCGACCATTGCACAGGCCTTCGCGATGACATCGCTATGGCCAAGCGTCAAAGGATCAAAGGATCCCGCATAAAGGCCCCTGCGCAATTTTTGACAAGTCATCTCGTTCGATCCTTCCGGAAAAAACAATCTTTACGCATCAGGTGCTGCGTGTTCACTCGATCCGTCCGACGAGTCACCATCATCCATTCCGTCATCGCTGATACGCTCAACAGAGACAACACGTTCGCCCTCGGTGGTATTAAATACGGTCACACCCTGTGTCGCGCGGCCTGCAATGCGAATGTCATCGACGGGGCACCGAATGAGTTGACCACCATCCGTCACAAGCATGATTTGATTTGACATCTCGACGGGGAAAGAGGCCACAAGTTTTCCATTCCGCTCATTGACCGCCATCGCAACAATGCCTTTGCCGCCGCGACCCGTGACCCGATATTCATAAGCAAGGCTCCTCTTGCCATAACCATGCTCTGAAATCGTCAAGATGACTTGCTCACGGGCAGACAATTCAGAGTAACGCTCTTGCGATATCGCGGCATCACCCGAAAACTCTTCATCAATCGGAGTCTCATCTTGGGTTGCATCGCCTGAAACCGCACGGCGCATTCGGATATAGGCTGAGCGTTCTTCGGCCGTCGCATCGACGTGACGCAAGATTGCCATCGAAATCACATGATCATTTTTCGCAAGATTGATGCCGCGAACACCAGTTGAATCACGCCCCTTAAAGACACGCACATCATCAACCGCAAAGCGGATCGATTGACCTTCAGCCGTTGTGAGAAGGACATCATCATCTGCCGTGCAAATCTGCACATCGACGATCATATCGCCTTCATCAAGCTTCATGGCAATTTTGCCGGCTTTGTTTACCTGCGTAAAATCGGATAATTTATTACGACGCACATTGCCATGGGCGGTCGCAAACATCACATCGAGCCGATCCCAATGTTCTTCATTTTCAGGCAAGGGCATGATGGTGGTGATGCGCTCGCCCTTATCGAGCGGCAACATATTGATGAGCGCCTTACCGCGTGCATGCGGAGCGGATTCCGGCAAGCGCCAGACCTTTTCTTTATAAGCCTGTCCTGCTGATGAGAAAAACAAAATCGGTGTGTGCGTTGAAGCCACGAAGAGCCGCGTGACAAAATCCTCATCACGCGTTTGCATACCTGACCGACCTTTGCCGCCGCGCTTTTGCGCACGATAGGTCGAAAGCGGCACACGCTTGATATAGCCTGCATGCGAGACCGTCACGACCATATCTTGCCTCTGGATCAGGTCTTCGTCTTCGACATCGGCATCCCACTCGACAAAGCCGGTCTTGCGCGGCGTCGCATAGGCCGATTTCACCTCATTCAATTCATTCGAGATAATCGACATAATGCGCTCGCGTGAACGTAAAATATCGAGATAATCCGCAATCTCGGCAGAAATTTTATTAAGCTCATCCGCGATTTCATCACGACCAAGTGCGGTTAATCGCGCAAGACGTAATTCGAGAATGGCGCGCGCTTGCGCATCAGACAAACGATAGGTGCCTTCATGCGAAACTTTATGACGCGGATCAGAGATCAGCTCAACCAAAACGGCAACATCTTGCGCGGGCCAATCACGTGCCATCATCGCTTCACGTGCGGCATTCGGATCAGGTGCTCTGCGAATGAGATGGATGATCTCATCAATATTCGCAACCGCGATTGCAAGACCGACCAAGACATGCGCGCGATCACGCGCTTTACCGAGACGGAATTTCGTACGGCGACTTACGACCTCTTCGCGGAATTCAACAAAGGCGCGAATGAAATCAAGAAGTGTAAAGACTTCCGGACGACCGCCATTCAAGGCGACCATGTTGCAACCGAAACTTGATTGCAATTGCGTGAAGCGCCAGAGCTGATTGAGCAAGACATCGCCGACCGCATCGCGCTTCAATTCAATGACGATGCGCATCCCGTCGCGATCCGACTCATCGCGTAAATCGGAAATGCCTTCGACGCGTTTTTCGCGCACAAGCTCGGCAATCTTTTCGATCAACTGCGCTTTATTCACCTGATAGGGAATTTCGGTGATGATGATCGCTTCGCGGCCTTGCTTGCCGCTCTCAATCGACGCTTTCGCGCGCACGACAACAGAACCGCGACCCAAATGATAGGCCGCACGCACGCCGCCACGGCCGAGGATCGTGCCGCCTGTCGGAAAGTCAGGACCGGGAACAATCTCGATCAGACGATCAATGCCAATGGCGGGATCAGCAATATAGGCCAAACATGCATCAATCACTTCGCCCAAATTATGCGGCGGAATATTGGTGGCCATGCCGACCGCGATACCGCCTGCCCCATTGACGAGAAGATTGGGAAACCGCGCGGGGAGAACAACCGGCTCGCTTTCGGAGCCATCATAATTCGGCTGGAAATCGACCGTGTCTTCATCAAGATCCGTGACGATGGACATGGCAGGTTTTGCAAGCCGCACTTCGGTGTAACGCATCGCGGCGGCTGGATCGCCATCGACCGATCCGAAATTGCCCTGCCCGTCAATGAGCGGCAGGCGCATGGAAAAATCCTGCGCCATACGCACAAGCGCGTCATAGATCGATTGATCGCCATGCGGGTGATATTTACCAATCACATCGCCGACCACACGCGCTGATTTCCGATAAGGCTTATCGGGCGTGTAACCATTCTCAATCATCGAATAGAGAATGCGGCGGTGAACAGGTTTTAAACCGTCGCGTGCATCAGGCAGCGCACGCGAAACGATCACGCTCATCGCGTAATCGAGATAAGAGCGCTTCATCTCGTCGGTGATGGAAACCGGGCGAATGTCCTGCGGGGTCGGGACGGAGGGCGGAACTGAATTTTTGGACAAAATAAGGGCTCGCAAAGCGGAAATTTGAACCGCAATTCCAGTTCGGAATCACGATGATTTTGTCTATCCGATTCCCGTCCCGCGACCTAACAAAAAACCGCGCTCTCCACTGGCAAAAATTTAAGTAGTTTCAAATACTTATTTCCGATGATTTCACGTAATCCGTCCAAAACAACCGGATACGTGATCCTACCAGGAAAAAGCATGAAAACACCTCAGATGACGAGCGCAGTCGTCGCGAGCGAGGCCGACGCACGAGAATATGCCCTTAGGGAAAATCAGAAACCGCCATTCAATTGCGAACAACACGGCGTCGACGCGATCCAAAGACGTTACGATGGATTAAAACGGAATATCGTCGTCGATCTCGCCGCCACGACTAGTGACTGCCGCCGGGCCGCCCGACGAACGGCCACCGCCATAAGAAACCGATCCGCCATCATCACCGCCGCTTGCGCCGCCGCCGCGGCCATCAAGCAATGTCATTTCACCGCGATAACGCTGCAATACGATTTCCGTAGTCGAGCGTTCTTGGCCATTTTTGTCAGTATATTTCCGCGTCTGAAGCTGGCCTTCGAGATAGAGCTTTGAGCCCTTCTTCACATATTGCTCGGCGACTTTGGCGAGGTTCTCGTTGAAGATCACCACATTATGCCATTCGGTGCGCTCTTTGCGTTCACCCGTGGCTTTATCGCGCCAAGATTCCGTGGTCGCGAGCGAGAAATTGCAAACGGGCTCGCCCGAATTCAGCCGACGCACTTCTGGATCACGCCCAACATTCCCAACCAAAATGACCTTGTTGACGCTGCCCGACATCATCCGCTCCCGCTCTATCTCGCGCTCAAAACCGATTAACAACTCTAACCGATACAACACGGCAAAGGGCCCCAGCAAACATGGTTATCCACATCGTCACGCGCGCCTTAACGCAAAAATTCAATAGAAAACAGTATATGTTCTTGATATGTTCTCATCCAACACGAGGTTTATTCGTATGTCAACTAGAAAAAAATGAAGCTCTTATGGCGCTCTCGTGGGGGAGCCTTTACGTAGAGTGCATCTCGGCAAAACGGAACAATGACATGGCCAAGCTCCACGATCTTTTTGACTCCGGTTCCGGACGGGATGCCCGTGTCATTTCCATTCGCGGCGCGCGCGAGCACAATCTCAAAAATGTCGATCTAACAATCCCACGTGACCGGCTCGTTGTCTTCACAGGCCTTTCAGGCTCGGGCAAATCTTCGCTCGCTTTTGATACGATCTATGCTGAAGGCCAGCGTCGTTATGTCGAGAGTCTCTCGGCTTATGCGCGCCAATTTCTTGAAATGATGCAAAAGCCGGATGTCGATCAGATTGATGGTCTTTCTCCGGCCATCTCGATTGAACAGAAAACGACGTCTAAGAACCCTCGATCAACGGTCGGCACCGTCACAGAAATCTATGATTATATGCGCTTGCTTTTCGCGCGTGTCGGTGTTCCCTACTCGCCTGCAACAGGTCTTCCGATCGAGAGCCAAACCGTTCAACAAATGGTTGATCGTATTATGGCGCTGCCTGAGAAGACGCGTCTTTATTTGTTGGCGCCCGTTGTGCGTGGTCGCAAAGGTGAATATCGCAAGGAACTCGCGGAATTCCAGAAGCGCGGCTTTCAACGCGTGAAGATTGATGGAAAATTCTACGAGATTCCTGAGGCGCCGCCGCTCGATAAAAAACTGAAACATGACATAGATGTCGTGGTTGATCGTATTGTCGTACGTGAAGATATTGCGGCGCGTCTTGCTGAAAGCCTTGAGACTATTCTCGAACTTGCAGACGGGATTGCGGTCGTCGAATTCGCCGATGAGAAAGAAGCGAAAGGCGAAGCCAAACGTGTGATCTTCTCGCGTAAATTCGCCTGCCCCGTTTCGGGCTTTACCATTCCGGAAATCGAACCGCGCCTTTTCTCTTTCAATAATCCCTTCGGAGCGTGTCCGGTTTGTGATGGTTTGGGTCATGAGATGCGGATTGATCCTGATCTCGTTGTGCCGGATGAAAGTCTCACTTTGAAAGCAGGTGCAGTCGCGCCTTGGGCAAAATCCTCTTCGCCCTATTACACACAAACTTTACAAGCGCTCGGCAGCCATTTTGGATTTAAGCTCACGAGCAAATGGAGCGATCTCACGAAGAAAGCGCGTAACGCAATTCTTTTCGGAACTGACGAGGAAGAGATCCGCTTTTCTTATGATGATGGGTCGCGCTCTTACACTGTGCGTAAACCCTTTGAAGGCGTCGTCAATAATCTTGAACGACGTTGGAAAGAAACCGACAGTGATTGGGCGCGCGAAGAAATTGGACGCTTCATGTCCGAGACCCCCTGCTCGGCTTGTAATGGTCATCGTTTGAAGCCCGAAGCGCTTGCGGTGAAAATTGCGAAACATCACATCGCTGATGTCTCGAAATTTTCAGTTGCCGAAGCGCATCGTTGGTTCGATACGCTGCCCAAATCACTGACCAAAAAACAAAATGAAATTGCCGGTAGAATCTTAAAAGAAATTCGCGAACGGCTTACCTTTCTTGTTGATGTCGGTCTCGACTATCTCACCCTCTCCCGCAATTCAGGTTCGCTTTCAGGCGGTGAAAGCCAACGTATTCGTTTGGCCTCACAAATTGGTTCGGGCCTTTCTGGCGTTCTCTATGTTCTTGATGAACCTTCAATCGGCCTTCATCAGCGTGACAATGAACGATTACTCGGGACACTCAAAAGATTGCGCGATCTCGGCAACACGGTGATTGTTGTTGAGCATGATGAAGACGCAATTCTCCAAGCGGATTGGGTTGTCGATGTGGGCCCTGGTGCCGGTATTCACGGTGGCAAAATCGTCGCCGAAGGACGTCCAAAGGATATTCTCGATCATCCGAAATCTTTGACGGGAAAATATCTCAAAGGCGAGATCGGTGTGCCCACAACGCCACAACGTCGTAAACCGCAAAAAGGCCGGATGCTGAAACTTATAGGCGCGCGCGGCAATAATCTCAAAAATGTTACTGCTGAAATACCGCTCGGAACTTTCACCTGCATCACGGGCGTGTCGGGTGGCGGCAAATCGACATTGATCATTGATACACTTTATCGCGCGGTCGCGCGTCGTTTGAATGGTGCTTTTGAACAGCCCGCTCCTTTTGATCGGATCGAAGGGCTCGAACATCTCGATAAGGTGATCGATATTGATCAATCGCCAATTGGTCGAACACCGCGTTCAAATCCGGCGACTTACACCGGTGCCTTCACACCCATCCGTGAATGGTATGCTGAATTGCCGGAAGCAAAAGCACGCGGTTATCAACCGGGTCGGTTCTCCTTCAATGTCAAAGGCGGGCGTTGTGAAGCCTGCCAAGGCGATGGTGTCATCAAGATCGAGATGCATTTTCTACCCGATGTCTATGTGACCTGCGATGTCTGCAAAGGGCGTCGCTATGATCGCGAAACACTCGAAGTCAAATTCCGCGATAAATCCATCGCCGATCTTTTAGATATGACGGTTGAGGAAGCCACCACACTCTTTAAGGCCGTGCCCTCGATCCGCGAGAAAATGGAAACTCTGGCTCGGGTCGGGCTCGACTATATCAAGGTTGGCCAGCAAGCGACCACGCTTTCGGGCGGCGAAGCGCAGCGCGTGAAACTCTCCAAAGAACTCTCCCGCCGCGCGACCGGCCGGACGCTCTATATCCTGGATGAGCCCACCACAGGGCTCCATTTCCACGACGTGGCCAAGCTTTTGGAAGTTCTCCATGAGCTTGTGGAGCAGGGAAATACGGTCATTGTCATCGAGCACAATCTGGAAGTGATCAAAACCGCCGACTGGATCATCGATATGGGTCCTGAGGGGGGCAATGACGGTGGGATGATCGTGGCTCAAGGTACGCCCGAAGACATTGTAAAGGGCAATAAGGGCCATACAGCCCGGTTCTTGGCTGAAATTATGTCCAGACGGCCGCTAAAATCGTCAAAAATCAAGCCGAGTTCAATTGCGGCCAAATAATGTCTTCTAAGTGAAAAAAGATGGCATTAGGTCTTATTTAACTTAGATCACTCATTTATGCATAGCTGTCTTGCTGTCTGACCGTCTGGTCAAATGGGATTGCTTGTCTTATGTGCAGTGCAACAAATTCAGAGAGGGCCCGTTTGATCGTTAAAATGTGTGGCGCTCTGCTTGTCCGGAAACAAAAAGGTAAGACAAATGCTGACGATTTCGACTTTGAAAACACAACTCCGCCGCTGGGCTCGCGTCCGTAGAACAATCCATGAACTCTCGCAGTTGACTGACCGTGACCTTGCCGACCTCGGCATTTCACGCGGCGAAATCCGCTTCATCGCTAAGAAGCACGCTGCCGCTCGCTAACATATTCTTTTGGGCATCGCCTCCCGC
>VGCJ01000045.1 GCA_016870035.1 Alphaproteobacteria bacterium
TCCGAAATACAAAGATTACTGCCACGATATCACACGCAGTGGCCAATCTCTTTTGACAATCATCGCCGATATTCTCGATATGGCCGAACTCGAGGCTGGAAAAATTCGCATCGATAAAAAGCTTATGGTTTTAAGTGATGCCGCTAGGGAAAGTGTTGAAGCGATGCGAGGGGCCGCAGAAGAAAAAGGCTTGAAACTTCACGCCAATTTTTCGGATCACAGCCCTCTTCTTGCTGATCGCCGGGCAATTTCCCGAATTCTGTCGCATCTACTTTCAAACGCAGTCAAATTTACCCCAGAAGGCGGTCGTATTTCGGTATCAACGCGTGAAGTGTCTGGCGCAATCAATCTTTATGTTGAAGATACCGGGATTGGAATCCCTAAAGACGCGCTATCGAAATTGGGGCGGCCCTTTGAATGGGTTGATCTTGATGCGCGCCAACCGACCGAAGGCGCTGGATTGGGTCTTGCCATCGCTCGCTCTTTCGCTGAATTGCATGGTGGCGCCTTGACAATACGCTCAACGGAAGGATCGGGAACCACGGTGCTTGTTCGATTTCCTATTCGCGCGGGGCCCCCACTCGAAGAAGCCGCGTAAGGGAAACAAACGAATCGCTGATCGTCAAGACTTAGCAAGTCTTTTTTTGACAACATCCCCAACCTTTGCGCGCAACTCAGAAAAATGTAGCTCAAGCATTTTGAAATCGGGCAACCCAGTGAGGATGGCCAATCTTTTCAATAAGGCTCGATCTGCTTTGCTAGGATTGAAATCGCCGCTGACCATGGCACGAAGCCATTGCATCATGTCACGCATCAACGAATAAGCTTCAATCAAAGGTGTTATGTCTTTTTCTGGCATCAAGCCAAGTCGTTTGGCGTTCAAGAGAATCGTTGTGGTTTCCGAAGCGATCCAATTTGGATGAGCTGTGCCCTCTTCGAGCACAAGGGCTTGCGCGATAAATTCAATATCTATTAAGCCACCGGCGACATGTTTGAAATCCCACGGATCGCTATTGCCTTTTTCGCTCGCAAGAAGTTCACGCATTTCGCGTGTACCTTTACGAATAGCGTTAACTTCGCGCGGCTTTGTGAGAATTTTCCGTAAAACCTCGCTCACCTCACTCATAAAGGACGTATCGCCGGCGACCGGGCGCGCCCGAACAAGTGCCAAATGTTCCCAGAGATCCGCTTCACTCCCGAAATGATAATCAAGGAAACCCCGATATTGCGTGGCTGCTGGCCCCTTATTTCCGGAAGGGCGAAGTCGCATATCGACTGCATAAAGCGTTCCCCTTCGCGTTGGTACCGTTAATGCGCTAATCAATCTTTGGGTCAATCGACCAAAATAAACAGTCGGATCCAAGGGGCGTGGTCCATCGCTCTCGACACATTCTGGATCAAAATCATAAAGAACAACGAGATCGAGATCCGAGGTTGCTGTCATTTCACGCGACCCCAAACGACCCATGCCGAGAACAGCCAGGCGGCCACTTTTCACAAATCCATGCTCCCGACTAAATCGGCGATGTACATCATCAATCGTTATGCGAATAAGACCTTCAGCGATCGCAGCAAATGCACCACCAGCCTGTTCCGGTGATAATACGCCCGACAACATGCGCACGCTCACCAAAAACATTTCATGCTGCCCCGTCTCACGAAGACGATCGAGAAAATCCTCCGCAAGATCACTTTCGCCAATCGAGGCTTTCATACGTTCAATGAGAAGCGGCAATTCGGGAAAAGGTTCAATAAAAGCCGGATCGATAATCGCATCGAGAAGATGTGGCCTGATAGCAACAATATCGGCAAGGCGCGGCGCCGAACCGAGAATATCGGAGAATAGCGTAAGGATGGGACGGTGTTCGCGCAAGATGGAGAAGAGTTCAACAGCGGCAGACATTCCGCCCAATACGCGATCAAACCCTGCAAGCGCTGCGTCTGGGTCAGCAGTTTTTCCAAAGGCGGCAAGCAAAGCCGGAATAAGTTCTGTTAACACTTCACGTGCGCGCGCACTCGTTACTGCAGAGCGTCTTCCAAAATGCCAGCCGCGAACCGTTTCAGTTGCTGTTTCAGGTGCCGTAAAACCCATACGGCGGAGCGTTTCGATTGTTTCTGGGTCATCTGTTGTACCCGTGAACACAAGACTACCTTCACGCACCGCAAGATCAGCACCCTCTTCAAATAATTGCGCGTAATGGCTCTCAACCTTCTTTGCTTGTGCAATTAAGGCTTTTGAAAAAGCGGCCTCACCTGAATATCCGCAAAAGAGAGCGAAGCGTTTCAATGCATCAGCATCACTTGGCAATCTTTGTATTTGCTCGTCATTGATCATCTGCAGACGGTGTTCAATACGCCTCAAAAATTTATAGGACTCGTTTAGATCATCCCGCGCCTTCTCCGAGATCCATTTCTCATGGGCCAAAACGCCAAGTATATCGAGGGTACGACGACCGCGAAGCGCCGTGCGCCGCCCACCAAATACAAGTTGTTGAGTTTGGACAAAAAATTCAATTTCACGAATTCCGCCACGACCCAATTTGATGTCATGGCCAGCAACCGCAATAGTTTCATGCCCCCGCACCGCATGGATTTGGCGCTTCATCGCATGAATGTCAGCAATCGCCGCAAAATCGAAATATTTCCGCCAAATAAAGGGCGATAAATCCGAAAGAAACGCCGCACCAATCGCTAGATCTCCAGCGACGGGTCGCGCTTTAATGAGGGCTGCACGCTCCCAATTTTGCCCAACACTCTCATAATAGGCAAAGGCTGAATTGACGGAAATTGCAACGGGCGTTGAGCTAGGATCAGGTCGCAGTCTTAAATCAACACGGAACACATAACCGTCTGCAGTCGACTCATCAATCAAGCGGACAATGCCTTTAACGATCTTGACAAAAAACGGACTGGGCTCAACACCTTCAGCTAAATTGGCTGCTGCGGGATCATAAAGAGCGATAATATCAATATCAGAAGAATAATTAAGCTCACGCGCTCCATGCTTTCCAAGCGCCAAAATCACGAAACCTTGCGGTTGTTCACGATTAAATGTCGTGATTTTTCCTGAGAGCGCTTCTTCCGCAAGAAGAAATGAAAGCACCGCTTTGAGGCTTGCATCCGCAAAATCAGAAAGTGCTTCGGTCACGCGGATCACATCCCACACACCGCCGAGATCACATAACGCAATCAGCAGAGCGGCCTCTTGTTTGATTTGCCGTAAAGCCCACTTGATTCCGGCTTCATCACCGGCATTTGTGTACGTAGCTTGTTCACAGGACGCGATAAGTTCTAGAAATAAAATATCAGGATCGTTTTCAACAATCCGTAAGAAACGTTTAGGGTTTCGTTGGATCAGCCGCCAAAGATAGGGTGAGTGTCCAGCAATCGCGATAATTAACTCATGGAATTTTGGATATTGATGGCTCAAATCTACGAGACGGTTTGATTCCGAATCGTTATTTGAATTTATCAAATGCTCAACGTGATTTTGCGCAGATTTCCGGTCAACCGGCTTCGGCGCGGCCTTAATTTGCTGAACTAAAGACAAACCCATCATCGTTCCCGTCTGGGCAATGAAAACACAACACGTAGACCCGGCAAATTATCTTCAAGTGTTAGTGTTCCATTATGAAGGCGCGCAATTGCAACGGCAAGAGAAAGCCCAAGGCCCAAGCCCGGCCTTGTACGCGAAGTCTCGAGGCAAACAAACCGATCAAGGACGCGGCCACGGTCTTTTTCAGCTATACAGGGACCGCGATCAGCAACTGAAAGCTCGACGCCGGCTGGCTTTTTGTTAAACACCAACCACAATTTCTTTTTTATTCTCGGAAAAACTATCCCCCGCAACAGAATACTTTATTGCATTATCAATAAGATTGGCGAGCGCCTGACTTAGCAATTCACGAGATCCTTTGATTTCACAGCGTCTTTCAGCATGCACACGCAAGATGAGCCCCGCTTCTTCTGCAAGCGGTTCATAAAGCTCGGCCACATCGTGAGCAGTCGCGACAATATCAAGCGTCTCTCCTTTGTCGAGGGCGCCGCCGGCTTCTGCCCGCGCGATCATCAAAAGCGTATTGAAAAGTTTGATCAGTCCGTCAGCCTCGTCGATCACATGGTCGAGCGCTAAACGCAATTCATCAACCGAATTTGATGAACGCAATGCTTCTTCCGCACTATTACGTAATCTTATGAGAGGCGTTTTTAAATCATTTGCAATATTGTCCGAAAATTCCTTTAACCCTTTCATCAATTCTTGAATGCGATCGAGAATCATATTCAGACTTTGCGCGAGGCGATAAAGCTCATCTCCGGTACCAGCAACAGTGAGACGCCCAGAAAAATCGCCTGCCATAATAAGACGCGTTGTTTCTGTCATTTGATCGATGCAGATCATTACGCGTCGCGCAACAAAAACACCACCCGCCACGGCGAGCGCCAAAACAAAAAGAATTGACCAACCACCCGTGCGCCAAATAACTGATCGAAACCGATCTGTCTCGGCGAGATCTCGGCCAACCATCAATCGAAAACCACCGGGTAAAATGACCGTTTCGACCAAAGCGCGATGAGGCCTTGGCTCACCATCTTCAATGATGCGATACAATAATTCATAAGTACCGGCTTTAAGGAGACCGTCACTTTCCAAGCTCATTATATTGCCGGCAAGTGTTTCACCTGCAGCCGAAGTCACAAGATAGAGCGATGATCCAGGTTGCTGCGAATGTCTTTCAATAAGACGCACAAGGCGAACAACACCACCCGAATTATATTGTGCAAGAAGGCCTTTGATTTCTTCGCCTAAAGTTATGCTAACCTGCTCATCAAGCAGTTTCTGCGCACAAAAACCGACATAGAGAAGAATCGTAACGGCAAATACCGTGAAGATCAGCAAAATGCCGATGGCAAGTTTAAACGCTGTTGTACGAAAAAGCCTACCTATTCGTTTCACGGATCGTATATCCCGCACCACGTATAGTATGAATTAGCTGAAGATCATGCCCCTTATCAATCTTCGACCTTAATCTCGAGACATGGACATCGATGACATTGGTTTGCGGATCAAAATGACAGTCCCACACTTGTTCGAGAAGCATGGTCCGCGTCACCACCTGTCCTGAATGTCGCATAAGATATTTAAGTAACCGGAATTCGCGCGGTTGTAGTTCAATTTCAACTCCAGCCCGCGTGACGCGGTGCGAAAGTCGATCAAGTTCCAGATCGGCGACACGGAAAATTATTTCTTCGGTTGGAGTAACCCGCGCACGACGTGAGAGAATTTCAACGCGCGCGAGAAGTTCTGAAAATGCGTAAGGCTTCGGAAGATAGTCATCCGCGCCGGCCCTAAGACCCTTCGCGCGATCATCAACTTGCCCAAGTGCCGAAAGAATGAGAACAGGCGTTTCAATCGATTGTTCACGTAATACGCGGATCAATGCGAGACCGTCCATGCGCGGTATCATTCGATCAACGATCAAGACATCATAGCAACCATCGGTCGCCATCGTGTAGCCGTTTATTCCGTCCGGCGCGTGGTCGATCGAGTGGCCTAATTCCCGAAAGGCTTTAACGAGATAGGCAGCGGCAGAGGCATCGTCTTCAATTAGCAAAAGCTTTATAATACGCAACACTTGGTCTGCTTTTCCGGCGAGGGTCAAGAAAAAAGTCAGATCCGGGGGCCACCGGACCTGCCGCTCAATATGGGGACCGCACCTCAGAGGACTTTGAATACGCGTCCCGCTTAAACACAGTCAGCCTTTCGGGAAAGCCAGAGCGACGAAGCGCATGCCGTCTTCACCTTTGACACGGAGAACCACGGCCTTGCGGCCGTCCTTTTTCGCTTCATCAATCGCGGCACGAACGTCAGAAGGCTTCATCACGCTCTTGCCGGCGACCTCTAGAATGATGTCGCCTTTATTGATTCCCTTTTCCGCGCCAATACCGTTGGGATCAACATTCGTCACAATCACGCCGCTTCCCTCTTTTGCCGGCGCCAGAGCGAGGCCAAAAGCGGGCGATGCTTTAGTCAATGCAGGATCTGCGGCCAGCGTTTTTGCTTCAGGCAAAGCTGCTAATTTTTTCGTCGCGACTTGTTCCTTGCCTTGACGCAAAAAGGTGATCTTAGTGCTATCGCCCGGTTTGATTTGTGACACATGGCGTGTCACATAGCGTGGGTTCGCCATAGCTTCACCATTGACAGCAATGATTGTGTCACCTGGTTTAAGTCCGGCATCGGCCGCAGGCTTTCCCGGCTGTGTTTCAGCAATCAAAGCGCCCTTAGTTTCTTTCAAGCCGAGGCTATCAGCAAGCTCAGGCGTGACAGGCTGAATTTGGACGCCGAGATATCCACGCACAACCGCACCGCTCTCTTTGAGAGATCCAATAATATTTGCTACCGTCTCTGAAGGAATTGCGAAGGCAATGCCGACACTGCCGCCCGACGGTGAATAAATCGCCGTGTTCACCCCAACAACTTCAGCTTTGAGATTAAAGGTTGGCCCACCGGAATTACCGCGATTCACTGGCGCATCAATTTGGATATAGTCGTCATAGGGGCCTGAACCAATATCGCGACCACGCGCGGATACGATGCCCGCCGTCACAGTTCCACGGCGACCAAAAGGATTGCCGACGGCCACAACCCAATCACCAACGCGCGGCGCTGCGTTCGCTAGCGGAATAAAGGTGAAATTTCCGCTTTATTCTGTTTTCAATAAAGCCAGATCGGTTTTCGGATCACGACCGATAATCTTAGCATCAATTGTTTTGCCATCATCGGTTGTCAGCGTCACAGTGACGGCATTTTCGACGACGTGATTATTGGTGACTAAATAACCATCCGCTGAAATGAAAAAGCCGGAACCTTGTGACATTCCGAATTGCTTCGGACAATGTTTATGTCCACCACGCCCGTCACGAAATTGTTTGAAAAATTTTTCAAGCGGATGTCCAGGCGGTAGACCTAGGATCATCATGGATCCCTCTTCGTCATTCGCATCTGCCGTCGCTTCCACTTTCACCTTTACGGAGACAACAGCCGGCCGAACGCGTTCAACAATATCGGCAAAAGAAGGCATCGCTTGTGCCATATTCTGTGTGTCGGCATAGGCCGGCATTGGCTTTAATTCGGGAATAAAGGGAACAGCGACACCGAGGCCAACTAGAATAGCTGCGCTTGCGAAAAGGCGCGCGCGAAGAGCGGGGCGCTTTTTTGAAATATTAAGAAGAGTATTATTCATTTCACTCACTCCATTTTTCAAAACCGGATCTCGGAGAATTTTACCGGACTAGGGAAATGATAAATGGCAGGAGACACCTTACAGCGACATCACTCGAGCACGAAAAATTGTTAAGATTTCAACGATTCTGACTTCTGTTCGCAAGAATCCGGTCAAGTTGCGCTTTCTCGTCATCCGTCAAAGGAACATCCGATCGGGAAAGAGCACCGCGGCGTTGCGCCGCACGCCAGACAAAAAAGCCGCTAATTAAAAGAGCAAAGAACGGCGCGCCCCAGAGAATAATTGTATCTGTCGCAAATCTCGGTTTCAGCAAAATGAATTCGCCATAGCGTTCGACGAGATATTGTCGAATTTGATTATCACTTTCTCCTGCCTTCAATCGATCACGGACCAGCAATCGCAAATCACGCGCGAGAGGCGCATCAGAATCGTCAATGGATTGATTTTGACAAACGAGGCAACGAAGTTCTGCTGAGATAGAACGTGCGCGTACTTCTAACGCAGGATCCTTTAGTATCTCATCAGGCTCGACCGCATAGGCTGTCGCGTTAAAAACAATAAGGGCAAAAAGTAAAAGAAAACGCCGCATCATGCCGGCGCTCCACGACTCTTGCCTGTTGTGCGTGATACGCGCTCTGCTGCCGTAATTCGAACGCGTCGATCAGAAAGCGACAAGGCACCACCAAGTGCCATGACGAGTGAACCGCCCCAGATCAAAGTGACCAACGGCTTCCAATAGAGATGAACGCTGACGCGGCCGTCGGGAAGAATTTCATTCAAGCTCGCATAAAGTTGGCCGAGACCAAAAGTCTCGATCCCGGCTTCAGTTGTTGGCATCTCTCGTCCGGCATGAACGCGCTTTGACGTTTCGAGCGCACCAAGAGATTGATTATCGCGTGTGATCAGGAACCGAGCACCCTCTTCCCGATAACCTTGTCCAGACCTTTTAAAACTTGCTTCCAGTGCAACTGTGTAAGGCCCAACAAGAATCTTCTCACCCGCTTTTGTAATTGAAATATGCTCAACACCCCATGCGGTGGCAGCAATGCCGATAACGGATATTCCGAGTCCCGCATGCGCCAGTGCGGCTCCCCATGCAGAGCGGGGCAATCCCCAAGCGCGAGCAACGATAACTCCTATATCGAAGCGAAGCGGCCATATCCGAGTAAAAATGTCTGTTGCCGAGCCGAGGATCATCCACAGACCCAATCCAATCCCGACAGGAGCCATAATAGGTCCGCCTATCGTGAAGGCAAAAATAATCATAACCGCAAGAACAGACATTCCGAATGCAAATAGAAGTTTTTGCATGACACCAAGAAGATCACCGCGCTTCCACGCCAGTGACTGGCCAAAGGGAACAAGGACCAAAAGAATGATAAACAAAGGGACGGCGGTAAGATTGAAATAAGGCGCACCAACAGAAATTTTCGCACCCGAAAATGTTTCGAGCACAAGTGGGTAAAGTGTTCCTACAAGTACCGCCACTGTCGAGGCTGCAAGAAAAAGATTGTTGAGAACCAACGCACCTTCACGGGACACAGGCGCAAACAACCCGCCCTGCCTGAGCGATGAAGCACGCAACGCGAACATTAGGAGACCGCCGCCGATAAAGACAACCAGAATACCTAAGATAAAAAGACCGCGACCCGGATCGCTTGCGAAAGAATGAACAGACGTGATGACTCCAGAGCGCACCAAAAACGTACCAAGGAGTGACAAAGAGAAAGTCAAAATTGAAAGTAAGATTGTCCAAACTTTAAGCGCATCACGCTTTTCCATCACAATGGTTGAATGCAAAAGAGCAGTGCCCATGAGCCAAGGCATCAAAGATGCGTTCTCGACCGGATCCCAAAACCACCAGCCGCCCCAACCCAATTCATAATAGGCCCAATAGGACCCCATCGCGATGCCGAGAGTGAGAAAGATCCACGCGATTAATGTCCAAGGCCGAACAAAGCGCGCCCAGATCGCATCGATTCTTCCATGGATCAAAGCGCCAATCGCAAAAGAGAAGGCAACGGAAAAACCAACGTAACCAAGATACAAAAGTGGCGGGTGAATAGCGAGACCCGGATCTGCAAGAATAGGGTTTAAACCTTGACCATCAGATGGTGGATCACCAACGCGTAGAAAAGGATTAGATGTAAGAACAATAAAGATCAGAAAAGCTAAAGCGATGGCACCTTGAACCGAGAGAACGCTGGCAAGAAGTCGCTCTGGCATCCCGTCCCCGCGGAAGGCAACGAGGGCAGCGAAAAAAACGAGTATCAAAACCCAGAGCATCATTGAGCCCTCATGATTGCTCCAGACGCCTGAAATTTTATAAATCAGTGGCTTTGTAGAGTGTGAGTTCAAGACAACATTGGCAACAGAAAAATCTGAACTTAAATAGGCATAAGTCAATGCACCATAACTCAACAAAACAAGCGCGAATGTAACAAAGGCTGAAATTCGCGCCATGCTCTGCAACCATGGATCTTGCCGGACGGCGCCCCAAAGCGGAAACACACATTGCACAAAGGTTGTCATTATCGCCAAAATGAGAGCGTAATGTCCAAGTTCAATGATCATGGCCTACCTTCGTTCATTTTGGTGCACCACCCTGCCAGACGCCTTTTTCTTTCAAGGCATCCGCAACTTCTTTCGGCATATAATTTTCATCATGTTTTGCGAGGACGGCGTCGGCTTGTAAAACATGATCCGGCGTTATGACACCTTCCGAAACGACGCCCTGTCCTTCACGGAAAAGATCAGGTAATAAGCCTTTATAGACAACAGATAATTTTGCGTCACCGTCTGTAATTGCAAATTTGATAATCGGAAATGCAGATTTATCAACGCTTCCCAAATCCACAAGACCTCCGATCCGCACACGCGTTCCTGGCCCAATCACCTGTTTGGTTAAATCAGATGGCGTATAAAAAAAGACGATCCGGTCATTCAGCGCGTATAGGATCAATCCCGCCGAACTCGCAAGAATGAGACCCGCTACCGCAATCAACGAAAGTCTCTTTTGTTTACGCGTCATCTCTATGCCTTATTTCAACCCTAAATCACGGGCCGCTGCTTCAATTTTTGCGAGAGTGGCTTGATCATTGGTGAAAGAATTTTTTGCACGATCACGTGCGGCTTGCGCTTTGTCACTATCTCCCAAAACTTGATAAGCGCGCATCAAGCGTAACCAGCCGTCCAGATCAGATCCGTCTTTTGTCAATTTCTCATCAAGGCGTTGAACCATTGAACGGATCATTGCGCCTTGTTCGGTTGTTTCATCAGGCACCAAAGATTGCGTATTTCCGGTCAGCGCATCGATACGGCGCGCAATCAATTGTCCAGGCTCGGAATCCGGCGGGATATGACTAGCTAGCGCTTGATAGAGTGAAAGCGCGCGCGACTTGTCTCCATCCTGCTCGGCGGCTACAGCTTGGTAATATTGTGCGCGTTGATTTTTAGGATCAATCGCAAGTGCTTTTTCAATATCTTTCAAGGCATCAGAGGTTACGATCCCATCGGCCGCAGCCATACGCGCTTCGCCAAGACCTGAACGCAACTCAGCACTCTCGCCTAAAATACTGATCGCTTTTGTATAGGCCGTAATCGCCTCACTAAATCGACCCGTCGAAACATAAACTGGTGCAATCGTCGCCCAACCAATGCCATCTTCAGGATACGTTTCGAGCCGCGCCTCTTCTTGCGTGATTGATGTTGAGAGATCTGTATCTTTTGCGAAGCCGTCCAACCGAGCCGACAAAGGCTGATCAGGCAAACCCGGTGAACCTGTATAATTGTAAAGCGAATAGGCCCCGAACGGAACTCCAAGGATCAAGAGAACTGCTACAATTCTACGACGTTTTTCATTGGAAAAATCAGAAGATGAAATTCTTTGCTCTGTCTGCGAGGACAACAAACGACGGGCTGCTTCTCTGCGAGCTTGTTCTGCGGCATCCGGAGCGATCAAACCGCGCGCGAGGTCTTGATCAATATTTGCAATCTGCAGGGCATAAAAATCGCGATCATCAATGTCGGGAGTATGACGCAAGACCCGCGAAAGCGGCCACAGCAATCCGAAGATTGTAAACCCGGTAAAAGAGGCGACGAGTAACCAGAAAACCATGTGTATTTTTTAGGCCCAGAGAGATGCAAGGTCACGAAAAAAAATAAAAGAAGGGGCGAGGCACCTGTGTGTCCCGCCACAAAACACGAAAAGACGTGTTCATTACTGTCAGTTGACGATATCCCAAGCACCATCCGCCGCCTTACAGGCCGTACCTACACCCGTCTCCGGCTTGCCATTAATGTAGATCTTGTGGGTGTAAGTGCGGCAGGTGCGACTGTTCTCAGCATAAACGGGGCCAGGTTCGACAAAGCCATAAGAGCCGCTCGGCGCCTGCCATTTGGTCTGCTTGCCACTGTTCAAAGCCAAAGACTGAGCGCCAGAGGCTTGCCGCTTGGCTTCCTCGTCGAGGCCGCGACCGATGGAACTGCCAATCATACCGCCCAGCATCGTACCGGCAATAATGGCCGCCGTATTTCCACTATCTTTACCGATTTTGCTTCCGATAACGCCGCCGGCAATGGCCCCTAGAATCGTCCCACCCGATTCGTTTGGACCAGTCGTCTGCGAACACCCTGCAGCACCAAATGCCACGCCAACCGCTAAAAAAATCGATATCGCCGATTTTATCGACATAAAAAACCCCCGAAACCTTATTGTTTCTGTGATCCGATTGATGAAATTACGACTTCAAGCCACTAAATCGCCTAAGGCAACCAACATGAAATTCAGACAATTTTCAGGCGGTTTTTTGATTAAATCACAAGGACGGCAATCGAAGGCGCGCACGTAAGCCGCCAAAGTCAGAATCTTCCAAAGCCAGCGAACCGCCATAGAGACCTGCAAGATCGGCAACAATCGCCAATCCAAGCCCTGAACCAGGAACAGTTTCGTCAAGCCTTTGACCACGCCTCATGACATCGGCACGCTTCTCCGCGGGCAGCCCCGACCCGTCATCCGAAACAACGACTTCCAGAAAGCTTCGACCATCGACCACAGGCAGCGCCATTGCATTGATTGTGATCGATTGGCGCGCCCATTTTGCAGCATTATCAACGAGATTGCCGACCATATCATCAAAATCGCGGCTCTCACCTCTGAAGCGCAGATCATCAGGGCAATCGACATCAATCGAAAGTCCCTTCGCGGCATAGATTTTCAAAAATGTACGTTGCAACCCAGCAAGCAAGGGTTTGATATCGGTTGCAATACCAATAGCACCCGCGCGCGCAGCGGCGCGTGCGCGTTCCAAATGCCAATTGACTTGATCACGCATGATGTCGGCCTGCTCACGAACCTTTTTGGCGAGCAAAGTCGATTGTCCGGAGGCCTCATTCAAAATCACGCTCAAGGGTGTTTTCAACGCATGAGCCAAATTTCCGACTTGCGTGCGTGCGCGCTCAAGGATGTCACGATTAGACTCAATCAGAAGATTAATTTCGCTCGCAACCGGTGCGATGTCGTCAGGAAATTCGCCTTCGACATGATCGCTCAACCCACGCCGAATGGAACTAATTTGGGAGGACAAGCGTGACAGTGGAAGCAACCCAAACCGCACTTGGAAGATTGTAAACACGCCAAGGACACAAGCCAACAAAGCAAAGGCCGTCCATAATGCATTCTTAAAATTTTGAATGGTTTGCTCGATCTCGTCCGCATTTCCGGCAATTTGGACAAGATAACGAGCGCCATCGGGTAATTCGAGCGCGCGTTCCACAAGCCGCAAGCGGCGTTCATCAGGTCCAATTATATAGCCCTCACGACTCGAGCCATCATGAGCCGGCACGTGAAGATCTTCTAGGCGGGGAAGACGCCCGCCGAAAAGAGAGAGAGACGAAAAAACATTTTGTGGCACTGAACCTTCAATCCGTATCTGCCAGTACCAACCAGAGAGGGGTAATGTAAAACGAGGATCCCCTAATCCATAGGGATCATAAGCGTTGGCTGTGTTTTTTGAGGCGATACTCGCTGCCATCGATTGAATATAGACATATAATCTTTCATCAAAAGCTCTTTCAGCCGCTCGCCGATAGATTTCCGATAAAACAAAAGCAGCGCCAACAAGAATGATGATGCTGCTCAAAACGGATGTCACAACAAGACGGATACCAATTGAAATGCGAGAAAAAGGAAAATACGAACGACGCATAATCTATCACAATGTCGTCGGTGGTTCGATCAAATAGCCAAGACCACGGATAGTTTTGATAACATCAACACCAAGTTTTTTCCGTAGTCGACCAACAAAGACTTCAATCGTATTTGAGTCACGATCAAAATCTTGATCATACAAATGTTCGACAAGCTCAGTACGGGAAATAATTCGACCAATATGATGCATCAAATAAGACATCAATCGATATTCATGCGACGTGAGCCTGATGGGCTCGCCATGAACAAGCACCCGCCCCGCACGCGTATCGACTCTGATCGGACCACAAACAAGATCCGATGACGCATGGCCAGTTGCACGTCGTACAAGTGCACGAAGGCGGGCGAGAATTTCCTCGATATGGAAAGGTTTCGTTACATAATCATCAGCGCCCGCATCAAAGCCGCGAACTTTATCGCTCCAGCCATCACGCGCGGTAAGAACAAGAACTGGCATTTTGCGCCCAGTCACACGCCAGGCTTCAAGCACACTGACACCATCAATTTTGGGCAAGCCGAGATCCAAGATCACCGCATCATACGGTTCGGTCTCCCCGAGGAACTGGCCCTCTTCACCATCAAAGGCCGAGTCGACCGCATAGCCTGCTTGACCCAGCGCTTTTACAAGCTGCCGATTAAGATCCCGATCGTCTTCGACCACTAACAAACGCATGGAAGATCATTCTATCCCTAGGGCGCGAGCGGTTTGCCTGTCACCGCACTAATATCAATCCGGTTGAGCTTGCCGTCTTTGGAGAGCGTCGTGATCATATAAACCAATCCAGCCTCTTTCGGGCATAATGACGCCCGAACAACCTCCCCGCCCGTTTGGTTGCGCGCTGTCCGGAAAGCGTAGATTTGGGGCACAATCTGCCCCGAATTCACTAAATCCCGCAATTCAGCATCAGAAAGGCACGCCGGTCCAGCCCCATCAGCCCAAGCGGGCACGAGGAATAAACAGGCTCCCAAAATAGCCAGAACTAGGGAAGGATAAGAGCGCATACTCTCCCCCTAGGGTTCTCGCCGTGAACGCTCGCTGAACAAACCAGCCTTGAACCAGATCAAGTCGCTTTGAAAAAATACAGGGAATTCACAGGGAAATTACTTTGAGGTGATGCGGCGGAATGTGCGCTTCTCTGTCTTAAGAATACATGCACTGTCTTCACAGCTTAGCGTCACAATCAACTCTTCTTTGTCCTCCTGATTTGTTAAACATTTATCCATGCCACAATCCACGGTTCGGAATGACTACTACATGCAATCAAAAATACAGCCTGTCACGATACATCAAATTCCAGACATTATGTTCGTTTTTAGCAACAACTTTTTATCAGCCCACTCGTAATGAAATCGAAGCTGAAAACCTCTCTTCAATTTGGAACAAATAGTCTACCAGATAGAAGAGAAATCGCCAACCAATTCATAGCTGTGTCGATTAAGATTTTCATTTGCGAAACCTTCAAAGTTTAGAGGGCTCGAACAACTATTATTGTTCGTTGTGCGGATTGTTGTGAGTTGAAATTCGGTCATGCTTATTGAAGCAACTCAAAAATCCCCCTCTAAATTTTTGGAGAGTTCTGCAGAGATTTGACGAAATTGACTCAAGATGCAGAAGAAAAAAATGGCTGCTTTAGGGATATATAATGTGGGATATGGAAAGCCTCCAGACGCGACCCATTTTGAAAAGGGGAAATCCGGAAATCCGAACGGTCACCCGAAAGGGTCAAAAAACTAAAAATCCACTCGTCAAACTTGATCAATTCAATCAGCTATTTTCTCAATCCATACAGGCCATTGTTTCTCTAAATGGTGAGACAGAGGAGCCGCCGAGAATGGTCTATCTAACATTACTTGAAAAATTAAAGGGACGTGCTTTTGAAGTTGATCTAAAAGCTCTTCAGTTTTTAATTAAGACAAGCCATCAGATTGATTACACAGAGTGTTGTAAAAATAAAAAAGTTATAGAAAAAATGCATGATTACAAATTCATTATGAACGGGCGAGTTAAAGAAAAAGAATACAAAGATTATTCTATTGATCATATCCTCCCTCATCCCGATCATGTTCATATCGATTTAAAACGGCAAAAGTTTTTATTCGAGGACCAAGCAATAAAAAGAAAAAGCAATTATGGGATATGGGTCATGCTACCATTAGAGATTTGGTAAACCACATTGAATTGAACGCAAAAAACTACGTAAATCCGAGTCTGAAAAGGAAAAAGACTATAATCTCATTTCAACCGATTTGAACTATTTCGCACAAATACGAAATTTTTTTAGAGGATGGGATATCGTGATTCTTAAAGATGAAATTTTGCCGGCCCTCAAAGCAATTGGAATTATTAATTAAGATTTCAGGAAATAAATTCATAAACCTCTACTGAATTAAAATATCTAAAAAATTCTCTCGAAAATTGATTTCAATTTATTGAACTAAGGAGCTGTATAAAGTTTATGATCGTCATGAATTCTGAATTAATGTAATTGAAATAAATACTTCCTGACGACGTACTATAACCTTCGCTCTAGAATTGACTTGATATGTTGAGAGAAGACCAGGCAATAGACAGCCTTTTTTTAAGAAAATCTATAAAAAATGGAAAACAGAAATACTTGATGATCTTATCTAAAATCGATTATATAATTCTTCACCGAAATGCAATTATAAATAAAGGTATCCTA